>JBKJJF010000109.1:0-7117 GCA_046598195.1 Rhizobacter sp. | reverse complement strand
ACTGAAACGCCACCTCGGCAAAGCTGCGCAGCTTGCGGCTGTGCAGCTGGTCAACACCTTGTTCGCGCAGCAGCTCCATCGCGCGGATGCCGATGCGCAAATGCTGGTCGACCCGCTCGCGGTAAAAGTGGTTGGCCATGCCGGGGAGTTTGATCTCGCCGTGCAGCGGCTTGTCGCTCACACACAGCAAGGTGCCGTAGGGCACGCGGAACCTGAAGCCGTTGGCCGCGATGGTGGCGCTTTCCATGTCGAGTGCGATCGCGCGTGATTGCGAAAAGCGCCGCTCCGGCGTGCTGTGCTGGTGGTGAAACGGCAGCAGCTCCCAGTTGCGGTTGTCGGTGCTTGCGACCGTGCCGGTGCGCATCACGCGCTTCAACTCGTAGCCTTGCAGCTGGGTGACCTCGGCCACCGCCGATTCCAGCGCCACCTGAATCTCGGCCAGCGGCGGGATCGGCACCCACAGCGGCAGGTCTTCGTCGAGCACGTGGTCTTCGCGCACATAACCATGGGCCAGCACGTAGTCGCCCAAGGCCTGCGTGTTGCGCAGGCCGGCGCAGTGGCCGAGCATGATCCACGCATGCGGGCGCAGCACGGCGATGTGGTCGGTGATGGTCTTGGCGTTGGCCGGGCCGACGCCGATGTTGACCATGGTGATGCCGCTGCGGTCTTCGCGCACCAGGTGGTAGGCGGGCATCTGCGGCAGGCGCGGCGGCGCCACCCCGAGATCGTCGCCCGGCTGCGGTGGGGCGCCGCGCTGGCGCTCGACCACGTTGCCCGGTTGCACGAAGGCGGCGTAGCCGGAGTTCGGGTCGGACATCATCTCGTGGCCGAGCTGGATGAACTCGTCGATGTAGAACTGGTAGTTGGTGAAGAGCACGAAGTTCTGGAAATGCTCGGGCACGGTGCCGGTGTAGTGGCGCAGGCGGTGCAGCGAGTAATCGACCCGCGGCGCGGTGAAGAGCGACAGCGGGTGGCGCGCGTGGCCGTCGGGGCCGATGGGTGGCTCGTGGGTGCCGTTGGCAATGCCGTCGTCCATGGCCGACAGGTCGGGCAGGTCAAACTGGTCGCGCAGCAGCAGGCGGCGCGCGGGGCTCATGCTGCCTTCGAGGTGGTCGTTTTCGGCGAGCGAAAAATGCACCGGGATCGGCTGCGTGCTGAGGCCCACTTCGAGCGACACACCGTGGTTCTTCAACAGCAGGCTGAACTGCTCCAGGTAGTAGTTGCCGAACAGGTCAGGCCGTGTCAGCGAGGTCTCGTAGGTGCCGGGGCCGGACACGAAGCCATAAGCCAGGCGCGAGTCGGCGCGTGCCACGGTGTCGGTGTGCACCCGCAGGTAGGGGTAGCAGGCGCGCACGTGTTTGCCAAGTTCTTCACCGGCCACGAAGCGCTGCAGGCTGTCGCGCAGGTGGGCGATGCCGCTGTTGTAGATGGTGGTCGCGTGGGCCAGTGCGGCGGCAGCGTCGCCGAAGGACTGGGCGTTGATGAGGGTGGGTTTTTGTGTCGGTGCCATGGCCGCATTGTGCTGCCATGGCGGTGACGCTGACCCAGAAAGCCCAGGTTGGGCGATGCCACACCCTTGCGGGTCGCCGCCGGGCCGCAGGGGCAAGCCGGAAGCGGCTGGCAGGCGCGCTTTTTGATGGCTACTTCAGCGGAGCAAACAACACACTCAAGCGGTCGAGACTGCCCTCGATCCGCTCAAGTTGGGGGTAACGCAAGCCGCCGCGCCAGCTGATGGGCAGCGTGCGGTACAGGTCACCCACCTTCACCAGCAGCTCGATCTTGCCGTTGGTTTTGTCGTCGCCCTTGGCTGCGGTGATGGCGTCTTTCAGGCGCTCGGCCTTGTAGCTGCGGCCGTTTACCGCCAGCAGTGTGGCGCCGGACGTGAGCCCCGCCTGGAAGGCCGGGCTGCCCCACACCACGCGGGTGAGCCGGCCTTCCTTGCCCACCATCAGGCCGAGCGAGTAGTTGAAATCGGCGGCTTCGTCGTAAGCCTCCTGCGCTTTCACATAGTCGCTGGGCTGCTCGCTCCAGCCGAGTTTCCAGCCCGCTTGGGTGATGCCGGCGAGCGGCGCCCGCGGCTCGTGTGTGTCGAGCCGCTCGCGCAGAAACCGCGCCCAGTCGTGGGGCTGCACCCGGTTGAGTTCGTGCACCACGTCGTCGAAGCTGTAGAGCAGCGGGCGCATGTCGTGCGCCGGGCGTGTGGGCTCCACACCAAAGAAGTTACGCGCAAAGTCGTCAAGCGAGCGGGTGCCGAGCGAGCGCTCGCGGATCAGCATGTCGGCTTCGAGCCAGATCAAGCGCGGCTCGTCGTAGTAGTCACCACCACGCTGCCAGTCGCGCCAATCGCGGCCCCCGCCTTGCGCCGACAGCTGGGGCTCGTGGGTGGTGTCTTGCAGGTTGCGCCACACCCGCCCGGCGCGCGCGTCGAGCCAGGCGGCGGTGGTGGCCAGGTTCTCGCGCGAGTCGGCTTGGCTCACCAGGCCCGAGCGGGCGGCGAGCACGGCGCCCCAGTACTGCGTCTGCCCTTCGTAGACCCACAGCAGGGTGTTCTGCATCGGGGTGTTGAAGTGCGGCGTCCACAGGTCGGCGGGGCGGCGGAATTTGCCGTTCCAGGAGTGGGCGTATTCGTGCGCCAGCAAGTCGCGGTTGATCGAGCCCTTGGCCCAGTCGGTGAAGTAACCGCCCTTCACGCCGTTTTCGCTCGATTGGTGGTGCTCCAGGCCGATGCCGCTGAACTGGTCGCTCACCGCGAGCAAAAAGTCGTAGCGTGCAAAACGGCGTGGGCCGAACACACGGTCGGCTTGTGTCACGAGCGCGCGGTGTGCGGCCAGTTGTTCAGCGTTGATCACACCTTGTTTGGCCTCGTCGACCACCACGTGCAGATAGACCGGTGGGCGGCCGGCTTCGCTTGCGCCGGGGTCGAGGTCAAGCTGCTGGTGGTGCCGGCCGGCGAACAGCGGCGAGTCGACCAGAGTTTCCACGCTCACGGGTTGAAAGGTGACGCTCGCGCCCTGGCGCTCGGCCGGCGTGAGTGCGCTGCCAAAACCCCAGCCCGCGGGCAGGGTGAGGCGGGGTTTCACGCTGATCTGGCTGGCGGCATGGCCGGCCGGGTAGAGCAGCACGTTGTGCCATTGCAGGCCCAGGATCTCGGGCGTGACGACCACCCGGCCACCGGCCTTGTCAAGCGGGCTCAAAAACTGGAACTCGATTTGCAGCGCGCTCGCGCCGGCGGGCACGTCGACATGGAAGCTGTGGCTGTCGAGCGTGTCACGCTTCCATTCGATCGGCTTGCCCAGCGCTGACATGCGCAACCCCGCCAGCCGCGACACATTGCCGGTGGGCGAATGGGTGCCCGGCAGCCAGCGTGGGTAGTACAGCGTCAGCGGCCCGGCTGTGACGGGCACGCTCTGCTTCACGTTGAAAATCTTGTGATCGAGGTCGGTGGCATCGACATCAAGCGTCATCACACCGGGATAGGGCGTGGTGCGAACGGGCGGCACGGGTTGTGCCGCGAGTTGGGCGCAGGCCGCGATGCTGATGGCAGCGGCCCAGGTGCGCAGGTGAGTGTGCATGAAGCTCCTTGTGGGGGAGCGCGCACGATACCGAGCCAAGGCCTGCTTGTCACGGCGGTGTCAGGCCGCGTGCGGCGTCGCCGCTACAGTGCCGCAGGCAAACAAAAAAGCATGGAGACCGGCAATGACCTCCCACAACTCGATCAAGGCGCCGATGGCCGCCACCGTGGTGCAGCTCGCCGTCAACGTGGGCGAGGCGGTGCGCGCCGGCCAGCTGCTGCTGGTGCTCGAAGCCATGAAGATGGAGCACGAGATCCGCGCCGAGGCCGACGCGCAGGTGCTGCAGCTGGCGGTGCAAGCCGGCGAGATGGTCAGCGAAGACGATCTGCTGCTCACGCTGGGTGCTGCCGTGGCGGGCAGCGCTGCGCAGGTGGCGCAGGCGGCGCCCGCGCCGGCCGCGCCGGCCTTGCGCGCCGACCTGCAAGAGGTGATCACCCGCCACGGCTTCACGCTCGACGCGCAGCGCGCTGAGGCGGTGGCCAAGCGCCATGGCCTGGGGCTGCGCACGGCGCGCGAAAACATCGCTGACCTGTGCGACGACGGCAGCTTCACCGAATACGGCGCGCTGGCCTTTGCCGCGCAGCGCAGCCGCCGTGCGCTCGATGACCTGATCAAGAACACACCCGCCGACGGCATGGTGACCGGCATCGGCAGCGTCAACAGCGCGCAGTTCGGTGAAGAAAAATCGCGCTGCGTGGTGATGTCGTATGACGCCACCGTGCTGGCCGGCACCCAGGGCATGCGCAACCACCAGAAGACCGACCGCATGCTGGGCATTGCGCTCGAGCAGCGCCTGCCGGTGGTGCTGTTTGCCGAAGGGGGCGGCGGCCGCCCGGGTGACACCGACTCGTCCACCGTGGCCGGCCTGCACCTGCACACCTTTGCGAGCTACGCGCGCTTGAGCGGCCAGGTGCCGGTGGTGGGCATCGTGGCCGGCCGCTGCTTCGCTGGCAATGCCGCGCTGCTGGGCTGCAGCGACGTGATCATCGCCACCCGCAACAGCAACATCGGCATGGGTGGCCCGGCCATGATCGAAGGCGGTGGCCTGGGCGTGTTCACGCCCGAGCAGGTGGGCCCGAGCAGCGTGCAACACGCCAATGGTGTGATCGATGTGCTGGTCGACGACGAAGCGCAGGCGGTGGCGGCTGCCAAACACTACCTGGGCTTCTTCCAGGGCCGCGTGAGCGAGTGGTCGGCGGGTGACCCGAACCGCCTGCGCGAGGCCTTGCCTGAAAATCGCGTGCGCACGTATGACATCCGCCAGGTGATGCAGGGTGTGGCCGACACCGGCTCACTCTTGGAGCTGCGGGCCGGCTTCGGCCATGGCATCTTGAGCGCGCTTGCGCGCATCGAAGGCCGCCCGGTCGGCTTGATGGCCAACAACCCAACCCATCTCGGTGGTGCGATAGACGCCGACGCGGCCGACAAGGCCGCCCGTTTTATGCAGCTGTGCAATGCACACGGCCTGCCGATCGTGTCGCTGATCGACACGCCGGGTTTTATGGTCGGCCCCGAGATCGAAGAGCGTGCCCAGGTGCGCCACGTGAGCCGCATGTTTGTCACTGCCGCCCACTTGCGGGTGCCGTTTCTCGCCGTCGTGCTGCGCAAGGGTTACGGCCTGGGTGCGATGGCCATGGCGGGTGGTGGCTTCCATTCGCCCTCGCTCACCGCCGCGTGGCCGAGTGGCGAGTTCGGCGGCATGGGCCTCGAAGGTGCGGTGCGCCTGGGCTACCGCAGGGAGCTGGCCGCCGCCGCCGAAGGCGCCGAGCGCGACGCGCTGTACGACCAGCTGGTGGCCGCGCAATACGAGCGTGGCAAGGCGATCAACATGGCCGCCATGCTGGAGATCGACGCCGTGATCGACCCCGCGCAAACGCGCCACTGGCTGGCGCGCGGCCTGGCCTCGTCGCGGGTGGGCGACAAGCGCAGCGTGCCGGTCGACACCTGGTGAGCTGACGCGGGCTTGTCCTACACCGCCAAGCGGTGTTGGCAGGCAGCCACGGGGCGCGGCGGGGTTCACGATGCGGTATCGCCCACAGGAGCATGTCCATGAATACCCGATTCGACCCCATCACGGCCTGGCTGGCCGTTGCATCTCTGGCGTGTTTGGTCGCTCTGAGCGGCTGCGGGCCGCAAGACGGGGCGGCCGTGCCCGTTACCAACCCACAGGCCAAGGCCAAGGCGGCTGCACCGGCGCCATCGCCATCGCCACCCGTGGTCAGCTTTCACCTGGGCGAGGTGCGCCACATCGAAACCCTCACCGAGCGCCCGAAGGGCACGGGTGTGGGCGCCGTGGCCGGGGGTGTGCTGGGAGGCGTGGTGGGCCACCAAGTCGGTGATGGCAACGGCCAAAAAGCCGCCACCGTGGTGGGTGCCGTGGGTGGCGCCGTTCTGGGCAACAAGATCGAGCGTGACCGCGCTGAAAAGGTGGTCGGTTACCGCATCGAGGTGCGCATGGACAACGGCGATGTGCGGCACTTCCAGCGCACACAACTGGGCGGCTTGGCGGTCGGTCGCCGGGTTCGCATTGATGGCGATTCGCTGACCCCCTCCTGAGTTCGACCCCTTGGTGCGAAACTCGCGGCTGCCCACAACAAGGGAGCCCGCAGCATGGCCATTGGTTGGTTGACCGCCCTCAAAATCATTCCCTGGAGCGACGTGATCGAAGCCACGCCCGGCATCGTCAAAGGCGCGCGCAAGATGTTCAACCGCGGCCAGCAGGCCGATGTGCCGGTGCCCACTGCACCCGGCGCCGCAGCGCCGGATCGTGTGGCCCAGCTCGAAGTGGCGCTGGTTCAGCTGCGTGAGCAGCAGCAGGCGTCGGCGCAGTTGATCGAAACCCTGGCTGAGCAGAACGCACGCATCGTTGAGGCGGTGCAAATCTTGCGCCTTCGCACCCGCTTGCTGATGGTGGTGAGCGGCGTGCTCACGCTGCTGCTGGTGGCTGCTGTGGGGTGGGGTGTGCGATGAGCGCAGCCCACATTCGTGTGGGCATCGGCGGCTGGACCTTCGAGCCGTGGCGCAACAACTTCTACCCCGAGCGCTGGCCGCAGGGCCGCGAGCTGGAGTACGCCGCTCGCCAACTCACTGCGATCGAGGTCAACGGCACCTATTACAGCTCGATGAAGCCGGCCACCTTTGCCAAGTGGCGCAGTGAGACGCCCGAGGGCTTTGTGTTTTCGCTCAAGGCCAACCGATTTGCGACCAACCGGCGTGTGCTGGCCGAGGCGGGCGAGTCGGTGCAGCGTTTTATCGACAGCGGCATCGCCGAGCTGGGCGACAAGCTCGGGCCGGTGTTGTGGCAGTTTGCACCGAGCAAACGCTTTGAGGCGGCCGACTTCGAGGCCTTCTTGAAACTGCTGCCCGCCACCGTGCAAGGCCTGCCGCTGCGCCACGTGCTCGACGTGCGGCACGAAAGTTTCAAGACGCCCGAGTACCTGGCGCTGGCGCGCCGCCACCAGATGGCCACGGTGTTCACCGACTCCGACGACTACCCTTCGTTTGCCGACCTCACCGGTGGTTTTTTATATGCCCGGCTGATGCGC
>JBKJJF010000113.1:0-7923 GCA_046598195.1 Rhizobacter sp. | reverse complement strand
AGCCTGATCACCGGCAAGCAGATGGAAAAAATCGTCTGGGGCCCCAACTGGGAGGAGATCCTGGGCGGCGAGTTCTCCAAGCGCAGCAAGGACAAGAACTTCGACGAGATCCAGAAGGACATCTACGGGCAGTTCGAGAACACCTTCATGATGTACCTGCCGCGCCTGTGCGAGCACTGCCTGAATCCGGCCTGTGTCGCGTCCTGCCCATCGGGCTCGATCTACAAGCGCGAGGAAGACGGCATCGTGCTGATCGACCAGGACAAGTGCCGCGGCTGGCGCATGTGCGTGTCGGGCTGCCCGTACAAGAAGATCTACTACAACTGGAAAAGCGGCAAGGCCGAGAAGTGCATCTTCTGCTACCCGCGCATCGAAGCCGGCCAGCCGACCGTGTGCTCCGAGACCTGCGTGGGCCGCATTCGCTACCTGGGCGTGCTGCTGTACGACGCCGACCGCATTCAAGAAGCGGCCAGCGTGGAACACGACCGCGACCTGTACCAGGCGCAGCTCGACATCTTCCTCGACCCGTTTGACCCGAAGGTGATCGAGCAGGCGCGTGTGGACGGCATTCCCGACAAGTGGATGGACGCCGCGCGCAACAGCCCGGTCTACAAGATGGCGGTTCAGTGGAAGGTGGCGCTGCCGCTGCACCCCGAGTACCGCACGCTGCCGATGGTCTGGTACGTGCCGCCGCTGTCGCCCATCAGTGCTGCGGCCAATGCCGGGCACGTGGGTGCCAATGGCGAGATCCCTGACGTGAACCAGCTGCGCATCCCCGTCAAGTACCTGGCCAACCTGTTGACCGCCGGTGACACCGTGCCGGTGGTGCGCTCGCTGGAGCGCATGCTGGCGATGCGCGCCTACCAGCGCGAAAAACACGTGGACGGGCGCATCAACCACGCGGTGCTGCAACAGGTGGGCATCAGCCAGGCCGAGGTGGAAGAGATGTACCAGGTGATGGCCATCGCCAACTACGAAGACCGTTTTGTGATCCCCACCACCCACCGCGAGTACGCCGAGAACACCTTCAACGTGCGCGGCGGTTGTGGCTTCAGCTTCGGCAACGGCTGCTCCGAGGGCACCACCGAAACGAGCCTCTTCGGCAGCGAGAAAAAACGCACCATTCCCATTCGGGCGGAGATCTGATCATGTTTGGCAACAACCCCCCTCCGATGGAAAAGAGCCTGCGTGTGCTCGCCGCCTTGCTCAGCTACCCCGACGCGGCCACACGCGAGCACCTGCCGCAGATGCGCGAGCTGCTGCGCGATGAGCGGGCGCTGGCGGCCCCGCGCCTGGCCGAGCTTGACGCGTTGATGGTCGGCCTGCAGCTCGCCGAGCCCTTGGCCGCCGAAGCTGACTACGTGGAGCTGTTCGACCGTGGCCGCGCCACCTCGCTGCACCTGTTCGAGCATGTGCACGGCGACTCGCGCGACCGGGGCCCCGCGATGATCGACCTGGGGCAGACCTATGAGACGGCCGGGCTCATCCTGGCCGAAGGCGAGCTGCCCGACTACCTGCCGGCGGTGCTTGAGTTCGTCTCGACCCAGCCACCGCGCGAAGCCAAGGCCTTTCTCGGCGAGATGGCGCACATCTTCAACGCGATCTTCGGCGCCTTGCAGCAGCGCGAGAGCCCATACGCCAGCGTGCTGGGCGCCTTGCTGGAGCTGGCAGGCGAAAAGGCGCAGCCGGTCAAACCCGCCGCCGAGGAGCCGCTCGACGAGAGCTGGGCCGAGCCGGTGGTGTTCGATGGCTGCTCGTCCAAGGGCCAGGCCAAGCCCGGCCAACCGCAACCGATCCAGGTGGTGCGCAAAGCCGCACCCCAAGGCCCACGACAAGGCCCACGCCAAGGAGCGAGCACATGAACCCCGTGATCTCTTACCTGCACAACTTCTTCTTCACCGTTTACCCGTACATCTGTCTGGCGGTTTTCCTGATGGGTAGCCTGGCGCGCTTCGACCGTGATCAGTACACCTGGAAAAGCGACTCGTCGCAGATGCTGCGCACCGGCACGCTGCGCTGGGGCAGCAACCTCTTTCACATCGGCATCCTGTTCCTGTTCGTCGGGCACTTCGTGGGGCTGTTGACGCCGCACTGGTTCTACGAAGGTTTCATCAGCGCACCCGACAAACAACGCATGGCCATCTACTCGGGTGGCCTGGCGGGTATCGTGTGCTTCGTGGGCCTGAGCCTGCTGCTGTATCGCAGGCTGTTCGACCCGCGCATTCGCCTGACCAGCCGCCGCACCGACATCGCCATCCTGCTGATCCTGTGGGTGCAGCTGGTGATCGGCCTCATCACGCTGCCGTATTCGTTCGGGCACAAGGACGCTTCGGCCATGCTGATCCTGGCCGACTGGGCGCAAGGTGTCGTGACCTTCCGCCCGCACGCCGAAGCGCTCATCGCGCTCGACTGGCCCTACATCGTTCACCTGATCCTGGGCATGACGATCTTCTTGTTGTTCCCGTTCAGCCGGCTGGTGCATGTGTGGAGCGGCTTTGCCACCGTGGCCTTTTTGTTCCGCCCGCACCAGGTGGTGCGCAGCCGGCGCCTCAACGTGCCGGCCGGCCACAACGAACCGCGTCGACCTGACGCACGCGTCTGAAAGGGCACCCCATGCTCAGCGAAACCGTCGACTTCAGCAGCTTCTCCACGACCCAAGCCAGCCCGCAGGCCGAGCCGCCACGGGTGGCCCGCATCAACGGCGTGGCCTTGAACAAACAAGCCGAAACCTTGTCGACCGAAGAACTGCGCCAGCGCGCCTGCACCGAGCTGCTGCGCCAGGCGGCCATGCAGGCCGGTGTGCTCGATGCGGCCGACCCGGCACCCAGCGATGGCGTGATCAGCGAAGCCGCTTCGAGTGGCATCGAAGCCCTGCTGGAGCGTGAGCTGCAAATGCCCGAGCCGCTTGATGAAGCCTGCCGGCGCCACCATGCGGCCCACCCGGCGCGCTACCGCACCGGCGAGCGGGTGAGGGTGCGCCACATCCTGTTCGCCGTGACACCGGGGGTCGATGTGGTGGGCCTGCGCAACCGGGCTGAGGCCTGCCTGCTCGACGTGCGCTGCCACGACGGCAGCACCAGCGACCGGTTTGGCAAGTCAGCCGGTGAGTTGTCCAACTGCCCGAGCGGCGCAGACGGCGGCGAGCTGGGCTGGTTGCAACCGACCGACTGCGCGCCCGAGTTTGCCAAAGAGCTGTTCGGCCATGTGGAAGTGGGTGTGTTGCCACGCCTGGTGCACAGCCGTTTCGGGTTGCACGTGGTCGAGGTGCTGGAGCGCGAGGGTGGGGCGGCACAAGAGTTTGAGACCGTTCGCGGTGCCGTGGCCATGGCCTTGCGCCAGCAGACCTACGTGACGGCCTTGCGCCAATACCTTCAACTGCTGGCCGGGCAGGCCGACGTGGTGGGCGTGGCGCTGGATTCGGCCGACACACCGTTGGTGCAATGAACGCCCCCCAGTCGCTGCGCTCCTGCCCCCAAGGGGCGCCGCCCGGCTTGGGGCGGCCCGGCGCCGGGCCGTAGTCGCCATGCCCGACGAACTGCTGCAACGCCTGCGCAGCTTCCATGAGCACACCTTCCCCGGGGTGCAAGAACGGTTCCAAGACCTGGTGCGCGAGGGCCAGCACCCGACGATCCTTTTCATTGGCTGCAGCGACTCACGTCTCGTCCCCTATCTGCTGACCGGCACGGGCCCCGGCGAACTTTTCATCGTTCGCAACGTGGGCGCCTTCGTCCCGCCGCACGACGGCAGCACGGGTTACCACGGCACCGCTGCAGCCATCGAGTTCGCGGTGCTCAACCTCCACGTCACCCACATCGTGGTCTGCGGCCACAGCCATTGCGGTGGCATTCGTGCGCTCTACGAGGGCGTGTCGCCACAGGCCCCCAACTTGAAAGCCTGGCTCGAACTGGGCCGCGAGGCCACGCTGCCGGTGCAGGTGACACCCGAGGCCCTGCGGCGCACCGAACAGCGCGCCGTGGTGCTGCAGCTGCAGCGCTTGATGGACTACCCGATGGTGCGCGAGCGAGTCGATGCCGGGGCGCTGGCCTTGCATGGCTGGCACTATGTGATCGAAGAGGGCGAGGTGTATGTGTTCGACGTGAAGAGCGGCAGCTTCGTCGCCGCCTCATTGGCCGAGCACAGTGGCACCGGCCCATTCACCCAGCACCTGCTCGCCGACGACGGCCACGCCATCTTCAACGAGATTGACAGCAGCTACGCACCGGGCGGCGGCCAGAAGGTTTGATGCATCGCAAACCCACGTTCGGGGTGCGTCGATAGGCTTCCAGCATGTCTGCACCCCTGAACCTGAGCCACGTCCACCCTGAACTCGCGCCGCTGCTGCTGCAAGGCGGGCTGGCCCCCCTGAGCCTGGGCGGTCGCACGCTGCTGCCCATCGTGCAAGGCGGCATGGGCGTGGGCGTGTCGGCCCACAAGCTGGCCGGCAGCGTGGCCGCGTTGGGGGGCGTGGGCACCATCTCATCGGTCGACTTGCGCCGGCACCACCCCGACCTGATGGCGCGCACCCAAGGCCTGGCCGCCCGCCCAGGGCGCGACGACGACACACGGCAGATCATCGACGCCGCCAACCTCGAAGCCCTGGAACGCGAGATACACGCCGCGCGCGAAGGCTCGCAGGGCCGCGGCCTGCTGGCCATCAACGTGATGCGCGCGGTCAGCGAATATGGCCCCTCGGTGAAACGCGCGCTCGAATGTGGCATCGACGCCGTGGTGGTGGGCGCCGGCCTGCCGCTCGACTTGCCCGACCTGGCACAAGACCACCCGCAGGCGATGCTGATCCCGATCTTGTCGGATGCCCGCGGTGTGCAACTGGTGGTGAAAAAGTGGGAGCGCAAGAAGCGCCTGCCCGACGCCATCGTGATCGAACACCCGCGCCTGGCCGGTGGCCACCTGGGCGCCGCAAAAATCGCCGACCTGAACGACCCGCGCTTCGATTTTGAGAACGTGCTGCCGCAGGCGCTGGCCTTCCTGCGCTCGGCTGGCATCGAGCGCGAAGTGCCGCTGATTGCCGCTGGCGGCGTGCGCAGCTACCACGACATCGCCCGCCTGCAGTCGCTCGGCGCGGCGGCTGTGCAGCTGGGCACCCCGTTTGCGGTCACGCACGAGTGCGATGCCCACATCGAGTTCAAACGTGTGCTGGCCGGAGCGCGCGAAGACGAGATGGTGGAGTTCACCAGCGTGGCCGGCTTGCCGGCGCGTGCCGTGGCCACACCCTGGCTGCGCGCCTACCTGAAGATCGAAAACAAGCTGCAGGCCGTGGCCCACGTCAAACAACGTTGCACCAAGGCCTTTGACTGCCTCGCCCAGTGCGGGCTGCGTGACGGCTTGGCGGGCTGGGGGCAGTTTTGCATCGACAACCAGCTGGCCGCCGCCCTGCGTGGCGACGTGAAGAAAGGCCTCTTCTTCCGCGGCGTGGGCGCCTTGCCTTTTGGTGACCAGATCCGCAGCGCGCGCGAGCTGGTGGAGCGCTTGTTGTTGCCGCCAGCGGCGCCCGCCCACTGATCCAGCCACCTTGTCAGCCGCCTCCGGTTGACGGCGAGGTCACCGGGGTGGCCGGCGGCGGCGAGCCCCCGTGACCCTGCGAGTTCTGACAGGTGTGCTGCGGGCGCCCAGGTGGTTCAATCGTTCGAACCGCACTCCGTGCGGTGCCACACGACAAAACCGCCTCCACATGACCGAATTCGACGCGGTAACCCTGCTGCTGGTCAGCCCCGTCAGCCTGCAGCTCGCGAGGGCATGACATGGCACGCATCCTGATCATCGAAGACAACGCCGCCAACCTGGAGCTGGCGCAGCACCTGCTGGCGCACAGCGGCCACCGCGTGCTGTTGGCCGCCGACGGCAGGGCCGGCGTCACGATGGCCCGGCGCGAGCGCCCCGACCTGATCATCTGCGACCTGCAGATGCCTTTGCTTGACGGCCATGGTGTGCTTGAACAGGTCAAGCTCGACGCCGCCTGCGCGCAAATCCCCATCGTCGCGGTCACGGCGTTTTCGATGGCGGGTGATGAACAACAGAGGGTGGGGCTCGCGGGCTTCGACGGCTACTTCTCCAAACCGATCGAGCCTGAAACCTTCGTGGCCCAGATCGAGGTGTTTTTGCCACCGCCACGCTCGGGCGCCTGAGGCACGCCACACATTGTTTGAGATGAGAGGTATGCCCCGGCTTGCCGGGGCAAGGCCTCTCGATGGAAGGGTTGGACGCTTGTTTGCAGGCTTCCGGCCTTCGCGTATGGCACACACCGCTAAACGTAGTGGGACACCAATGCAGCGAACATGTAGTAGAGGCATGTTGCAGCTAAGAGAACGATTGCGGCAATTGCGAAGTGCGATGGGCTTGCATTTCGCTTTGCTAGGCGATAGCCCGCAGTACCGTGAATCAATGTCGGAAGCAAGAGCACACCGACGATGAGAACTAAGTACCACCACGGCACATCGCAATGATCAAGCTCCCAGCAGCCGTTTCGGATTCTGTGCGCATCGCCAAGCACGGCTGAGTAGTTGATTCGGCTAGAAGTAAACAGACCGGCCCATGTGCTGATGAAGCCGAGGAGAACAAACAGGCTGGTGATTACTGTTTTTCTCATTTGACTTCCCAGAAGAGAATTTCAGACGAACCTGCAAGGTCGGAGTACCCGAAGTTGGTTCCTGGGAATAGTGAGCTGACCCCGACAAAGCGACCAATCGTAGACAAGGTGGATGCTCCTGCGGCGGTCAATCTGGAGCCATTCCAGAGGTCAATGTGGTCACCCGACCGATTGACCGAGCTTTCTTCGCTGCGTGTCCAATAGTTCGCAAAGAATACGATTCCGGTACGACCTTTCACCTTGGTCTGCCAGTCCTTCCCTGTGACCGCCTCAGGCTTGGTTGGCAGGCCACAGAAGGGCATGGTTTTCAACCATGTGGCAAGTTCCTCGGCGCGTAGCGCCGCTTTCTTGCCATTGATGCGTGTAACACCTTTGCCGTTAAACGACTTCATTTCGACGCCAACCCCGTGAATGGCCACGCTCACTTTGATGGCGCACTGATCTGAATACAGGAGGTCGCCCTTCTTGGCGATGACCTTGCCGTTCTTGTCTTTGATGTCTTCCTTGTGACGTTCTTGCGATGGGCGTTCGCTTGGGTAGTTCTTCCATAGGTCATCGAACGCGACCGCTTCGATGGTGATCTTGCAGATGGAGCCTTTCTCGCTGTTCGTCCGAACGACCGCGCTCTGTACGAGTTTGGTCATGCGATTCCTTCGGCGCGTGCGCGAGCTTCGTCGCCCCAGTAGGTTGTGTACTCACCTTCGATGAGCGTGTCAGTACGTGGCATCTGCCCTTCCGGCCCGAGGGTGCCGGTGAGTTTCCGGCCATCATTCGTTTCGATGAACCAAGGAAGACCGATTAGCGTGGCCTTGCCGTTGGCTGCGGAAAGCTGCACTTGTTCGTCGTATTCAAAAGTGACTGCTGCTTGAGCGGCGAGGGCTGCGGCTGCTGAGGCGGACTGCGTCGCTTGACCTGCGACGGCTGAAGCTGACGAACCCCCGCTTGAAGTTGTAGTAACTGATTGCGAGGCAATCAGCACTGCGCCGCAGGCCGTCTTGTCGCCATGACGAGCAATTGGCCGGCCATCGACGATGAACGTCGAATCTCCAGAAACGATCACGTTTGTTCCGTGACCTTTCTTCGGACAGGTCACGCGATCCCCGACTCTGGCGATCATCTTTCCGTGCGTGTCACTGACTGCCGAGCCCTCAATGACGGCGCCGCCGTGCGACGTTTGGTCGCCAACGACAATTACGGGTACTGACAGAATACCGTCCGCTTAACTCCGTTCGGCCTGAGGTATCGAAGGCCAGCGCTGGGCTTCGATACCTCAGCCCGAACGGAGGATGGGGACGATTTGGTGCTTAAGCGAACAGCAT
>JBKJJF010000040.1:0-40882 GCA_046598195.1 Rhizobacter sp. | reverse complement strand
ACGCAGCACCCTGGGGGCCATCGGCCTGGGCGTGAGCGACCTGCAACGATCGGCCGACTTCTACATGCGCGTGCTGGGCATGAAACAACTGCAGACCTTCAAGCTGCCCCACATGGACGAGATCGTGCTCGGCCTCGAAGGCAGCCGCGGCTCGGCCATCGTGCTGATGCACTGGACCGACGGCTCCGAGCGCCACTACAAAAACCTGCCCATCAAGCTCGTGTTCTACGTGCCCGACCCGAAGGCGTTGGCGCAACGCATTCGCGATGAAGGCCTCGAGATCGTGCGCGAGCCCGCCCCCGTGGCGGCGCTGGGCAACGTGGTGGTCGGTTTTGCCAAAGACCCCGACGGCTACCTGATCGAGATGCTGCAAGCCACCACGCCGCGGGCGGCCTGAAGCCCCGCCCATGGTGACTGCCGCCAAGCGCACACCGGCCAAGCCGCGCTTGTCGGCGCAGCAGCGGCGTGACCAGATCATGGACAGCGCGACCACGCTCATCCTGCAGCGTGGCTTGCTGCACTGCACGCTGGACGAAGTGGCCACCACCGCGGGCATCAGCAAGGCGCTGATCTACCGCCACTTCTCCAGCCGCGACGAGCTGTTGGTGGCGCTGCTCGAGCGCGAGTACAGCGTGCTGCGTGGCCGCGGCCTGGGGGCCTTCCCGCCCGACACGCCGTTCGAGCACCTGGTGCGCGTGGCCACGCTGAAGGCGTTTGAATACCTCTACGAGCGCGGCGAGATCCTGCGCGAGCTCGCCAGCGACCGCTCGACACAACAGCTGCTGCAGCCGCGTGACCGCGAAGAGCGCATGGCCAGCACACGCTTCTTCGTTGACAAGTCCGTGCGCACCTACGGGCTGCCGCCCGAGGTGGCGCAGATCATTGCGGTGATCACCATCAACGCGCCGCTCTCGGCCGCGCGTGGGCTGCGCAAGTTTGGTTTTTCGCCACAGGTGAGCGCCGAGGTCTGGACCGAGTTTGTGCTTGGCGGCTGGCAAGCCGTGGGCAAGCGCTTCGGCACGGGGGCTGCCTCGGTGACGCCAGATCGCCATACCGAAACCACCAAACCAGCCCGGCGAAGCACAACCAAACGCTGAACAGCGGCACCTGCGCGGCCGTACTGCCTGTTCTGCTTGGTGCACTGCAACGGAGGGATTCCCCTCGCTTGTGCACAAAACTCACACTTGTAGACTGAATGTCTACTAAGGCGTGCGCCCAGAAACACCTGAGAAGCGCGGCGCCCCGAGCAGTTGAGCAAGTGGACGGTGGAGACCGCGACCCGGCCTTGAGTTTTTCAAGGTCGGGCGTGAACACAAAACGAGGAGACAAAGACAATGAAACGATCAATCGTTGCGCTGGCAGCCTTGGCAGCTTGTGCGGGTGCGGTAGCGCAGTCACGCGACAGCCTCACCATCTACGGCGGTGTGGACGGCAACCTGACCCGCGTCAGCGCCTCTGGCAAGGACGCGCTGTGGCAGATGCGTGATGGCGGCATGTACGTCACCAAGCTGGGTTTCACGGGCAGCGAAGACCTGGGCGGCGGCTTTCGCGCCGGCTTCGTGATGGAGTCGCAGTCGAGCAGTGACACCGGTGCCGCCGCCACCACCAACACCACCAACTCGACAAGTGGCACCACCACCGCGGGTGGTCTCACCTGGAACCGCAAGGTCACGGTGAGCCTGCACACGCCCTTGGGCGAAGCGCGCCTGGGCCGCGACTACACCTCGACCTTCGTGCCGACCACTGTCTTCGACCCGTTCTTCAGTGCGGGTGTGGCGGCTGCCATCAACTTCCAGGTCTTCCACACCTCCACAATTTCGCTGCCCACGCTCGTGCGTGCGAGCAACATGGCGGCCTATCACATCCCTTCGACCTGGGTGCCGGGTTTGTATGCCTACGCGCAGCTGGCGCTGGGTGAAGGCACCGGCTCACGCTACGACGGGTTGGGCGCCGGTTACCGCCGGGGGCCGCTGTATTTCGCCGGCGCCATCGGCAAGACCAAGGCGCCCTTCTTGGGTAACACCTTGCCAATCGCGCAGGTCAATGCCGCGACGGCTGCAGCCGACAACAACCTGCACGTCTGGTCGGCAGGCGCGTCCTACGACTTCAGCGGCTTCAAGGTGATGGGGTTCTATCACTCGCAAAAGCTCGACAAGTTCGGCCTGCTTCCCGCTGGCCCCACTGAAACCGACCGGGTGGTCAACGATTGGTTGCTCGGCTTCTCATGGGCGATTGGCGCCAACACCATCAAGGCCGCCTACATGGTGCGCGACGACAAGGGCCTGAGCAACAACGACCCGAAGCAGATGGGCCTCGGCTACTCGTACAACTTCTCCAAGCGCACGGCGGTCTACGCCAATTACGTCAACATCAAAAACACCAGTGTGGGCACCTACAACTTCCTGACTTCGGGCCACACCCCGACGGCGGGCGGCACGGGCTCTGCCATCCAGGCGGGTATCACTCACAACTTCTGATCATTTCGTTTTCCTAGGCGGTGCCGGAGAAGAGTCCGGCTGCATGTTTGAATGGGGCTTCGGCCCCATTTTTTTTGAGGGTATGCACTGATGATCGCCGGGCTGCATCGAGGCGAACAATCGATGCAACTTCCGCGGGCTGAACCATGAACGCAGACTCCCCTCTTGTGCCCGACGCTGCGCTCCTGCAGCAGATGCTCGGCCTGTCAATGGCGCGCGGCATGGCGGTGTCCTTCTGGGCGAGGTTCATGCCGCAGGGCCAGGCGGTGGTGACCGATGCCGGTGCCTGCAGCTTTGTCGAGCTCAACGCACGTTGCAACCAGCTGGTGCGCGCCCTGCGTGAGCGTGGCCTCAAGGCGGGCGACGGTGTGGCGCTCATGTGCGGCAACCGCATCGAGTTTGCCGAGGTGTTCTGGGCCACACGCCGAGCCGGCTTGCGCTTCACACCGATCAACTGGCACCTGACCGCCGATGAAGCGGCCTACATCGTCAACGACTCCGACGCCAAGGCGCTGCTGCTTGATGCACGCTTTGCCGGCTTGGCCAGCGACCTCGCCACACGCACCGACTGCGCACGCATCGCCATCGGCGGGGTGGTGCCGGGCTTCGCAGATTACGAAGCCGTGTTGCACGCGCAGGCAGCGCACGACATCAGTGACCCGCAGCTGGGCACCTCCATGCTCTACACCTCGGGCACCACCGGGCGGCCCAAGGGTGTGAACCGCAGCGCCGTGGCGGGCAGCCCGACCAGCGAAGCCGCCGCCTACCAACCGGGCGTGAGCGTGCACCTGTGTACGGGCCCGCTGTACCACGCGGCGCCCTTGTCGTTTTCGCTCGCCGTGCCCCACGCTTTTGGTGCCGCGGTGGTGATGATGGACGGCTGGGACGCACAGCGTGCGCTGCAGCTGATCGAAGCGCAGCGTGTCACCCACACGCACATGGTGCCGACCATGTTTCACCGCATGTTGTCGCTGCCCGAGGCGGTGCGCCGCGCGCACAGCTTGAACTCGTTGCAGTACATCCTGCACGGCGCGGCGCCGTGCCCGGTGCTGGTCAAACGTGCCTTGATCGAGTGGCTGGGCCCCATCGTGCACGAGTACTACGCCGCCACCGAAGGCATGGGCAGCGTGGTCGACTCGCCCACCTGGCTGCGCAAGCCGGGCACGGTGGGCTTGCCGGAGCCGGGGCACATTCGCATCCTCGGCGACGACGGCGCCGAGCTGGCGGCGGGCGAGGTGGGCACGGTCTACCTGCGCGCGCCCGACGAGTCGCGGTTCAGCTACTACAAAGACCCGGTCAAAACCGAGCAGGCCTACGTTGGTCAGCACTACACGCTGGGCGACATGGGTTACCTCGATGCAGACGGTTATCTGTTTTTGACCGACCGCAGTGCCAACCTCATCATCTCGGGCGGGGTGAACATCTACCCGGCCGAGGTGGAGGCGGTGCTGCTCGCGCACCCGGCCGTGGCCGACGTGGGGGTGATCGGCGTGCCCAACGACGAGTGGGGCGAAGAGGTGAAGGCGGTGGCCACCTTGCACAACGGCCACTTGCCCTCTGACGCGCTGGCGCAAGAGCTGATTGCGCACTGCCGCGCGCAGCTGGCGCACTTCAAATGCCCGAAGAGCGTCGATTTCGTGGGCGAGCTGCCGCGCCACGACAACGGCAAGCTCTACAAGCAGAAGCTGCGTGAGGCCTACCGCGTGAAGCGGTAGGCCTCTGCCTCAATACCCCATCTTCTTCTTAAGCTCCTGGTCGACCCACATGCGTGAGTGAATAGGGCCGGGCCGCTCGGCGCCGGCACGCAACTCACCACCGTAGTTTTTCACCCACGGCCACCAGGCGGTGTGTACATAGGGCACGGGCAGCCAGATGTAGGGCGCTTTGTCCAGGATCTCGCGCGTCAACAAGCGCACCTTGATCTGGCGGATCTTTTCGTCGGGCTCGGTGAGCATCTGCGCCACCTTCTTGTCGTACTCCGGGTCGTTCCAGCGCGAGGGGTTGAAGATCGAGCCCTTGGTGAAGTTTTTGCGAATCGAGGTGGTCGGGTTGGTGATGGTGGTGACCATGTAGTAGCCGGCGTCGTTGGTGCCCATGGCCATGGCGCGCTGGTAGGCGCCGAACTCGGTCAGGTTCATCTCCATCGTCACGCCCACTTTCGCGAGGTAGGAGCCCACGAGCGTGATCAGGTCGTGGTTCTGCGTGTTGCTGCTGACTTGCACCTTGAACGTGAAGCCGTTGGGGTAACCCGCCTCGGCCAGCAGCTTCTTCGCCTTCTGCGGGTCGTAGGTGTAGAGCTCCTTGATCGACTCGGGCATCGCCGACAGCGGCTCGTAGTAACCGGCGTAATCGGGGTGCTGCGGGTGTACGAACATCTCGGCGTTGCCGCCGTAGTAGGTCTTGATGATCTCCTGCTTGTTGATGGCCATGTTGAGCGCACGGCGCACACGCACATCGTCAAACGGCTTCTGGTCGCTGCGCATCGCAATCACCGTGCCGGAGAGGCCCAGCCACTTCGAGGTCTTGAGCTTGGGCGCCGTCTTCTTCAGCTCGTCGATGGCGCTCCAGCTCACCAGTTCCAGCACGTCGAGCTTGGCCGCGCGCAGCGCGGTCAGCGCGGTGGCCTCTTCCTTGATGATGCGGTAGCTGATCTTGTCGGCGAAGGGCAGCTTGTAGTCCACGCCACCGATCTTCTCCTTGTCCCAGTAGCCGGGGTTCTTGGTGAAGCTGCTGGAGCTGCCTTGCACGTAGTCGCTCAGCAGGTAGGGCCCGCTACCGTTGACGTTTTTCCAGTTGCCGGCGCCCGCGGTGCTCACCTCCTTGGGCACGATGGCCGAGTAGTAGCCCCAGCCGAAACGGTAATCCCACTCGGAGTTGTAGTTCTTGAAGGTGAACACCACCGAGTGCTTGCCGGTGGCCTCGACCTTGGCCACGTGGTCGAAGTAGCCGCGCTGCTGCTTGGGGCTCTTGGTCAGGCGCTCGAAGCTGTAGACCACGTCTTCGGCGGTCAGCTCGCGTGCTTCCATCACGCCAGCCTTGGCCGGGAACATCACACCCTTGCGCAACTGGATCTCGACGCGCAGGGGGTTGTCTTTCGTGACCCAGCTCTCGGCCAGCTCGCCGCGGATGGCGTCGGGCGGCAGCCAAGCATCGGCCACGAAGCGGTGGGTGCCGCCACGGTGGCGTGCCTTGTTCAGGTCGGCCGCGAACAGCTGCTCGTAGACCAGGCCGGCGTCGTTGTTGAGCTTCCAGGACCAGTCGGCCGGGTCCCACGAGAGGGCATTGAGCGTGATGAAGAGGGTGCCGATGCTGAGCGAGCCGCCGTGCTGGGGCTTCTCAGTCGCTTGTGCGCTGGCGAGGGTGGGCGCCAGGGCCAGGGCGGCCGCCAGGGCGCTGCCGCGAAGCGCGTGGGTGATGCACTGGGGGGTCATGTTGTTTTCTCCGTTGGGGTTGATCACTGCGCCATACTTTTTATTCGATGAAACCGACAGAAAGGCGCCAGCATCATGGTTGATAAGCAGCCAGTTTTTTATAGTGAAAACACGTGGTTTTATGGGCCCAGAAGAGAGCGCCAAAACGGGCATACCAGAATTTCTAAGCAACGGCCATTTGCCCAATTCGTCACAGATGCCTGCGTTTCCGTTGGGCGTAGCGCCTCACAGAACGTTTGTGCGCTCAAGCCCACCCGCCCGTTGCCCGATATCACCCATGAACTCCTGGTTTACGCGCCATGTCTGCACCTGTCGCCCGCTCGCAGCGGGCTCTGTCTTCTAGCTCGCGCTTGTACGTCACGGCATTTGCCGTGGCGGGTACCTTGCTGCTTGCGCTCGCCGGCGCCACCTGGTGGATGCTGGAGAAGGCCTACTCCAGCAGCGTGCAGCTCGCCTACAGCGAAGTCGACGCCGCCTCGCAGCGCCTGAGCGACCGCGTGCAGCGCTTGCTCGACCAGATGAACCAGACCGCCTCGCTGGTCAAACATTACCAAGAGAACAACGGCAACGTCGACTTGGTCGAGCTTGAAAAGACCGGCTTGCTCGCCCCGTCGGGCCGGGTGTCGGTGGCCCTGGCCGACCACGCCGGGCACGTCTTTGCCAAGACCAGCGCGCCGGGTGCGGTGCCGAGCAAGGTCAGCCACGTGGCCGACCGCCAGCACTTCCAAGCCTCCTGGACACGCCCTGGCCTGGCGGTCACCGAGCCGGTGTTTTTTGAAGAGCTGCAGCGCTGGCTGGTACCCGCGGGCAAGCAGCTACAGCGCAGCGACGGCAGCTTTGCCGGTGCCGTCTTGATGGCGCTTGACGCTGCGCTGCTGACCGAAGGCTTTCGCGTCAACGAGCACGCGGGCAACGTGGTGGGTGTGCTCGGCGCCGAGGGCATCTTTCGCTCGCGCTTGTCTGACGAGCGCCAGACCTCGGGCGACCTGATCGACGGCGAGCGCATGATGCGCGCCGCCAAGCGCATCGACCGCAGCATGACGCCCACCCCCAGCCCCACCGACCGCGTGGCGCGCTTCACCTCGGTGACCCAGGTGCCGGGGCAAGACCTCTACGCCATGGTGGCCGTGCCGGCCGCCACCTCGATGGCGGGCTTTGAAGCCCTGCGCAAGCGCTCGATCGCCACCGCCGGCCTGGCCGGCCTGGTGATCATCGCCATCACCCTGGTGCTCGCGCGCCAGAGCAGCCGCCTGCGCCGCACCGTGGTCGAAAAAGAGCAGGCCGAGTTGCGGGTGTTCCACGAAAAAGAGCTGCTCGAAGTGACGCTGCGTTCCATCGTCGATGGCGTGGCCACCACCAACCACCTCGGGCGCATCACCTACCTCAACCCTGCGGCCGAAGTGATGACCGGCTGGCCTGCCGCCGAAGCCATTGGCAAGCCGATCTCGGACGTGGCGTCTCTCGTGCATGCCCACACCCGCGAGCGCTTGAGCCATGGCCTGGCCGAGCTGGCGCGCCCCGGTGCGCCACCACGCGCGGTGCGCGACTCGGTGCTGGTGCATCGCAACGGGGCGCACCGCTCGATCGAAGATTCGGCTGCGCCGATCCTGGGCCGCGACGGCATGGCCGTGGGTGCGGTGCTGGTCTTTCACGACGTGAGCCCGGCCAAGAAGCTGGCCGCCGAGATGTCGCACCAGGCGAGCCATGACCTGCTCACCGGCCTGCTCAACCGCGCCGCCTTCGAGCTGCGCCTGGACACAGCGCTCGCCACCGACAACCCCGAGGCCCTGGGCGTGGTGATCTGCCTCGACCTCGACCAGTTCAAGGTGGTCAACGACACCTGTGGCCATGCGGCGGGCGACCAGCTGCTCAAGCAGGTGACGGCGCTGCTTGCACAAGAGATCCGCAAACAAGACACTTTGGCGCGGCTGGGCGGCGACGAGTTTGCGGTGCTGCTCGAAGCGTGCCCGCTGGAGCCAGCACTGCGTGTGGCCGAGGCTTTGCGCCAGCGCATCAGCGAGCTTCTGTTCGTGTGGGAAGGGCGCTCCTTCCAGCTCACCGTGAGCATCGGCGTGGTGCCCTTCAAGGCGCACCAGTACAACCGCTCCGACCTGCTGCGTGTGGCCGACTCGGCGTGCTACGTCGCCAAGGAAGCGGGCCGCAACCGGGTGCATGTGTACGACGACGCCGACACGGCGGTCGCCACGCGCAACGGCGAGCTCGACTGGTACTCGCGCCTGCAAAAGGCGCTGACCGAAGACCGCTTCGTGCTCTACGCGCAGCGCATTGCCTCGATCCAAGAGAGCGGCGGCGGCTTCGAGAGTGTTGAAGTGCTGATCCGCCTGCTAGACGACGAAGGCAAGATCGTCGCGCCGATGGCCTTCATCCCCGCCGCCGAACGTTACGGCCTGATGCCGTCGATCGACCGTTGGGTGATCTCGAAAGCGCTGCAGATGCACGCCGGTTTCGCCAAGCACTACAAACTGCCGGCGCGCTTCAGCATCAACCTGTCGGGTGCCTCGATGGCCGATGCGTCGCTGGTCGACTTTGTGCGCCAGCAGCTCAAGACCCACCGTGTGGCGCCCGAGCTGGTGTGCTTTGAGATCACCGAAACCGCGGCGGTTGGCAACTTCGACGTGGCGGTGCAGATGATGCACGGCATGCGCGAGCTGGGTTGCCGTTTTGCACTCGATGACTTCGGCGCCGGCATGTCGTCGTTCACCTACCTCAAGCGGCTGCCGGTCGACTACGTGAAGATTGACGGCGCCTTCGTGAAAGACATGTCAAAAGACGCGGTCGACTTTGCGATGGTCGAGGCCATCCACAACATCGCCCACCGCCTGGGCTTGCGCACCGTGGCCGAGTTTGTGCAAAACGACGCCACCATCGAGATGCTGCGTCGCCTGGGGGTCGACTATGTGCAGGGCTACGGTGTCGAGAAACCGCGCCCGCTGGACGACGCCTCACGTGCCACCGAAGCCGCGGCCCTGAAGGCTGCGCCGGCGCAGCTGATCGCCGCCTGAAGTGCACTGAACAAGCGCGCGCCGCAGGCGCATTCCCACAGCGAAACACTGCCATCGTGGGCCACATGGCCCAGGTGATCCCGCAGCGTTTTGTGGCCAAGAGCGGGCCGAAAAGCCGCGTCGGCAAGATCTTCATCGACTACCTGCGCAACGGGCTGGGCGCGACCACGGTGTGCGCCTGGTCGGCGCGGGCGCGGCCGGGCATGGGCGTGTCGGTGCCGATGGTTTGGGATGAACTCGCCGGTTTGAAGGGTGCCGCGCAATGGACGGTGGCGAACATCGCCGAACGGCTACCGACTGGCAACGCGCCGTAGGGCGGCTACCTGGCGGCGCGGCAGAGCCTCGTCAAGCCGATGAAGGTGCTGGGCGTTGACCCCAAGACGGGGCCGGCGCAAAAATGAGCATCGCGCCGCCGGGCCTTCTCTGCGCGAGCGACGCGATAACCGGGCTGTTTGTCGCCGCGGGCGACAAAGAGGCAACCAAGCGGGCCGCGGCGGGCCCGCTTGGTTGAACTCGTTCAGACCGTGGCGGTGGTGGCGGCCTTCTGCAAGCCAGCTGCTTCGGCTTCCTTGCAGGAGGGAGCGCACACATGCTGCGCTTTGCCCAGCAGGCGCCGGGTCTTCAGGGTGTTGCGGGGGCGGTGCTTGCCGCACAAAAAGCACGACATGGTGCCGGCCTGGAAGTCCCCAGCGCTGGCGAACGGCGAGCCGCCTTCCTTGACCTTGTAACGCAGACCGTCGGCCTGGATCTTGGTTTTGATGACGTCTTTTCCCAAAGTAACTTCCTCGGATAAATGAGAACCCCGGCCAAAACCAAGGTTCAGGTGCCGCAAAACGCTCATATTGACACGAAGCAGCCCCTAAGTGTTGTAAACAGTAGATTGACCAAGCTGGTTGAACGGTATGCAAATACCAATTCCCCTGGCCAATCGGTCCTAGAAACTGCCGATAACCCTCGGTTTCAGGGCCGAGCGGAGAGTTCGGCTTCGGCCCAACCTTTGTCGGGGCCGGTCTTATTTCAGGCGGTTTCGCTCGGCGGGCACAAGATGCCGAGCAGCATCGGCCGCACGTAGATCTCGGCCACGTTGTCTTGTGTGATGCCGGGCACCCAGTGGCCCAGGCTGGCCGTCGAGTTGACCAAGCCGCTGGCCACCTGTGCGGCGATCACCGGGTGCAGCGGGCGCACCGAGCCGTCCATCATGCCGTCGACCACCACACCGGCCAGCCGCTCGGTGAGGCGGCTCATGGTGCGGCGCACTTCAGAGCGGCGCTGCGGGTCAGACAAGGCGCTCGTCGCGCCCAGGCGCAGCAGCGGGCCTTCGGGCGACAACTGAAAGCGCGCCAGCGAGCGCGAGATGGTGCAGGCGCGGTCCCAGCCGCTGCCCTCGATGCCCTCGGCCAGGCTGAGCACACGCCGGATCACGCCGAAACTGCGCTCGAAGCAGGCCGAGATCAGGTCTTCTTTGTTGTCGTTGTGGTGATAGAACGAGCCCTTGGTCACGTTGAGCTTGGCCGAGATCATGTCGACCGAGGCGCCGCGGTAACCCTGCTCGTTGACGAGTGACGAGGCGGCGCGCAAGAAGGCCTCTGAGGTGGGGTCTTCGTCGCTGGTGAGGCGCCAGCTCAGCTCGGCCTGCGAAGGCGCTGACCACAGCGCGCCCGGGCCTGCACTGCCGTGAATCACGATGTCGCTCACGCGCTCGGCGATGCGGGCGTATTCGTCGGTTTCATAGCGGTCGATCCAGCCGCGCACCCAGTGCGCGAGCGACAACACGGTGTAGGTGCGTGCCGCCAGGTCGGCGCGACCGAGCTTGGCTGTTTGCGGCGTGCGCAGCAGCTCGCGCAGGCGGCGGAACATCTCGTTGTAGGCGTCGGACACCACCTCGAAATGCGGGCTGGGCAGCGCGCGCATGTCGTTGAACTGCATCATCGGCGCGTGTGTGCCGCGGTCGATGTCGGCCAGCAGGGCCGTGTGCAGGCGAAAGAACTCGTTCACCCGCCCTTCGACGCTGCCGAGACGATGGGCCTGGTCGATGATGCCGCGGAAGACCTCGATGGCGCGCAGGAAGCACGCCGTGGCCAGGTCTTCCTTCTTGCGGTAGTAGTAGGTGACGCTGTTGGTCACCAGGCCCACGCTGCTGGCGATGTCGGCCAGCGTTGCGCCCTTCACGCCGTGCTGGTTGAACAGGTTGGCGGCCGCGCTGAGGATGGCTTCGCGCTTTTCCTGGAATCGCTGAGTCTGGGCAGGGAGCGTCGCGGGCGTCATGGCGGGGGTGGCGGGCTTGCGGGCGGCCATGTGGGGAGGGCGCTGAATTATGCCGCTGGGCCCGCCGGTCGCCCTGGCTCAGGCCACGGCTGCGCGCTGCGACAACGGCATGCTCATCGGCACCGCGCCGTCGTGCCCGCCGTGTAGATGGCAGGCCACGGCGCGGTCGCCGGCCATGTTCTTGAGCTGCGGGTCTTGGGTTTTGCAGACGTCCATGGCTTCGGGGCAACGCGGGTGGAAGCGGCAACCCGAAGGCGGGCGCAAGGCGCTGGGCACCTCACCCGTCACCACCACGCGCGGGCGCGTCATTTCGATCTCGGGGTCGGCCACCGGCACGGCCGACATCAGCGCGCGGGTGTAGGGGTGCAGCGGGCGTTGGTAGAGGTCGTCGCGCGAGGCGATTTCAACGATGCGGCCGAGGTACATCACCGCGATGCGGTGGCTGATGTGGCGCACCACCGCCAGGTCGTGTGCGATGAAGAGGTACGACAGGCCCAGGCGCTGCTGCAGCTCGACCAGCACGTTGACCACTTGCGCCTGGATCGACACGTCAAGTGCTGACACCGGCTCGTCGCAGATGATCAGGCTGGGCTCGAGCGCGAGCGCGCGTGCGATGGCAATGCGCTGGCGCTGGCCGCCTGAGAACTCGTGCGGGTAGCGGTCGGCCATGTCGGGCAGCAGGCCCACCGTCTTGAGCAGCTCGGCCACGCGCGTTTTGCGCTCGGCAGGGGTGCCGATGCGGTAGACGTCGAGCGGCTCGCTGACGATGTCGGCCACCGTCATGCGCGGGTTGAGCGAACCATACGGGTCTTGATAGACCATCTGCATGCGGCGCCGAAAACGCCCGGTGCGCTTGTCTTGCGCGGTGATGTCGTCGCCTTCGAAAAACACCTTGCCGCTGGTGATGTCGAGCATGCGCAGCACGGCCAGGCCAGTGGTCGACTTGCCGCAACCCGACTCGCCCACCAGGCCGAGCGTTTCGCCGCGGTTGAGGGTGAACGACACACCGTCGACGGCTTTCACCGCACCCACCTGCTTGCGCAGCACGGCACCGGCAAACACCGGGAAGTGAACCTTCAGGTTTTCGACACGAAGCAGCGGTTGTTTGTTGTCTTCTTGAGTCATGCGGTACCCAACACCGTTCGGGCTGAGCCTGTCGAAGCCCTGGTGACATGCGAACGGCCCTTCGACAGGCTCAGGGCGAACGGGAAACAGAAATCAGGCTGTGACATCGCGTAGGCAGGCCATGATGTGGTTGGTACCGATCGAGCGCAGCTGCGGCCGCTCTTGTGAGCACTGCGCAATCACATTGCGGCAGCGTGGTGCGAAGGCACAACCCGGGGGCAGGCGTGACAGGTCGGGCGGTGAACCTTCAATCGGCACGAGGCGCTGCGTCGCATCCCCATCAAGCCGCGGCACCGAGGCCAGCAGGCCGCGGGTGTAGGGGTGGCTGGGGTTCTTGTACAGGTCGCGCGCCGAGGCTTGCTCGACGATGCGCCCGCCATACATCACCGCCACACGGTCGGCATAACGTGCCACCACACCGAGGTCGTGGGTGATCAGGATGAGCGCGGCCTGCGTCTCGCGGGTCAGCTCTTTGAGCAGGTCAAGAATTTGCGCCTGCACCGTCACGTCGAGTGCGGTGGTGGGCTCGTCGGCAATGATGAGCTTGGGTTTGCAGGCCAGGGCCATGGCGATCATGGCGCGCTGGCGCTGGCCACCCGAGTACTGGTGCGGGTAGGCGCCGGCGCGTGCGGCGGCGTCGGGGATGCGCACCTTGCCCAGCAGCTCGCGGGCCGATGCGAGCGCCTTGTCCCACGGCGTGCCGCGGTGCAGGTTCATCGGCTCGGCGATCTGCATGCCCACCGTCAGCGTAGGGTTCAGCGAAGTCATCGGCTCCTGGAAGATCATCGCAATGCGGTCACCGCGCACCTTGCGAATCTCTTCGTCGCTGAGCTTGACCAGGTCTTTGCCCTCGAACAGGATCTCGCCGCTCTCGATGCGCCCCGGCGGGTTGGGGATCAGGCGCAGGATGGAGAGCGCGGTGACGCTTTTGCCCGAACCCGACTCGCCGACGATGGCCAGCGTTTCGCCGGGCGCAACCTCGAAAGAGACGTTGTCGACCGCGGTGACTTCACCACGATCGGTGCGAAAGCGCGTCGTCAGGCCGCGCACTTGAAGCAGGGGTTCGCTCATTTCCCCATCTTCTTTTTCAAGTCCTGGTCGACCCAGATGCGCGAGTAGATCGGCCAAGGGCGCACGGCACCGGCACGCAGCTCGCCGTTGTAGTTTTTGACCCAAGGCCACCAGGCCACGTGGTTGTAGGGCGTGGGCAGCCAGACGTAGGGCGCCTTCTCCAGGATCTCGCGCGTCATCACCTTGAGCATGATCTGGCGCTTGCCTTCGTCACGCTCCTTGAGCACGTCTTCCATCTTCTTCTCGTAGCTCGGGTCGTTCCACTGCGAGGGGTTCCAGACCTGGCCCTTGACGAAGTTCTTGCGGATGGTGGTGGTGGGGTTGGTGTGACCGTTGTCCATCAGGTAGAGCGGCGCGTTGGTGCGTGTGGTCATGGCCGACAGGAAGGCCGGGTACTCCATCGGCTGGATCTCGATCTTGACGCCGATCTTTTCGTAGTAGGCCGCGAGCATTTGCACCAGGTCGGCGTGCGTGCCGTTGACGGCGTTGTATTGCACCTTGAAGGTGAAGCCGTTGGGGTAGCCGGCTTCGGCCAGCAGCTGCTTGGCCTTGGCGGGGTTGTAGGTGTAGAGGTCTTGCACCGCCTGTGGCATGGAGCTCAGCGGCTCGAAGTAGCCCACGTAGTCGGGGTGCATCGGGAAACCAAACACCTCGGCGTGGCCACTGTAGATCGACTTGACGATGTCTTCGCGGTTGACGGCCATGTTCATCGCCCGGCGCACGCGAATGTCGTCGAAGGGCTTGGTGTCGACCCGCATCGCGAGGTAGGTACCGGCCATGGCCAGCGCGCGTGACCATTTCAGGTCAGGGGCCTGCTTCTTCAGGTCTTCGACCTCGCTGGCGCGGATCACTTCAAGAACGTCGAGCTTGCCGGTGCGCAACAGCGAGTAGCGCGTGGCTTCGTCCTTGATGGTGCGGTAGGTGATCTTGTCGACGAAGGGCAGCTTGTACTTCTGGCCACCGATGGTTTCGCTGTCCCAGTACTTGGGGTTCTTGGTGTAGGTGTTGGAGTTGCCGGCCTGGAAGTCGGTCAGCAGGTACGGCCCTGTGCCGTTGACGTTTTTCCAGTTGTTGGCGCCGGCTTCGACCACTTCTTTGGGCACGATGGCCGAGTAGTAGCCCCAGCCGAAGCGGTAGTCCCACTCGGCGTTGAATTCCTTGAAGCTGAAGCGCACCGTGTGCTTGTCGATCGCTTCGGCCTTGCTGATGTGGTCAAGGTAAAAGGCGGTCTTCTTGGGGCTCTTTTCGAGCCGGTTGAAGCTGTAGATCACGTCGTCGGCGACCAGCTCGCGTGCGGCCATCACACCCGGCTTTTCGGGGTACATGATGCCCTTGCGCAGCTTCACTTCCATGGTCAGCGGGTCTTTCCAGGCCCAGCTCTCGGCCAGCTCGCCGCGAATGGCGTCGGTGGGCAGCCAGGCGTCAGCGACGAACTTGTGTTTACCGCCGTTTTTCACCGACTTGGAGAGGTCACCCGCCCACAGCGACTCGTATTGGCCACCGGCGTCATGGTTGATCTTCCAGTTGTAGTCGGCCGGGTCCCACGAGAGGGCCGAGATGCCCACGTACACAGTGCCGAGCTTCAGCTCGCCGCCGTACTGGGGCTTGCCAGCCTGCGCGCTGGCCAGGGCCGGTGCCAGCAGCAAGGCGCTGGCCAGGGCGCAGGTGTGCAATCGCAGGTTCATCGTCTTTTTCATCGCATGTCTCCTAGGTGTTGCGTAGGGTGAGCAGGGTCAACGCGAGCCGCGCATGCGCGGGTCGAGCAGGTCGCGCAAGGCGTCGCCAAACACGTTGGTGGCGTAGACCATCACGGTCAGGCACAGGCCCGGCGCCAGCGCCAGCCACGGGCCCTGAAACATGTAGGTGCGCCCGCTGCCGGACAACATGCCGCCCCAGGTGGGTGCCGGCGGCGGCACGCCCAGGCCGAGGAAGGCGAGGCCCGATTCGGCCAGGATCACGGTGCCCACGCGGGTGGTGAAGATCACGATCACCACCGGCATCACGTTGGGCAGGATGTGCTTCCACAGAATGCGGATTGATGAGGCGCCGAGCGACTGCGCCGCATGCACGTACATGTTTTCGCGCACCGCCACCACCGCACTGCGCACGATGCGCGAGCCGTCGATGCCGAGCAAGATGCCCAGCGTGAGGATGGTTTGCAGCATGCCGGGGCCGAACACCGACACCACCACGATCAGGATGATCAGGCCGGGGAAGCTCATCCAGGCGTCGACAAAACGCTGGATCACCATGTCGGTACGCCCACCCATGTAGCCGCTGATCACGCCGATCAGGATCGAGATGACGGTCGAGATCGCCGCCGCCGAGCAGCCGATGATCACCGACAGGCGCGCGCCGTAGAGGCAGCGCGAGAGCACGTCGCGGCCGAGGTTGTCGGTGCCGAACCAGTGCTCCCACGACGGCGCTTTCAGGCGCTCGAGCATGTTGATCTCGTTGAAGCCGAAGGGCGCGATCAGGTCGGCAAAGATGCCGGCGAACAGCATGAACAGCAGCACCAAGCCGCCGGCCGCTCCCAGGCGCTTGGTGCGGAACAGGCGTTTGATGAGCCCGTTGGAAGGCGAGCGAGGCGCAGTGGCCGCACGCACGGTGTTGTCTAAGACGGCACTCATGTTGGCACCCTTCGCGCTGCGCGCTGTCCCGCCGAGCGGGAGCATTCGTATTTGGGACGGCCCGGCGTACTCATCAGCGGAACCTCACTTTGGGGTCGAGCAAGCCGTAGCTCAGGTCGACGATCAGGTTGATCACCATCACCGCGACGCCCACGACGAGGAACACGCCCGTGATGATGGGGTAGTCACGCTGGTTCACGGCATCGAGCAGCAAGAGACCCATGCCGGGGATGACGAAAATCTGTTCGATGATCACTGCGCCGCCAATGAGCAGCGGCGCTTGCAGGCCGATCAGCGTGACGACCGGGATCAGCGCATTGCGCAGCGCGTGGCGCATCACCACCAGCGGCTCCGAGAGGCCCTTGGCCCAGGCGGTGCGGATGTAGTCTTGGCGCAGCACCTCCAGCATCATGGTGCGGGTGAGCCGCATCGTGATGGCCGACAGCGCGGCGCCGAGGATGATGGCCGGGATGATCATCTGCTTGAGGTTTTGCCACGGGTCGGTGAAGAAGGGCACAAACTCGACCTCGGGCGACCAGCCCCACCAGATCGACGGGAACACCATCACCATGGTGCCGATCCAAAAGCTCGGCACGGCCAGCAGCAGAATCGAGAACGAGCGGCTGATGTAGTCGCCCGCCGTGTCTTGCCGAACGGCCGAGTACACGCCGATGGGGATGGCGATGATGAGCCCGACGATCATCGCCAGCAGGCCCAACTCAAAGGTGACGGGCATGCGTGCCAGCAAGAACTCGGTGACGGGCGAGCCCTGCCAGAGCGAGTGGCCGAGGTCGCCGCGCAGCACGATGTTGGAGACCCAGATGAAGTACTGCTCCCACATCGGCTTGTCGAGGCCGAGGGCTGCCACCACTTGGTCGCGGCTCATTTTGTCGGCCGCCACGTCGTTCTGGCTCAACATCATGTCGATGATGTCGCCGGGGATCAGCCGCACCGTGACGAACACGATCAGGCTGGCGAAAAACAGCGTGGGCAACAGCGACAGCACGCGCCGGATGATGTAGCCGCGCATCAGCTCGTCACCCCAGCCTCAGGGGCAGCTTGCCACCATACCCATTCTTCCGTCTGGTCAAATTCGCTTTGCATTCACGTGCCTCAACGTTGCGCGCAGCCGCGGCTGCAGAAACCCTGCGGATCATGTACCGAAGAGTGGTGAAAGTCTCGCAGGGCAAACACTTAGCCGAAGCTGAATGCCACCCTGAACGCGGCATACCCAAGATTCGAAGCCTGGGTAAACGCTTGGTTTCGGAGGGGAACTTGAGCGTGCACCGGGGTTCCGCTCCGGGTCAACCCGAATGGCTCAGCGCGGCCAGCCGGCGAGCAACCCGCGCAGTGCGGTGACGAAGGCCAGTGGCTGGTCGACCATCAGGTGATGGCGCGCCGCAGGGATCTCGATGCGCGGTGAGCCAGCGGGCGCGAGACCCGCGATGTAGTCGAGCACCTCGGCGTCGAACAGCAGCGAGTGGCTGCCCCACATGATGGACACCGGGCATTGCAGCGACGAGAAGTCGGGCACCGGGTTTTCCATGCGCATGTCACGCCACTGGTAGGGGTCGAAACGCCAGGTCCAGCCCAGGCCCTTGCTGTTGTCATCGGTGCTTTCGAGTGGTGCCTGCTTGAGCGAGCCGCGTGCGATGTGGTCGGCGATGTAGAGGTTCTTGCACACCTGTGGCGGCGCAAAACGAAACCGCGCCAGCGCCGACGGCAGGTCGCCATACACACGGTTGGGCCGCGGGTCGAGCATGCCGCTCGGGCCACGGCCGCGGCGCTTTTGGCGCATCTCGGGCGAGAGGATGGGCGAGTCGACCATCACCAGCCCGCCCACCTTCTGCCCGCTGCGTGAGGCGTAACGCAGGCCCGGGAAACCGCCGAACGAATGCGCCACCACCACGGGTTTGATCGCGCTCTCAAACAGGCCAGCGGCTTCGGCCACGGCGCCCACTTCTTGCGACAGCAGGTCGATGGAGTAACTCTCGCGCCAGTCGGAGCCGCCCATGCCCGACCACGACAGTGCGGCCACCCGATAGTCGTTGGCGAAGAAGGGGGCGATGAAAGTCCACCAGTCGGCGTGCGCGCGGTTGCCGTGCAGCAGCAGCAGGCCGGGCTTGCCAACCTCGCCCCAGGTGAGGGTTTCGATCTGCGCGCCTTCGACCGCGGTGAACGAGCGCTGCGGCACCCGCTGCACGGCCTGCTCAAACCAGCGTGGGGCCTCGGGTTTGTGCCCTTTAAAAGGGGCCAGCGGGGCCTGAATGTTCGAGTCTTTGGAGGTGATTTCGGTCACGGCTTGGCCTGTGCGAATGGAAACTCAGGTATGTGGGGCTGAAAAAACTTTTGTCGCAAACGAGACTCGCCGGGTGCCTGTGTTGGTCTATAAAACGCACCTGCACTGACAAGGCGCGTTGAGTCGACGTGGCCCTGTTTAGAAAAGTCAGTCTGCCAGAGAATCGCAGCTTGCGCCACCGGGCAACCCCAACCCTGCTGCCCGTCGTTTCACTTTTGGAGAGAGCCATGAATTTCACGATGTCCGAACGGCAAATCTACTGGCGCGAGCGTGTTGTCGCGTTCATGGATCAATACGTTTACCCCGCTGTGCCCACGTATTACGCCCAAATGAAGGCCTTCGGCGACAACCGCTGGCAAGTTGTGCCGGTGGTCGAGGAGCTGAAGGCAATCGCCAAAAAAGAAGGCCTGTGGAACCTCTTCTTGCCCAAGGATTCGTTGCCTGAAGACAGCCCCTACCGTGGCGCTGGCTTGACCAACCTCGAATACGCGGTATGCGCCGAAGAAATGGGCAAGGTGGGTTTTGCCTCCGAGGCCTTCAATTGCTCGGCACCCGACACCGGCAACATGGAAGTGCTGGCGCGCTACGCCAATGACGCGCAGAAGAAGCAGTGGATGGAGCCTTTGCTCGACGGCAAGATCCGCTCGGCCTTCTTGATGACCGAGCCGGCCGTGGCCTCGTCTGACGCGACCAACATCGCGATGGAGATCAAGCGCGACGGCGACTTCTACGTGCTCAACGGCCGCAAGTGGTGGTCGTCGGGCGTGGGTGACCCGCGCTGCAAGATCGCCATCGTGATGGGCAAGAGCAACCCCGATGCCGCATCACACTCGCAGCAGTCGCAAGTGCTGGTGCCGCTCGACACCCCGGGGGTCGAAGTGCTGCGCATGCTGCCGGTGTTTGGCTTCGACGACGCGCCGCACGGCCATGCCGAGGTGGTGTTCAAAGATGTGCGCGTGCCAGCTGAAAACATCTTGCTCGGCGAAGGCCGGGGCTTCGAGATCGCCCAAGGCCGTTTGGGCCCGGGCCGCATTCACCACTGCATGCGCACCATCGGCAGCGCCGAAGTGGCGTTGGAGAAGATGATGAAACGCCTGCAATCGCGCGTGGCCTTCGGCAAACGCATCATCGATCAGTCGTTGTGGGAAGAGCGCATCGCCACCGCCCGCATCGACATTGAAATGACACGCCTGATGTGCCTGAAAGCGGCCGACATGATGGACAAGGCCGGCAACAAGGTCGCGCGGCTTGAGATCGCGATGATCAAGGTCGCCGCACCGCGCATGGCGCTGAAGATCATCGACGACGCGATCCAGGCGCACGGCGCCGGGGGTGTGTCGGAAGACTTCGGTCTGGCCAAACAATACGCCAGCATGCGCACCATGCGCCTGGCTGACGGGCCTGATGAAGTGCACAACCGCGCGATTGCCCGTTGGGAAATGGGCAAGTACCGGGCGCCTGCGAAATAAGGCCCCCCAGTCGCTGCGCTCCTGCCCCCAAGGGGCGCCACCCAGAGGACCGGCAAAGCCGGATCCTCGGGCGTTGCTTGATGGGGCACTTCGCTTCGCTGCTGCCACGGGCGGCGGCGAGGCCCTTTCACTTCGACGACCTCCAACCGTTCAGCCTGAGGTATCGAAGGCCCGCGCAAAGCGCGTCAGCCCGCCGACATCGCCTGGCCGACCTCGTTGCGGCCCTGTTCGCTGCCACTCTGCGGCACGACTTCTTCGTCGCGGTCAGAGATGGTCTCGAACTGCGCTGCCACCTGGTCGTCGGCATCCGCCACCGTGCCGATGTGCACGCCGTGGGTCATGGTGACGTAGCTGCGGGCGAACGTGCCGGCACCTGCGTTGAGGATCACGCGCGTCGGCGCGTCTTCGCTCACCAAGTACAGCAGGCCCGGCGTGACGGCCGCGGGGGCCAGCTTGTCGAGCACCACCTGCGGCATCAGGCCTTCGGTCATGGCGGTGGCTGCGGTCGGGGCCAGGCAGTTGACCTTGACGTTGTCTTTCGCACCTTCGATCGAGAGCGTTTGCATCAGGCCCACCAGCGCCATCTTGGCGGCGCCGTAGTTGGATTGCCCGAAGTTGCCGAACAGGCCTGACGACGAGGTGGTGTTGACGATGCGGCCGTACTTCTGCGCGCGCATGATGTCCCACACCGCCTTGCAGCAGTTGACGGCGCCCATCAGGTGCACGTCGACCACAATTTTGAAGTCGTCGATCTCCATCTTGCTGAAACTCTTGTCGCGCAGGATGCCGGCGTTGTTGACCAGGATGTCGACGCGGCCCCAGGTGTCCATGGTGAGCTTGACCATGGCTTGCACGGCATCAAAATCGGTGACCGAGCCGACGCTGGCGATGGCCTCGCCGCCAGCGGCCTTGATCTCTTGGGCCACCGCTTCGGCGCCGGGGCCGAGGTCGTTCACCACCACTTTTGCGCCACGCTGGGCGAGAGCCAAAGCGTGCTCGCGGCCGAGGCCGCCGCCTGCGCCTGTCACGATGGCGACGCGGCCGTCAAAGTTAATGCTCATAGTCCTCTTTCAAAATATCTGGTATGTTTCTTGAGACACAAAACTGCCCTGTTTTCATAGGGCAATCAATGAACGGAGGCGGCAGGTTAGAAAACTGAGTTGGTCTTTTCAGGCCCTTTTTCAGACACCTGCCTCGCCCCCAATTTAACCAGCAAGGAAGCCACATGTCGTTGTTCAATCTCACGGGCAAGGTCGCCATCATCACCGGCTCATCACGCGGCATCGGCAAAGCGATTGCCGAACGCATGGCCGAGCATGGCGCCAAGGTGGTCATCTCTTCGCGCAAGCCTGAGCCTTGCGCCGCGGTGGCTGCCAGCATCAACGCTGCACGCGGCGCGGGCACGGCCATCTCCATCCCGGCCAACATCTCGTCGAAAGACGAACTGAAGCACTTGGTCGAAGAGACCACGCGACAGCTCGGCAAGGTCGATATCGTGGTGTGCAACGCGGCATCGAACCCGTACTACGGCCCGATGGCCGGCATCGAAGACGACCAGTTCCTCAAGATCTTGCAAAACAACGTGATCGCCAACCACTGGCTGATCAACTTCGCCGTGCCGCAGATGATCGAGCGCAAAGATGGCGCGGTGATCATCGTGTCATCCATCGGTGGCCTGCGTGGCTCGCCGGTGATTGGCGCATACAACGTGTCGAAGGCAGCAGACTTTCAGCTTGCACGCAACCTGGCGGTGGAATACGGCCCGCACAACGTGCGCGTGAACTGCATCGCCCCAGGCTTGATCCGCACCGACTTCGCCAAGGCACTCTGGGAAAACCCAGACACCTTGAAGCGCGCCACCGCGGGCGCCCCGCTGCGCCGCATCGGTGAACCCGATGAAATCGCTGGCGCGGCCGTGTTCCTCGCCTCAGCCGCTGGCTCGTTCATGACCGGCCAGGCGCTGGTTGTCGACGGCGGCGCCACCATCTGATTCCATTGCAGGAGACGCGCACATGAGAGACCTGTTATCAATCCCACGCCGCGGGCGGGCCGAGCGCCGGGCCGCCCCAAGCCGGCCCGCCATCCCCGTGGGGGATCGTTCGATGTACCCGTCGGACGAGGGGCGGTCATGACTCAAGGTTTCCGCGAACAAACGCGTGCCTGGCTGGAGCAAAACTGCCCGCCAGAGATGCGCAAACCCGTCACCCACGAAGACGACGTGTGTTGGGGTGGGCGCCACTGGAAGTTCTCTTCTGAAGCGCAGAAGACGTGGCTGCACCGCATGGCCGAAAAAGGCTGGACGGTGCCGACCTGGCCGCGTGAATACGGCGGTGGTGGCCTGAGTGCCGATGAAGCCAAGATCCTCGGGCAAGAAATGCGCGCGCTCGGCTGCCGCTCGGCGGTGCAGAGCTTCGGCATCTGGATGTTGGGCCCGGCCTTGCTCAAGTTCGGCAGCCATGAGCAAAAGCTCGATCACCTGCCAAAAATCGCCCGCGGCGAGATCCGCTGGTGTCAGGGCTACTCCGAGCCCAACGCCGGCTCTGACCTCGCCTCGCTGCAAACACGGGCGGAAGACAAGGGCGACCACTACATCGTCAACGGCCAGAAGATCTGGACGTCTTACGCCGACCGCGCCGACTGGATCTTCTGCCTGGTGCGCACCGACCCGGCCGCCAAGAAACACACCGGCATCAGCTTCGTGCTGTTTGACATGGCGACACCGGGTGTCACCACCAAACCCATTCTGCTGATCTCGGGCAAATCACCGTTCTGCGAAACCTTCTTTGACAACGTGCGTGTCGAGAAGCGCAATCTGGTGGGCACGCTCAACGCCGGCTGGGACGTGGCCAAGTACCTGCTCACCCACGAGCGCGAAATGATCGGTGGCATGGGTGACCGTGGCGCCAGTCGGCCGCTCGGCCAGGTGGCGGCGCAGCAGCTGGGAACCGATGCACTGGGCCGGCTCGACGAGCCGGTGCTGCGCGCCCAGATCGCGCAATTTGAGGTCGACGAAGCGGCCTTTCGCATCACCATGGAGCGCGTGGTCGACATGGCCCGCGCCGGCCAGGGCAACCCGGCGTTTTCATCCGCCTTGAAGTACTACGGCTCCGAGCTCAACAAGCGCCGCTTCGAGCTGCTGATGCAAGCCGGCGGCAGCGAGGCGCTTGAGTGGGAAAGCGAGCGCAGCCAGCACGGCGGCACCGCGCGCAGCTGGTTGCGCACCAAGGGCAACTCGATCGAAGGCGGCACCACCGAAGTGCAGCTCAACGTCATTGCCAAACGAATCCTGAACCTGCCCGGAGCCTGAATCCACATGGCACTCGTCCTGACCGAAGAACAAGGCATGCTGCGCGACAGCGCACGCAACTTCATCGCCGACAACGCCCCCGTGGCCCAGCTGCGCCAGCTGCGCGACAAGCGCGACGCCGATGGCTTCTCGCGCAAGCTCTGGGCGCAGTTTGCCGAGATGGGCTTCACCGGCATCCTGGCGCCCGAGTCGCATGAAGGCATGGGCCTGGGGCAGGTGGAAGTCGGCGTGGTGATGGAAGAGATTGGCCGCAACCTCACGGCCTCGCCCTTCCTCGCCTCCAGCGTCGTCGCCATCACCGCGCTGCTGCAAGGTGGCAGCGATGCGCACAAGACCGCCTATGTGCCCAAGATCGCGCAAGGCGAACTCATCGCCACACTGGCCATCGACGAAGGCCGCAAGCACGACCCGGCACACACTGCGCTCACGGCCGAGAAGTCGGCCTCGGGCTACACGCTTGACGGCAGCAAGACCTTCGTGCTCGACGGCCACGTGGCCGAGCTGCTGATCGTGGCCACCCGCACCGCCGGCAAGGCCGGTGACATGACGGGCATCACGCTCTTTCTCGTCGACCGCGCCACAGCCGGCGTGGAAGTCGAGCGTGTGCTGATGGTGGATGCGCACAATGCCGCGCGCATCCGCTTCAACAAGGTGGCGGTGCCGGCTTCAGCCGTGCTCGGCACGGAAGGCGAAGGCTGGGCCGCGCTCGATGCTGCACTCAACGCAGGGCGCGTGGCCGCCGCTGCCGAGCTGTTGGGCCTGGCCGAAGAAGCCTTTGCACGCACGCTGGCTTATCTGAAGGAGCGCAAGCAGTTCGACCGCATCGTGGGCGAGTTCCAGGCGCTGCAGCACCGCGCCGCCGTGCTCTACACCGAGATCGAGATGACGCGCGCCACGGTGCTCAAGGCCCAGCAGGCGCTCGACGAAAAGTGGCCGCTTGCAGGCGGCTTGGCTTCGGTCGCGAAGGCCAAGGCCGGCAGCACGGCCACGCTGGCAGTGCAAGAAGGTGTGCAGCTGCACGGCGGCATGGGCATGACCGACGAGTTCGAGATGGGCTTCTTCATGAAACGCGCCCGGGTGCTGCAAGAGCTGTTTGGCGATGCCAACTTCCACGCCGACTTGCTGGCCCGGTTGAAGAAGTACTGAGATCAGTGGCTCAGCGAGCCTTGACCCCAGCCGCCTCCGGCGCCAGCGCATGGCTCGCCAGCAGCAGCGCCACCAGGGCTTCACCACCCGCCGAGATGTGCTCGCGCATCGCTGAGGCAGCGGCCTCGCCGTCGCCCTGGCGGATGGCGTTGACGATGCGCTGGTGCTCCTGGTCGGAGGTCTGCAGCCGCCCCGGCTGGTCAAAGCTGCGTTGCCGGTAGGCCGCCAGGCGTTTGCGCACACCGCGCACCTGCTCCACCAGCACCGGGTTGCGGCTGCCGTCGTAAATATGGTCGTGCAAAACGGCGTTGGCTTTTGCGTAACCGCTGCGGTCGTGGGCCTTGGCGCAGCGCGAGGCGGTGGCCAGCGACTGCGTGAGCGCGGCGACCATCTCAGGGGTGGCCCGGCGGGCGGCCAGGCGAGCGAGGGTCGATTCGAGTTCGCACAGCGCTTCGAGCAGCGCGGCCAGCTCGGCCGCGCTCGGGCGGCGCACATAAATGCCCGAGCGTGGCGCGATGTGCACCAGGCCTTGTGCCGACAACAGCATCAACGCTTCACGCACCGGCGTGCGCGAGGCGTTGAAGCTCGCGGCCAGGGCCTTTTCATCGATCGCGCTGCCCGGGGGCCGGGTGCCAGACAAGATCTCGGCCTCGATGGCGGTGCGGATGCGCTCCTGGATGCTGGTCATGCGCGAGCTTCTTTCCGATCGATCAACAGGGGCTGGAAAATAGCACACGCCGCAGGGTGAGATCGAAGGCCTGCGCGAGCTTTCGATACCTCAGGCCGAACGGAGTGGGAGGCCGGTTCGGCTTGAGCGAACGGCATGGCCTCAGGGTCAGCGCCCGCTGAAACGTGGCGGGCGTTTGGCGGCCCAGGCCGCGGCACCTTCTTTCAGGTCGGCCGACTGCGCGGCGCGGGTGATGTCGCGCTGCAGCTCGGTCGCATCAAGCACACCGCGGGCGATGCGGGTGAGGTGCTTTTTCATGCCCAGCAGCGCCAGCGGCGCCATGCCGGCCAGCGTGTGCGTGAGGTCGTCGGCGGTGCGCTCCAGGTCTTCGGCATCGACCAGGTGGGTCAAAAAACCGCTGCTCAGCATCTCATCGGCCTCGATCTTCTCGGCGGTGAGAAAGAGGCGCTTGGCCATGTTGACGCCGAGGCGGCTCACGTAACGCTCCATGCCACGTTGGTAGAAGTGCAGCCCCAGGCGCGCGGCTGGCATGAACATGTCGACCTTGGGCGAGCCGATGCGAAAGTCGCAGGCCAGTGCCAAGTCGGTCGCACCGCCGTACACGCCGCCTTGCAGCACCGCGATGGTCACCGGGCGGGCGTCTTCAAAGGCATCGACCATCTGGTCGAAGCTCACCTGGCGTTTGCTGCTGATCTGCGTGATGTCGTAGCCGCTGCAAAAGTATTTGCCATGCGCTTGCAGGCGCAGCACCAGCACCGCGTCGTGGTCGTTGACCTCGTTGACTTGGTCGATCAGCGTCGACAGGTCGACCGGGTCGAGCCGGTTGGCCACCCGCGGGCGGCGCAGCGTGATGGTGGCGATGTGGCCTTCGATGTGGAGTTCGGGTGTCATGGCCCGACTCTACCGACTCTCTGCTGCCCGGCTATCGGCCCTTGAACTGCGGTGTGCGCTTCTCGCTGAAGGCGCGCCGGCCCTCGGCATAGTCTTCGCTGTTGAAACAGGCGTCGACCAAGGTGGCCACGGCGGAGGCATCGGTGCGCGAGTAGCGCTCGAAGGTGTTGATCGCCGCCTTGGCCGCACGCACCGTGAGCGGCGCGTTGTGGGCGAGGGTGGCGGCGTAGCTGCGCACGCGCGATTCGAGCTCGTCTTCGTTCACCACGAAGTTGACGAGACCCATGGCACGCGCTTCTTCGGCCGGTATGAAACGGCCGCTGAACAAGATGTCGCGTGCGTTCGACGGGCCGACCAGGCGCGCAAGCGCCGCCACACCGGCGTATTCGTAGCCCAGGCCCAGCTTGGCGGCGGGGATGCCGAAGGTGGAGTTCGCCGACGCAAAGCGCAGGTCGGCGCTCAGCGTCACCGCCAGGCCGCCGCCGATGCAAAAGCCCTGGATCATCGCGATCAGCGGTTTGTCGAGCTTGTCGAGCCAGGCCCGGCCACGCTCGGCGATCTCGCCGTATTGTTGGCGCTGCTCGGCGTTGGCACGGTGTTGGTCGAATTCTGAGATGTCGGCACCTGAGGCGAAGGCCTTGCCGCCCGCGCCCTTCATCACCACCACGCGCACGCTGTCGTCGTGTTGAAAGGCCTCCAGCACCTCGCCCAGGCCCTGCCACATCGCCAGCGAGATGGCGTTGCGCCGCTCGGGGTTGTTGAAGGTGAGCCAGCCGATGCCGTTGTCGACGCTGGCGAGCAGCTTGTCGGTTTTGAGTTGAATCATGCGATCGCTCCCTGTTCCTTCATTTCGTGGATGGTGGCCTCGTCGTAGCCGAACTCACGCAACACGTTGAAGGTGTGTTCGCCGGCATCTGGCGCGGCGTGGTGAAACGCCACGGGGTGCGGAAAGCGCGACAGATTGATCGGCGAGCGAACGAGGTTCACATCGCCAAGCACCGCATGAGGCGCCGGCCGGGTCATCCGCAGGTGCTGGGTCTGCGGGTCTTCGAAAGCTTGGTCGATGTGGTTGATCGGCCCGCACGGCACACCCACGGCATTCAGCCGTTCGACCAGATCGTGGGTGGCAAAACGCTTGGTCAGCGTGTTCACATCGATGTTGAGCCGCTGCTTGTGTTTCACGCGCGAGCGCACATCGAGATAGTCGGGGTCGTTGAAGAGCTCGTCTGCGCCGAGGGCCTGGCACAGGTTGGCCCACATTTTTTGCGTGCTGGCGGCCAGGTTGATGAGGCCGTCGCTGGCTTCGTACACGCCCATTGGCACGGCCAGCGGGTGGAAGTTGCCCTGCTGCTGGGGCACCTCTTGGCTCATGGTGTAGCGCGCGGCCTGAAAGTCGAGCTTGTTGAGCATGGATTCGAGCAGCGAGGTGTGCACCCATTGGCCTTCACCGGTGTGCTCGCGGTGCAGCAGCGCGAGCAAGATGCCCTGGCCGAGGAACATGCCGGCCGAGGTGTCCGACACCGCGATGCCCGCGCGCATGGGCCCGCGCCCCGGCTCGCCGGTGATCGACATCAAACCCGACAGGCCTTGCACGACCTGGTCGACCCCCGGGCGGTCGCGGTAGGGGCCGTCTTGGCCGAAGCCCGAGATGCTCGCGAGGATGATGCGTGGGTTGATCGCTTTCAACTGCTCGTAGTCGAGGCCGAGCCGTGTTTTCACCTCGGCGCGAAAGTTCTCCACCACCACGTCGGCGTGTGTCACCAGGCTGCGCAGCAGCTTGATGCCTTGCGGGTGTTTCAGGTCGATGCACAGGCTGCGTTTGTTGCGGTGCAGGTTTTGCTCGTCGGCGCTGCGGCGCAGGGCGCCGGTGATGTTGCCGGGGTTTTGCTTGGGCGGCGCCTCGATGCGAATGACACGCGCCCCCCAGTCGGCCAGCAGGCGCACGGCGGTGGGGCCGGCGCGGGCGATGGTGAGGTCGAGAACGGTGTATTGAGACAGTGGCATGCGAGCGTGCTCAGCGGTAGTTGATGGCGCTGCCCGGGCGAAAGGGCGGCAGTCGGCTCATCGCCAACCGCTCGGCAGCGCGCGGGTCTTGCACCAGCTGGCACTCGGTGTTGAACACCATGGTCCAGCGCTCTTGTGCAGTGAACGGTTTCCAGGCCGGCAGCGTGTCGGCATTCGGGTTGCCGGCGCGCGCAAAGTTGGCCCAGGCGCGCATCACTTGCTGCATCAGCGGCTTGAGCTCCGGGCCGTCGCCGGTGAAGGCCGCGGCCACGTCGACGTTGCCGAACACGAACGGGAGCTCGGCCGTGTGCGGCGAGTGCAGCACGCCCTTGAAGGCCGGGCTCTCCCACGCAAACTCGTACATGAAGACCGGTGCCCCACCTTGTTTTGCCTTTTGTTCGGCGCCGTGGATGTTGGTCAGGCGGTAAGCGTGGTCGCTGACGATGAAGGCGAGGATCTCGCTCGGCGGTGCCCCCACGTGCTGCGCCTGGTAGACCGAGATCAGCGCTTCAGCCTGCGCGTCGTCGATCTTCAGGAAACCCTTGATGCGTATGTAGGCCTGTTCGGCGTTGAGCGTGAAGTTGCTCGGGTCGGCCGCCAGGAAGAAGGTGGCCTCGGTGCGTGTGGCACCGATCAGCAGCGGGATGTGCGCCGAGATCTCGGGCGCCTGCGGGTAGAAAGGGTGGTCCGTCAGCGTGCGGCCGTCGATCACAGGGCGGAAATCGTCTTGCCCCTTGTTGGCAACCACCACGTTTTGCATCGCGCGCAGCAGGTCACTGGCGGGCAGTTTCTGCAAGGCCGCGAAGTTGCTCGCAGGCAGGGCGATCTCTTCGAAGAGCTGGCGTGTGGCCAGCGCCGAAGCGGCGTACGCCTGCACATGAAAACCCGACGATGAGCTTTGCACGATGGCGCGGTGGAACAGGCCGCAAGCTGCCGGCATCGCCATCAGGATGGCCACCTTGGCGCCGCCACCCGACTGGCCGAAGATCGTCACCGAGCCAGCGTCACCCCCGAAGTTGCCGATGTTGTCGCGCACCCATTGCAGCGCCACCACCAAGTCGAGCATGCCGGCGTTGCCAGCGTCGGCGAAGCGCGGGTCGGTGTTCTCCAACGGGCAGAGGTAGCCAAACAGATTGAGCCGGTGGTTGACGGTGACCACCACCACGTCTTCTTGCCGTGCCAGCGCGCTGCCGTCGAGCACCGGTGAGTTGCCCGCGCCGATGGAGAAGGCGCCACCGTGCAGGTACACCATGACCGGGCGTTTGGCGGCGTCGAGGCTGGGCGTGAAGACGTTGAGCACCAGGCAGTCTTCGCCGTTGTTCGGGTCGGAGGCGAGCCACTGAAAGATGCGCGTGCGCGGCACATCAAGCTGCGGTGCCCGTGGGCCATAAGCCAGCGCATCGCGCACGCCCGCCCAGGGGGTGGCCGCTTGGGGTGGCAAGAAGCGCCGGGGGCCGGCAGTGTCGGCGGCATACGGGATGCCTTTGAACACCGCCACGCCGTCGTGGAACGCGCCTCGCAGCTGGCCGAGGGAGGTGGCGACAACAGGTGAATCGATCATGGGTGCCCTCAACATCTAATATATCTGTTGATGTTATGAATAGGCACGCAAGCCGTCAATTGGAGATGCCCCCGTTGGGGGCGCGCGTTACTCGGTGGCCAGCACGGTTTGGCTCGGCTGATGTTGGCGCACCGTGTTGCGCCCCGCCCGTTTGGCCGCGTAGCAGGCTGCGTCGGCGGCCACCATCACGGCGGCCACGTCGGCAAAGCTGTCGTCGATCTCCACCACGCCGATGCTCGCGCCAACCTGCAATGACAGGCCGCCCCAGGTGAGCCGGTAGGCTTGCACCTTGGCGCAAATGTGTTCGGCCACCTGGGTGGCCGTGGCGCCGTCGCAGCCGCGCAGCAGTGCGGCGAACTCGTCACCCCCGAGCCGCGCCGCGATGTCGCCTGCGCGAACACGCTGGGTCAGAATGGCGGCGATGTTTTTTAACAGCTCGTCTCCGGCTGCATGGCCAGCAGTGTCGTTGACGGCCTTGAAATGGTCGAGGTCAATGAACAGCACCGACATGGGCCCGCCTTTGCGTCGCTCACGCAGTTGTTCGCCCAGACGCAGCTCAAACTCGCGGCGGTTCACGAGGTTCGTCAAGGGGTCGTGTGCGGCCGTCCACGAAAGCTGCTCTCTTTGCCTGCGGCTCTCGGTGACATCGGTCACGATCCAGATCGCGCCTGCGGCCAGATCGCCTGCGCTCACCGGTGCGCCCTGGCGGCGGCTCCAGAAGCGGCTGCCATCGGCGCGCACGAGTTCAAGCTCTTCGTCGAACATGCGGCCGTCGGCAAAGGCTGCCGCAATGCGCTCGCCCATGGCGCGGTGATCTTCTTGCGAGGTGCAGATGATGTGCGTGGGCTGGCCCACCAGTTGATCGCTCTCGTAGCCAAAGATCCGGTTGAACTGAACGCTCACCAACTCGAAATGGCTCAAGCGCGTGAACGCGATACCCACCGGCGCGTTGCCCATCACGGCGCGCATCTTGGCGAGCAACTCGTCGCCGGCCTTCTGGTTGCTGGCACGCTGACGCATCACGTGTTGGAACACCTTTGAGAGCGCACCCAGCTCGCCGCCAATGCGCGGCCAGCCTTCCTCGGCGGCCATGTCGTTGTCGATCAAACGCATGGCGCGCTCCTTCAGTTGCCCCAAGGGGCGCAGCATCAGCAGCGTCGCCAACAAGAGAATGCCGCCACCCGCCAAGGCCACCGAAGCGCCCACGAGCAAGGCTTGGCGGCGACCCGAGGCCGAGCCCCCGAGCAGCACCTCTGCCGGTGCGGTGCGAAAGACCACCCAGTCGGCGTCGGGCACCCCGGCCATTGCCACGATGTAGTCGCCCGCACGGCGTGCCGAGCCTTGGGGGTCGACCGGGCGCCCCTGCTCAACCCATTGCTCGACGGCCACTGCGATGAGTGGCTCGCTGAGCGCGTCGCGCATGATCCATTTTTTGTCGGGGTGGGAAATGATGCGACCCATTGAGTCCGTGATGATGGTGGTCACGGGGTCGTATTCGCTGCCACTGGATCGTGTCAGATCACCCATCAAAGGGCGTGTGGTCAGCCGCAGGCCGCAACCGAGCACGGCCACGATGCGGTTTTGTTTGTCGCGCACGGGCATGGTCAAGATGATGGAGGGCTCGCCCGAGCTGCGGCCAATGATCGGCTCGGAAATCACGGGTCGACCCTCGGCGAGGGTTTTCTTGAAATACGCACGATCGGCGGCGTTGATGTTGGGTATGTGTGCACCTTTGGCGTCGGCGAAGGCCAGCAACCGACCACCTATATCGGCGATAAAAAGGCTGTCAAACAGCGTGCGCAAGACCAACGCGTTCTCGACATAGGCGAGCGCCTGTGTCGAGCTATCGAGTCGTTCGATGGGCACCTGCGTCGACGCACTGCGCAGGCTCGATTGCAGGCTGACGAGGCTGGAAGACAGCACCCGGGCCAGCCGCTCGGCGTCGCCGAGTTGGGCATCGAGAACCGCCCGTTCGGTGCGGTGACCCACATCGCGCAAAACGAGAAATACCGTCAGCGCCACACTCAGGCCAATGAGAAGAATGCCGGTCAGAGCGATTCGAAGTTTGAGCGAACTCAGCACGTATCGCGTGCCGCGAAAGAGGGCTTTGCGCATCGCTGCGGGTCTTCCAGTTGTCTGCAGCATCTTAGGCTTGGCGCTGCTGTTGTGAACCTGAGAAATCGCACCCGTTCGAGGGTTACTTTCCGAGTTGCTTTTGCTTGCAGACGCTGAGCGGGTCGCCCCAGCAGCCGCCAAAGGGCGCACCGCGCGCCACGGCAAACAACACCTTGGGTTGCTTCAGCGAACTGAGGTCGAGCGCGTGCCGACTCTCCGGTGGGTCGAGGGCTTCTTGGTACGCGTCGAGGCCGGCCACGGCGTCATGCTGGCGCAGCACCGGTCGCCCATCTCGCCTTGCCGCACCGCAACAGGTATACACAAATGGTCGCGATCGGGTTGACACGCAGAACCCGCCTGCGCTGGCAGCGCCGCGGGTTCTGCGCGGGCGCGCTTACTTGACCGGTGCAGCTGGGGTGGCTGCTGCAGCCGTCGAAGCGGTTGCTGCGGGCGGGCAGTCCATGGCTTCTTTGTTGTTGACGAGGATGACCTTGCAGCCGCGAGCGATGCCTTCGAAATAGGTCTTGGCACGCTCGGTTTCGCTTGCCGTGGGCGTGTAGGTGCGCCACTCGTCGGTCTCGGCGTACCTGTAGCGCAAGCCCTTGGCCGTCGGGTCGAACTCGTAGAGGTTGTAAGGGTCGCGGAACCCGAAGATGACCAGGGCCGGTGCGAAGAACAAGGCAGCGAGCACGATCTTGCCAGCGTTTATCTTGAGCGGCAGGATGCCGTACACCGGCTCGCCTTGAGGCGGGGTGGCCACAAATTCGTACTGGCCGGTGACCTTGGAGCCGAGGTCTTCGGTGCGTGGCAGTTCCTTCTTTTCGCCAACACCGCGGATGGCGAGCGTGCTGCCGGGCGCAGTGGTGTTGAGCTGAACGGTGGTGCAGCCATGCAGCATCGCCACGCAGGTGAGCAGGGCAATCAGTCGGGTAGTTTGGGAAATCTTGCGGTTCATGGGTTGATCCCTCCAGTCAAAGCGGAGCCATCGTGGGCTCCTTCAATTTGTGCTCGGTGCGCAGCGACTCGGCTTGCGCCCGCCTTGTTGGAATGTGCCTGTGCCCGTGGCCAGGCGATGCTCTCCTCTCTTGTTGTCAATCGTGGGGTGGGCTACAGGTCAGCCGCGTAGCGTGCCACCATTTCTTCTTGGGTCTCGGTGGGTGGGGCGATGCCGATTTGGCTGCTCACCATCTGCCCGATGGTCGGCAAGACGGAGCGCGGCACCTGGCTCGACGCCTCCCACAGCTTGGAGCGCATCAGCGCCTTGGCGCAGTGCAGGTAGGCCTCTTGCACCTGCAGCTCGATCACGAGTTTGGGCTGGCGCTGCTCACCCGCAAACACCTGCAGGTGCACGGCCAGGCAAGACAGGCGCGCGGTGCCGTTGATGCGAAGGGTTTCATCCACGCCGGGGATCAGGAAAATCAAACCGAGGGCGCCGGTTTCGATGATGTTGTGCAGCGTGTCGAGACGGTTGTTCCCGGGCGCGTCAGGGAGCAGCAGAGTGCGCTCGTCATGCACGCGCACAAAACCTGGCGCGCCGCCGCGCGGCGAGGCGTCCATCGTGTGGCTCGCGCTGGTGCTGGAGACCACCACAAAAGGCGACAGCGCGATGAAGCGGCGGCAGTGTTCGTCGAGTGAGCCAAGCTGCTTTTTCAATGCGTTTGGCTTGGGGGCGGCGTAGAGCGTGCGCAGCTTGTCGAGGCTGTCGATGATCATGGCTGTGCCTTCAGGGGTTGATGCGCTTTTGCATGAAGACGCTGAGCGGGTCATTCCAGTAGTCGCCATAGGGCGCCCGGCGTTCGTAGCCGAAGCTGGCGTAAAAGGCCAAGGCCTCGGGCTGCCTCGGGCCGGTTTCGAGCATCAGCAGCACGCAGCCTCGTTCGCAGGCCTGGGCTTCGAGCAGCGCCAGCACCTGCGTGCCCACGCCAGCGCCGCGGCTTTGAGGGGCCACGACCATGCGCTTGACTTCGCCGTATTCATCGCCGAGCACGATGGCACCACAACCGATGGCCTGGCCCGAGGCATCGCGCGCCACAGCAAACAACACGTTGGGTTGCTTCAGCGAACTCAGGTCGAGCGCGTGCCGGCTCTCCGGTGGGTAGAGGGTGTCTTGGTACGCGTCGAGGTCGGCAATCAGCTGAATGACTTCGGGCTGGTCAGGTGTCTCCAAAGCCACTGGCTTGGGCATCAGGCCTTGGCGTGGGTGGCTGCACCTGCCACGTGCTGGTCACGCAGCTCACGCTTGAGCACCTTGCCGATGGCACTGCGCGGCAGCTCGGCGATGAAGTGCAGGCTGGCCAGGCGCTGGGTCTTGCCGACCTGCTGGCTGAACCAGTCGAGCAGCGTGGCTTCGCTGACGGCGCTGCCGGCCTTGCGCACCACGTAGCCCACCGGCGTTTCGCCCCAGGCTTCAGAGGGCACGCCCACCACCGCCACGTCGACCACGGCGTCATGCTGGCGCATCACGGCCTCCAGGTCGCTCGGGTAGATGTTGAAGCCGCCGCTGATGACCATGTCTTTTTTGCGGTCCATCAGCGTGAGGAAACCGTCTTCGTCGAAGCGCCCCACATCGCCGGTGCGGATGAAGCGCAGGCCTTCGGGGCTGGCCCACTCGGCTTCGCGCGTTTTGGCGGGTTGCTGGTGGTAGCCGGTCATCATGGAGACTGAGCGACCCACCACTTCGCCCATCTCGCCTTGTGGCACTTGTTGGCCGTGATCGTTGATGAGACGGATGTCGTGGCCCTCGGCAGGCTTGCCCACGGTGTGCAGCTTGGTCGGGTAGAGATGCGCTTCGAGGATGCAGGTGCCGCCCCCTTCGGTCATGCCGTAGAACTCGTTGAGCGAGCCCGGCCAGCGTTTCACGATGTCGGCCTTCAGCGCCGCGCTGAACGGGGCACTGGTGCAGAACTTGGCGGAGAAGCTCTTCAGGTTGTAGCGGTCGAAGCTGGGCAAGGCCATGATGCGCTGGTACTGCACCGGCACCAGCATCGTGTGCGTGGCCTGGTGCTTCTGCGCCAGCTCCAGATAAGCGGTGGCGTCGAACTTGGGCATCAATACCAGCGCGCCGCCCCAGGCGAGTGTGGGGAAGAACACCACCAGTGTGGTGTTGCTGTAGAGCGGTGTGGCCAGAATGGTGGTGCACTGCGGGCCGTAGTTGTAGGCGTTGCCGCCGCGGCGCACATGGGCCCAGCGCATGCTGTGCGGCTGCACGATGCCTTTGGGCGTGCCGGTGGTGCCCGACGAATAGATGATGTTGAAAGCCCAGTCGGGCTTCGGCGTGACGGCCTTGAAGCGCGTGCCCGCCGGTGCCACCCAGTCCTTGAGCTGGCGGCCGATGGGCGAGCCATCGAGTGAGACGCAAGTAAGCTTCAAGCCTTTGGCGGCGGCGATCGATTCGGTGGCGCTGGCGTCGGTGAAGAGCAGCTTGGCGGCCGCGTCTTTCATCATGCCGGTGAGCTGCTCGACGGTGGAGCCGGGGGCGAGCGGCGCGACCACCACACCGGCGCGCAGGGCACCCATGAAGATCGCCGCGTAATGCACCGACGAGTTGGCACAAATGGCGACGGCGTCACGGGGCTTGACCCCATCACGCTTCAGCGCGGCGGCCACACGGTCCATCATCGCGTCGAGCTGGCCGTAGGTGACGCTGCACTGCTTGTCGATCAGCGCGGTGTGATTCGGGTCGCGGCGGGCGTGGCCGTGGATCAGCTCGGCGATGACACCGAAGTCTTTTTCGAACGGGGCGGCAATGGGGTCCATGGTCGGGAGTTCAGTTCGGGTCAGAAGAAAGAAGAAGGCTACACCGTGGCCACGGCAGTGACGGGTGAACCCACCGCGCCCGGCAGGCGCAGTGGCGGCGCGGTCAGCAAAAAGCGCGAGCGATTGTTCGCACGCAGCCAGGCAGCAAGCTCGCTGAGGTACCACAGCTCACCCAGTGGCACGCCCAGCTTGAAGAGGCAATGTTCGTGCAATGGCAGTGCGGCGCGTGGGTCATCGCCCTCGGGCTTGCGTGCGGGGTAGGCCTCGACGGCGTAGTTGTCGGCGATCAGCGCGGCCACGCCGCTGTCGGTGATCCATTGCAACAGGCGCTCGTCGCGGCCGTCGAGTGCGGCGCAGGCGTTGTTGAGCACCTTCATGTCGGGCTGGCGGTCCATGCCGAGGATCAGGTCGGCGAAGCCGGTGTAGAAGAGCAGCATGTCGCCCTTTTCTACCTGCACCTTGTCGGCATCAAGAATCTGCATCAGCCGCTCGTAGCCCACCCGCTCGCGTGTGTTGCCCACGTGGGCGTGCAGGTTGACCAGCACGCCACGGCCCTGGATGGCCTTCACTGCGAAGGTCTCGACGCCGAGCTTCATGGCATACGAGCCGCCCTCGGCGCCGCAGGGGCACGAAGCCAGCTTCAGGTCGCCGGGGCCGAGGATGTCTTCGTGGGCGCGGTAGCCGTTGTAGTACACCTTCTCGGGCTCGCCGTCACCGTCGGCATCGAACCACGATCCCACGTGGGCGAAGGTGTCCCACTGCGTGGAGTATTGCAGCGTGATGTTGACCTGGTCGTCACACACCACGTCGGTGAAGCGTGCGTCGAAGCGGCGCAGCGGCATGTTCATGAACGGGTCACCGTCGAGGTCGGTGGGCTTCAGGCGCGGTGGGTTGCGGCGCGGGTTGAGCAAGGCGCCACCGGGGTAGTCGAGCGGCAGGCTCAAGCCGAACGACAGCCCCTCTGTCACTTCGGCCACCGCTTGTTTGACCTTCTCGGGCGTGAGCAGGTTGAGGCGGCCGAGCTGGTCGTCGGGGCCGAAGTCACCCCAGGTCGAGCCTTCGGGGCGCTGCTTCCAGCGGGTGGATGAACTCATGCGTGTGTGCCTTACTTCTTGACCAGTGGGCAGGTGCTCAACGCCAGCGGCGTGAAGGCTTTGTCGCCGGGCACCGTGTCGCGGATGTTGTAGTAATCCCAGGGGTATTTCGATTCGCCGGGTTTTTTTACCTGCACCAGGTACATGTCGTGCACCATGCGGCCGTCTTCTCGGATGCGCCCGTTCTTGGCAAACATGTCGTTGATCGGTGTGGCCTTCATCTTGGCCATGACGGCGCCGGTTTCGTCGGTGCCGGTGGCCTTGACGGCGTTCAGGTAGTGCATCGTGGCCGAGTAGGCGCCGGCTTGTGCCATGTTGGGCATCTTCTTCATGCGCTCGAAATAGCGGCGTGACCAGGCGCGGGTTTCGTCATTGCGGTCCCAGTAAAAGCCGGTGCTGAGCAGCATGCCTTGTGTGGCCGCCAGGCCCAGGCTGTGGATGTCGTTCAAGAACATCAACAAGCCCGCCATCTGCTGCTTGCCCGAGGTGGTGAGGCCAAACTCTTTGGCCGCCTTGATCGAGTTGATGGTGTCGCCACCCGCATTGGCGAGGCCAATGATCTTGGCGCCCGAGCCTTGGGCCTTGAGCATGTACGACGAAAAGTCGGACGTACTCAGCGGGTGTCGCACCGAGCCCAGCACCTTGCCACCGCCGGCCTTGATGACGTCGGTGGTGTCTTTCTCCAACACCGAGCCGAAGGCGTAGTCGGCGGTCAAGAAGAACCAGGTGTCACCGCCGCCCTTGACCACCGCCGCGCCGGTCACGTTGGCGAGTGCATAGGTGTCATAGGTGTAGTGCACGGTCACCGGCGTGCAGGCTTCGTTGGTCAGGCGTGAGGCGCCGGGCGAGGCAAACACCGCGATCTTGTTTTTCTCTTTTGCGACAGCTGCCACGGCAAGCGCCGGTGCGCTGGCGGCCACGTCGAGAATGGCGTCGAGCTTCTCCACGTCGTACCACTCGCGTGCTTTGTTGGCGGCGATGTCAGCCTTGTTCTGGTGGTCGGCCACCAGCACCTCGATGGGCTTGCCGTTGACCTTGCCGCCGAAGTCTTCAACCGCCATTTTCACGGCCGTGGCGAGGCCGGTGCCGGTGATGTCGGAATACAGACCCGACATGTCGAGGATCAGGCCGATCTTCACTTTGTCGTCTGAGATGCCTTGGGCATGCGCGCTGGCAGCGCAGGCGAGGGCGGCGGCGAAGGCGAGTGACTTGAGTTTCATGGGTGTCTCCGGGGTGAGGCTGGAGGGTTCTGTCAGAACGCGCCGTACACCATGTTCTTGAAGACGCCGCGGTAGTGCTCACGCTGCCCGGGTGCCTGCATCATCCAGATGGCGATCAGCTTCTCGCGCGGGTCGATCCAGAAGTAGGTGCCACCCAGACCCCCCCAGCCGATTTCGCCCACGCTGCCGGGGGTGACAGCTTCACCGGCGGCAATGCGCACCGAAAACCCCAGGCCGAAGCCGGCGCCCGGGCCCGGCCCATAGCCGGTGCTGGCGCCGGGCACGCGGCTGGCCCGGATCAGGTCGGCGCCGAGGTGGTCGCTTGCCATCAGCTCCACGGTCTTGGGCGAGAGGATGCGCACACCGTCGAGCTCGCCCCCGTTGAGCACCATGCGGCAAAAGCGCAGGTAGTCGGGTGCGGTCGAAACCATGCCGCCACCGCCCGATTCGTAGACCGGTGGTTTGGTCGCGTCGAGCAGCGTGACGGCTAGTTTGGTGTCGGGGTCGAGCTTGAAGGGCTCGGCCAGGCGGTTGAGCTTGTCGGCTGGTACCGAGAAGCCGCTGTCTTTCATGCCCAGGGGCCCGAGGATGCGCTGCTGCAAATAAACACCCAGGGTCTGACCCGACACACGCTCGATCAAGGCGCCCAGCACATCGGTTGAGCGGCTGTATTCCCACACCGTGCCCGGCACGTAGGCCAAGGGCATGGTGGCAATCTTCTTGGAGAAATCGGTGTTGCTGAGCGTGGTGCCTTCAACACCGGCGTTCAGGTACTCGGTTTTCACCAGCGACTTGCCGAACACGCCGTAGGTCAGGCCCGAGGTGTGGCGCAGCAGGTCTTGCACGGTGGGCGCGCGCGGCGAAGGCACACGCTCGATCACCGGGTTACCGGCCGCGTCTTTTTTCTCGACGGCGAGCTGCACGTCTTTGAACTCGGGCAGGTAGCGCGCGACGGGCTCGCGCAGCTGCACCTTGCCGTCTTCGACCAGCATCATCAAACCGACCGAGACGATGGGCTTGCTCATCGAATAGATGCGGAAGATGGAATCGGCCGCCATCGGCGCCTGGGTTTTGGGGTCGCGCTGGCCGATCACCTTGTCGTGCACCACGCGGCCATCGCGCCACAGCAGCATCACTGCACCGGGCAGGCGGCCGGCGGCGGTGTCGCGGGTCACAAGATCGTCGAGCTTTTGCAGCGCCGCGCTGTTGATCGGCCCGCGGGTGGGGGCGCTTTGGCCGCCACCCGAGATGCCGGTGCTGGCACAGGCGCCCAGTGAAAGGGCTGCCACCAGCGCCGTTGCCAAGAGGGTACGTCGACCCAGGAAGAGGGGGTTTGTCATGTCTTGTCTCGTGTCGTTGTTGTGGGGTTCGGTGATCAGTAGCCGGCGGTTCGATCCACCGCCATGGGTTGGGGCAGGCCCTCGCGCGCGCGCCGCAAGGCGTCCACACATTGCTGCGCCACGGTGTCGAACGAAGCCTGGGCCGCGATGTGCGGTGTGGCCACCACCTTGGGGTGTGACCAGACCCAGTTGTCGGGCGGCGGCGGTTCGCGCTCGAACACATCGAGCGCCGCGCCGGCGAGGTAGCCGCCATCCAGCAGGGCCTGAAGGTCGGGCTCGACCACCTGCTCGCCGCGGCCCACGTTGATGACAAAGGCGCCACGGGGCAACTGCGCCAAGGTGTGGTGGTTGAGCAGGCCGCGGGTTTCATCGGTGAGCGGCAGCGCGCACACCAAAATATCGGCTTGCGACAGGAACTGCGGCAGTTCGTCGTTGCCCGCAAAGGTGGCGACACCCGGCACCTCTCGCGGTGTGCGGCTCCATCCGCCCACCGGGTAACCCAGCGGCAAGAAGGCGCGTGCAATCGCCTGGCCCACGGCGCCGAGCCCCATCATTCCCACCCGGCAGCGCACCGCGGTGCGCACCGGGTGGCGCGCCCATTCGGCGTTGGCTTGTTGTTCGGCGTAAAGCGCGAGATCGCGAGTGAAGCGCAGGGTGTTGGCCACCACGTACTGCGCGATTTCCATGCCCTGCATCGGGTCGACCACGCGTGTCAGCGGCACATGGTCGGGCAGGTCGTCGACCAGCAGCTTGTCGGCGCCGGCGCCGGTGGAGCACAACACCCGCAGCTTGGGGTAGCGCGGCAAGATGCCGGGCTTCATGCGCCAGGCCAGGATGGCCTCCACCGCCTCGGGCGGTGGGTTGTCTTGCTCAGTCCAGACGGGGGTGCCTTGGGCCGCCTGGCGCAGGGCTGCGGCAAAGGGTGCCGACGGTAGGGGGTTCGACAGCACCAAGATGGCCATGGGTTCTTTGTTTCCTTAAGCGTCGTACCCAGGGTTGCGGCGATCGAGCCGGCGCAAGAGGCCCGGCCAGACGAGGCTGGCACCCTTGCCGTTGGTCGCGGCTTTCGACTGTTCGCGGTTGAGGTCGACCATGGTCTGCGGCAACTCGATCAGCTCGACACCACCCGACTGCGCCAGGATCTGCATGCGGCACGAGGTTTCGAGCTGGTACATGGCGCCAAAGGCTTCAGCGACCGTGCGGCCGCAGGTCAACAGGCCGTGGTTGCGCAAGATCAGGCTGTTGGCCTTGCCGAGGGCATTGACCAGGCGTGGCTTCTCGTCTCCGCGCAGTGCCACACCTTCGTAGTCGTGGTACGCAATGGAGTTGAGCGGGAAGGTGGAGTGTTGCGACAGCGCCAGCAGGCCACGCTTTTGTGCCGACACCGCCACGCCATGCAAGGTGTGGGTGTGCAGCACACAAGCCACTTCAGGCCGCGCTTCATGCACGGCGCTGTGGATCACGAAGCCGGCCGGGTTGATGTCGTACGTCGACGGCATCACCTTCGCGCCGTGGTGATCAACCTTCACCAGGCTGGAGGCGGTGATCTCTTCGAAGAAGAGGCCGTAGGGGTTGATCAGAAAGTTGTGATCTTCACCCGGCACACGCGCCGAGATGTGGGTGAAGACCAGGTCGTCCCAGCCGAAGAGCGCCACCAGGCGGTAGGCGGCGGCGAGGTCGACCCGCGTTTGCCACTCTTGCGCAGAGACCTGGTTGCGAAGCGATGCGAATTCGAGCGGTGCATTCATGCTTGTCTCCTGTGGATGGGTGGCGGGTTTATAGCGGCTGCCGCAGCGCTTGTCGAAGTGCACGCTGGTGCGGACACATCGACACGCTGTGCGCTGTCGCCAGGGTTACAGCGCCTTCACCAGCTCTGGTACAGCGGTGAAAAGATCGGCTTCGAGACCGTAGTCAGCCACGCTGAAGATCGGTGCCTCGGGGTCTTTGTTGATGGCCACGATGACCTTGCT
>JBKJJF010000085.1:0-10156 GCA_046598195.1 Rhizobacter sp. | reverse complement strand
GCATGAGGTGTTCCAGCCGCAAGCCCTTGGCGCGAAGCTCGATGTGTGCTCGGGGCGGCGCGGCCCGGCTGTCGAGCGTGAACTGCCCACTGAGCTGGCCGCCTGCCAGCCGGGTGTCTTGCAGCGCGACCTGCAGCTGGCCTTGGTCGAGGGTGGCGCGCAGCTTCACACCCGTCAGCTCGGGCAGCGAGGGTGCTTGCAGCGAATCGACCTTCCATTCGAGCGTGGCATCGAGCTGCTTCAGCGGCGCCAGTGGCAAAGCGCTTTGGGGCAGCACGCGCTTCTGCGGCGAAGCGGGCGCGCTCGGGCCCAGCAGCTCGGCGAGCCGCAGGTGTTTGCTGCGTAGCGTGGCCTGCAAAGAAGAGCGTTCGTTGTGCTGCTGGTGGCTCAGCTCACCCGCCACGTCAGAGCGGCCCAGCGTGGCGTGGAAAGTTTTGGCGCTGAAGCTGTCGCCTTGGCGGGTGACATGGGCTTCGGCTTTGTAGGGCGGGGTGGCTGGCCACGCCGCCTGGGGAATGAAGGGTTTCAAAAGGCCAAGGTTGGGGCCGCTCAAGGTCACCTGCGCGTCGAGCCCACCGAGCTTGAGCAGATCGGCCACGCGGCCGTCGACCTGGAGCTGCGTCTGCGCCGAGCTGGCCTGGCCACGCAGCGCAAAGTAGTCGCCGGTGTGTTGCAGGCTCAGCACCGGGCCGGCCAGGGCCTCGCCGGCGAAGGCGGCGCCGCGGTAGGTGCCGCTGAAGCCGATGTGTTGGGTGAGCTCACCGTCGGCCTGCGCCAAGGGGCTTGATGTGGTCTGCAGCGTCAGCCCCACACCCTGGTGCACCACCTGAAGGCGGCTGCGCACCGGCTCCAGCAACAGCACCCGCAGGCGTGCGGGGCCACGGTCGTCGGGCCGGGTCAGGCGCCAGTTGCGCAGGCCGTCGGCCTGGCGTGCGAGGTGAATGTCGGCATCGACCAGCCGCAGGTGGGTGACCACCTTCACGTCGCGCAACAGGCTCAACCAGCTGAAGGTGAAGCGGGCTTCACCGGCCACCACAAACGGCTGTGCATCGTCGGCCCAGGGCGCGTTTTGCACCTGCACGCCGCGCAGTCGCACCACCGGCTGCAGCCGCTGGCTCAGGCCCAGGTGCAGGTCGGCGATTTGCACGGTGCGGCGTGAGCTCTGGCTCAGGTGGCGCTCCAACGCCGGGCGAAACCAGTTCCAATCAAACACCGCCACCCACAGCAGCAGCGCGACCAACCCACCCAGGGCAACTTTCGTCTTGGGTTGTGCGGCAAACAGGCGTGACAGAAGGGGCATCAGCAAACGGCATGGTGGGGCCTGGCAGGCCGGGTTGATGGTGACAGCCCGGGTCGCGTGCCGCCACCGGCGAGGGCCGCGTTCGGCTGTAGGACGCCGTGGCGCCCTGCCGGGCAGGGGTTCGTGGCGTGACCGTGGTGCAGACCCCGTGATATCTTGACCAGGCAGCGCCGAGGGCTTTGGCGCGGGCTGCCGAAGGGGTTGCATGTCTGGTTCCGTGAGGCTCGCAAAGGTGGTCTGTGTGGTGGCTTGTGGCGGGCCGCTCAGTGCCGTGGTGGCCGCCCCCGTTGTCACGCCGCCCGCCTTGCCCACCTGGTCATACCGCGTGGCCAAGGGCGACAGCCTCTACAGCGTGGCGCATACATACCTGGCGCCCGGGGTGAGCTGGCAAAAGCTGCAACGTTTCAACCGTGTGAGCAACCCCAGGCATCTGGCGACGGGGCGCGAGCTGCGCCTGCCCGTGGCCTGGCTGCGGGCCGAGGCCACGGTGGCCACGGTGGCCTTCATCCGCGGCGCAGCGCGGCGCGACAACGATGGGGCCGTGCTGAAAACCGGCGACACCCTCAAACCCGGCGACGTGTTGGTCACCGAGGCCGACACCAGCGTCACGCTGCAGCTGGCCGACGCGAGCCGCGTGCGGGTGGCCGGCGGTTCGCGGGTGCGCATGGAGTCGCTGCTGGTGTTTGGCCACAGCGGTGTGATCAGCTCGCGGCTGGGGCTTGAAAAGGGCGAGACCGATTCACGTGTCAACCCGGCCGGCGTGCGCGGCACACGCTACGACGTGCGCACACCCGCGCTCACGCTGGGTGTGCGTGGCACCGAGTTCCGGGTGCGGGTTGACGACAAGGCCACCACCACCGAAGTCATCGAAGGCCGGGTGGCCGCCCAAGTCAGGCAAACCGAGCGCCCCATCGCCGCGGGCTTTGGCTTGGTGGCCGCGGCCACGGGCAGCCTGACGGCAGCGCAGCCGCTGCCCGACCCACCCGGTCTTGCGACCTTGCCCACTTTGTATGAGCGGGTGCCGCTGGGTTTTTCGTGGCCGCCGCTCGAAGGCGCGGTGGCTTACCGCGCGCAGGTGTTGGTGGATGACAGCTTGAACCATCGCCTGCTCGACGGTGTGTTTGACCGCCCCGCCGCGCAGTGGGCCGACTTGCCCGATGGCCGCTATGTTTTGCAGGTGCGCGCACGCAATGTGCAGGGCCTGGAGGGCCGCGACGGCCGGTTGGTGTTCACGCTCAAGGCGCGGCCCGAGCCGGCGTTTACCAGTGCGCCACGGGATGAAGGTCGGGTCTACGGCGAGCGTGTCGGGTTCAAGTGGACGACGGTGGCCGCCGCACAACGCTACCGCCTTCAGGTGGCGAGCGAGTCGCGCTTCCAGGCGCCGCTGGTCGACCGCAGTGACCTCGAAAGCCCCGAGCTCAGCGTGGCGCTGCCGCCCGGCCGCTACCACTGGCGCCTGGCCAGCATCGCCAAGGGCGACGACCAGGGCCCGTTCAGCGACGCGGCGAGTTTTGAGCTGCGCGAAACGCCGCCCCCGCCGTCGGTCGACAAACCCAAGGCCGAAGGCGACAAGCTGGTGTTCCGCTGGCGCGCGCGCAGTGGCGACGACGCTTACGACGTGCAGGTGGCGCGCGACCCGGCCTTCCACAAGCTGCTGCTGGAGCGGCGCGAAAACCTGCCCGAGCTGCAGCTCGACACCCCCAAGGCGGGCACCTATTACCTGCGGGTGCGCACCATCGAAGCCGATGGTTTTGTGGGCCCCTATGGCGCACCCCAGCAGTTCGAGGTGCCGCGCAGTTTGTGGTGGTGGCTGGCGCCGGGCGCCTTGCTGCTGCTCTTGTTGTGATGGGGCGGGTGGCCGCTCGTGCACGCGCTGGCGTGCTGTGGGCCTGGGGCGGTGCGCTGTTGTTGGCCACCGTGCTGTGGCTGGCCGGTGCCTTGAGTGGCCGGCAGCAGGCGCTGCACGACTGGCAGGCGCGCCACCTCGCGCCGCAGGCGGCGGTGAGCGGCGTGCTGCTGGTCGACATTGACGAGCCCTCGGTGCAGGCACTGCGCACCCAACACGGTGGCTGGCCACCGAGCCGCGCGCTGCTGGCGCAGGTGACGGCCTCGCTGCTCGGCGGTGGCGCCCGCGTGGTGGTCATCACCCTGGTGCTGGCCGACCCGCGCGAGGGCGACACCGAGCTGGCGCGTGTGATCGCCGCACACCCCGGGCGGGTGGTGCTGGCAGCGAGTGTGTTGCCGGCTCAGGCGCCCACGCGCAACGCGGTGCAGCCGGGGCCGGGCGGGTGTGTGGCGCAGCCGTGGTCGGGCCTGTTGTTGCCGGCGCCTGAGTTGATGGCCGCCCGGCCGCGGCTGGGCATGGTGTCGACACCTACCGATGCCGACGGCGTGTTGCGCGCCTGGCCGCTGTGGCATGCCTCGGCCGAGCGGGTGCTGCCGGCCTTGCCGCTGGCGGCGTGGCTGGCGGCGCGGGGTGACGACACCTCGGCCATGCGCTGCTACGAGCGCGAAGCCAGGCTCGGAACGCAGCGCCTGCCGATCGACGCACACGGCCGGGTGCGCCCGGCGTTTCAGCGTGAGGCCACGGCGCTGCCATTGCGCTCTTATGAAGAGGTGGTGCGCCAGCGGGTGGAGGCCCACGAGTTGCGTGGCCGGGTGGTGGTCATAGGTGCCAGTGCGGGCCTGGGCGATCGGGTGCAAACGGTGCAAGGCCCACGCTTCGGCCCGGCGGTGGTGGCCGACACGCTGGCGGCGCTGGAAGGTGGCGCGTTGATCACGCCGCCCCGTTTGGCCGCCGATGTGCTGTGGCTGCTGATCGCCTGTGTGCCGGCGCTGGCGGCTTGGCGGCGTGGTGTGTTTCAGCCCAGTGCCGATGCGGCCTGGGTGGTCGGCACGCTGTGTGTGTTGCTGGCGCTCGACAGCGCGCTCTACGCGTTGATCGGCCAGCAGTCGCGGCTGTTGGGGCCGGCGCTGGCGCTGGGGGTGTGGTTGGTGGTGTCGTGGTGGCAGTGGCGGCGCACGATGCTGGCCTCGCAGCTGCGGCTGGAGTGTGAGCGTGCCGCGGCCGAGGCGGCCAGCCGCGTCAAGAGCGAGTTCCTCGCCCACATGAGCCACGAGATCCGCACGCCGATGAACGCGCTGCTCGGCTCGGCCGAGCTGCTGGCGAACACCCGGCTCGACGAGAAGCAGAGCCGGCATGTGGCGCTGTTCCAGTCGGCCGGGGCCAGCCTGGTGGAGATCCTCAACGACTTGCTTGACCTCTCGAAGATCGAAGCGGGCCTGCTGGAGCTGCACCTGCAGCCGTTTTCGCTGGTCGACCTGGTGGCCAGCCAGACGGTGCTGTTCGAAGCCCGCGCGTCACAAAAGGGCTTGCGCCTGCAGACCGAGTTCGACCCCGAGCTGCCGCCGGTGGTGCTGGGCGATGGCCCGCGCCTGGCCCAGGTGCTGCGCAACCTGCTGGGCAACGCCGTCAAGTTCACCCACCACGGCAGCGTGGCGCTGGCGGTGCGCCGTGTGCCGCAACTGCCGCGGCGTTTGCGCTTTGAGGTGCGTGACACCGGCATCGGCATCGCTCAAGCGAAGCAGCAAAAAATCTTCCAGGCCTTCACCCAGGCCGACAGCGGCGTGGCGCGTGCGTATGGCGGCACCGGCCTCGGCCTGGCCATCTCGCAGCGCCTGGTCGCGCTGATGGGCGGCGTGCTGGGGGTCGAGAGCCGCGAAGGTGAGGGCTCGGTGTTCCACCTCGAGATCGACCTGCCGGCCAGCCCCGAAGCGCCAGTGGCGCTGTGGGTGCCCAGTGCGCCCGACCTCAGCTCCGACCTGCAGCCCGGCCTGCGCCTGCTGCTGGCCGACGACAACCCGCAAAACGTGCAGCTGGTGCAGGCCTACCTCGACGGCGACGGCCACCAGATCGACGTGGTGCACGACGGCGCGGCGGCGGTCGAGCGCTTTCGCAACCAGCGTTACGACGTGGTGCTGATGGACGTGCAAATGCCCGGCATGGACGGCTACCGTGCCACCGCCGCGCTGCGCGCCATCGAGCGTGAACGTGGCGACGCGCCCACCCCGGTGGTGGCCCTCACGGCCAACGCGATGCCCGACGACGAACGGCGCAGCCTGCAGGCCGGTTGCACCGCCCATTTGTCCAAGCCGTTTTCGCGCTCTCAGCTGCGGCGTGTGTTGGCACGCGAGCAGCGGGGCGATGCCCCCGCGCCGCGCTCCGAGATGGCGGCCTTTGCCCTGGCGCCGGCGCCCTTGCCCCGCTTGGCGGCACTGGCTGGTTTTGACCTCGCCACGGCGCTGGCGCGCATGGACGGCGACACGGGGCTCTACCTGCGGGTGGTGCACGCCTCGACCACGCTGCTGCGTGCCTGGGACGAACGTTTCACCCAAGCCCTTGGCCAGACCGACACCCCCGCCGCGCTGCGCCTCGCACACGACCTGAAGTCCACCGCCGCCACCCTCGGCGCCGAGGCCCTGGCGCGTGAAGCGCAGGGCCTGGAGACCCTGCTGCGCACGGGCGGTGCCGCAACCGAGGTACAACGGGCGCTCCAGGCCGTGCAGCCCGTGCTGGCGGCGTTGCGGGGGGTGCTGGAGGACAGTGCGGCAAGGAGCGATGTGACATGAAAACCGTGTTGGGGCTGGCTGTGATGGCCGCCTTGTTGGTGGCGTGCTCCAAGTCGGCCGACGTGCCCCCGCCCGTGGCCGTGACCGCTTCCGCACCGGTGGCCGCCCGGGCCCCGGCCCAGGGCATCGCCTGGCGCAAAGCCGCCGACGCCGCCGAGGTCGACGCCGCGTTTGCCCAGGCCCGCGCCGATGGCAAGCCGGTGTTCCTCTACTGGGGCGCCGACTGGTGCCCGCCGTGCAACCAGCTCAAGGCCACGCTGTTCAACCGGCAGGACTTCATCGAACGTTCGCGCGCCTTTGTGCCGGTCTACATCGACGGCGACAGCCCCGGCGCGCAAAAGCTCGGTGCCCGCTTCAAGGTGCGCGGTTACCCGACCACGGTGCTGTTCAGCCCGGCGGGCGAAGAGCTGACCCGCTTGCCGGGTGAAGTGGACGCGCTGCAGTACACCCAGGTGCTCACGCTGGGCATGAACCACGCGCAGCGCCCGCTGAAGGCCGTGCTGGCCGACGCACGCGCCGGTGGTGCCAGTGCTGCCGGCTTGAGCCCGGGCGACTGGACGCTGCTGGCGTTCTACTCGTGGGAGACCGACGAACCCGCGCAGCTTGTGTCGGCCAAGGTGCTGCCGGCGGTGCTCAAGCAGCTGGCCGCCAACTGCCCGGCCGAGCAGGCCGACACGAGCACACGCCTCTTCCTCAAGGCCTGGGCCGCGAGCCCAGACCGCGCCGGGCCGGCCGACGAGAGCGCCCGCGCCCGCTTGCTCGCGGTGTTGCGCAACGCCGAGCCCTCGCGCGTGCACACCGACGTGTTGACCTACAACGCGGTCGAGCTGGTGCGCGCGCTCAGCAGCCCCCAGACGGCGCCGCGCCAGCAGCTGCTGGAGGCCTACGACGCCAGCCTGGCCGGCCTCGCCAACGACACCACGCTGTCGCGCGCCGACCGTTTGTCGGCGCTCATCGGGCGGGTGCAGTTGGCCCGCATCGACGCGCCCAAGGGCGCCGCCCCCGCGGTGCCGCAGGCGCTCTTGAGCGACGTGCGCGAGCACGTGGCGCGTGTCGACCGCGAGACCACCGACGGGTATGAGCGGCAGGCTGTCATCGGCAGCGCCGCTTACCTGCTGCGCGAAGCGGGTGTGGCCGACGAAGCCGACACCCTGCTCAAGGCCAGCCTGGCCAAGAGCCACTCGCCCTATTACCTGATGCTGAGCCTGGCCACCAATGCCCGCCAGCGGGGCGACGCCGCCGAAGCGCTGCGCTGGTACGAAGAGGCTTTCAAGCGCAGCGAAGGCCCGGCCACGCGGCTGCAATGGGGCGCCACCTACGTGGGCGCGCTGGTCGACCTGGCGCCGCAAGACGGCGCGCGCATCGAACAGGCGGCGCTGCAGGTTTTCAGCGAAGCGGCCGCGCAGCCGAACGCGTTTTACGTGCGCAGTGCACGTTCGTTGAAGAGCGTGGGGGCCAAGTTGCAGGCGTGGCGCAAAAAGACCGGTCACGCCGCCGAGATGAAACGCCTGCAAGCGCAGCTCGACAGCCTGTGCGCCCGTGTGCCCGAAGCCGATGCGCAGCGCAGCACCTGCCGCGGTCTGCTGAAAGCCTCTTAGCGCGAAGCGGCCTTGGCCGCGCTGGTGGCACTGGTGGCGCTGGTGGCGGGGGGCGGCGAGCCGAGTTGCAATTCGTACTGCAGGCCGCGCGGGCCGTCGCCAAACATCAGCGTGGTGCCGGCCCAGCGGTAGCTGGAGGCAAACTCCGCCACCTGCATGTTGCCGTGGGTGGTGATGCCCAGCAGCGCGCCTTGGTCGAAGCTCAGGTGGTAGGCGATGTCATGGATGCGCACCCGCAGGCCACCGTCGGCACTGAGCCGCGCTTCGGCCGGCCCGCAGTGGGGCGCCTGGGCCGCCACCGTCACACACAGGCGGGCGTCGTAGAGCCCGGCGGGTGGGGCCCCGGGGGTGGCGCCCGTCACGGCGCTCACCACGGCAGCGGCCCAGGCCATCATCATTTCAGCAGGCCTTCGGCCTTCATCGCCTCATGCACCGCCGGGCGGGCGGCCACACGGGCCATGAAGGCGGTGAGGTTGGGCAGCGCGCTGATGTCGACCCCGGTGGGGCGGCCCCAGTTGGTGACAGTGAAGAGGTAGCCGTCGGCCACGCTGAACTGCTCACCCAGCAGGTAGGGTTTGCCGGCGAGCTGCTCGTTCACGTAGGCCAGTCGGCCTTGCAGGCGTGTTTTGGCGGCGGCGCGGGCGTCTTCGGTGGTGGCCGGGTTGAACAGCGGGCTGAAGCTCTTGTGAATCTCGGTGCCGATGAAGGTCAGCCACTCTTGCAGGCGGTAACGCGCCATCGTGCCATTGGCCGGCGCGAGGTTCTTGGCCGGCACCTGGTCGGCGATGTACTGCACGATGGCCGGGCCTTCGGTGAGGCGCTCGCCGTTGTCAAGCTCCAGCAGCGGCACATAACCCTTGGGGTTGATCGTGTAGTAGTCGGTGCCGTCGGCGAGCTGGTGCGTCTTGGTGCTGGCCAGCACCAGCTCGAAGGGCAAGCCCGCTTCACGCAGGGCAATGTGGGGCGACAGGGAACACGCGCCGGTGCTGTAGTAGAGCTTCATGGTGAACCTGGGTCGAAGGGGAGGGGCAGTCATTACACCGCTTTCTCTCGTGTGGTGCGGAGGCTGGCGCGGCATGCCCACACGCTGCATCGCTTTTGAGCGCAGCATGCAAAAACTCAGGTGCTGCCGCCTGGGTCAGCGGCGTAGAGTCATCCGCATGCCCACACCGACCCCCACCACCCTGCCCACCCTCACCACCTCGCGCCAGGTTGAGCGCCTGGTGTGTGGCCAAGCCACCTCCGACGGCGACGGCGTCAAGCTGACCCGTGTGTTGACGCAGCCGCTGCAAAAGCGCCTCGACCCGTTCCTGATGCTCGACGCCTTTGGCAGCGACAGCGCGGCCGACTACATCGGCGGTTTTCCCAGCCACCCGCACCGCGGCTTCGAGACCGTGACCTACATGCTGGCCGGGCGCATGCGCCACCAAGACAGCGTGGGCAACGTCGGCCTGCTGGAGCCCGGCAGCGTGCAGTGGATGACGGCCGGGCGCGGCATCATCCACTCCGAAATGCCCGAACAGGAAGAAGGCCGCATGGCCGGCTTCCAACTGTGGGTGAACCTGGCCGCCAAAGACAAGCTCAGTGCACCCGCCTACCGCGATGTGCCACCCGCTGACGTGCCGGTGTTCACGCTGCCAAGCGGTGTGTCAGTGCGTGTGATCGCCGGTGAGAGCCACGGCGTGGTGGGTGCCGTCACACGGCCGACCACCGAGCCGCTGTACCTCGACATCAGCGTGCCCGCGGGCGCGGCCTTCGAACAAGCGCTGCCGGCCACGCACAACGCCTTCATTTATGTGCATGGCGGCGCGGTTGAGGTGGAGGGCACGCGGGTCGACAACGAGCGCATGGCCATCTTGACCAACAACGCGGCGGCCGAGGGTGTGCGCATGCGTGCGCTCGACGGCGCCGCGAAGGTGTTGCTGATTGCTGGCCAGCCGCTGAATGAGCCGATCGCACAATATGGCCCGTTCGTGATGAACACGGCGCAAGAGATTCAACAGGCGATGGCTGACTTTCAACGAGGGGCACTCACCACATGACCGCCGTGACCGCCGTGACCGGCATCGACCACATCTACATCAGCGTGAGCGACCTGGCGCGCTCGAAGGTGTTTTACGACACCGTGATGTTGGGCGTGCTCGGCTTTCGCAGCAACAGCTTCGAGCTGGGCGGCGAGCCGCATGTGCAGTACTACAACCGCCACTTCGGCTACGTGCTGCGGCCCGCGCGGGTGAGCCGCGCCCACGAGCCGTATTCGCCCGGCCTGCACCACCTGTGCCTGCGTGTTGATTCGGTCGACGACGTAGTGGCCGTCTCGAAGGCCTTGCGCGCGGCGGGTGTGAACGCCACCGAAGCCCATCTGCACCCCGGCTACGCCCCCGACTACTGGGCCACCTTCTTCACCGACCCCGATGGCGTGCGGCTGGAGGTCACCAACTACCGCGCCGAGCGGCGTGAGCGCCACGACCAGTGGGAGCCACTCAGGGGCTGAACCAACGGGCTTAAGCTCGCGGCTTTACTGCTGGAGCGCACCGCATGCCCCGTCAAGTCTTGGAAGAGTCCTTTCTCCACCCGGCCATTCGCGACAAGGTGGCCAACTTGCACGCTGACATCGTGCACAACGTGC
>JBKJJF010000138.1:0-3690 GCA_046598195.1 Rhizobacter sp. | reverse complement strand
TCAGCTCTCTTTGCCAGGCGGCAGCCGCTCCAGCATCACCGCATAGTCTTGGTAGCCCATGCGGCGCCAGAAGGCGAGCGCACGCGCATTGCCGGCCAGCACGTCGACCGTGAGGCGTTTGTCGGGCCAGCGCTCAAACACATTGAGCATCAGTTGGCGGGCCGTGCCCTGGCGGCGGTAGTCGCGCTGCACATAAATCTGCCGCAGGTAGACGCTGTCGTGCAGGTTGCGCCACAACACGTAGGCGACCAGCTCATCGCCGTCGAAGCCGAGCAAAGCCTCATAGCCCTCGTAGGCCAGCCAGCTGCGCATGCGCTCGGTCAGCTCGGCCACGGTCTTCGGGTTGCGGTGGCCTTCATCCGTGATCAGCTGGTGGTTGAGGCAGCCGAGTTCTTCAGCGTGAAACAACGAAGCGGTGCTGAAACGGAGTGGGGCGTCGACCATGTGCCGAATGCTAGCGAGTTTGTGCCCACTCTCCAGCCCCGGATGAACCCGTAAGCTCTCAGGGCGAACGGCGGCGGCTCACCCTCGCTGAAACTTGAACACCGCCGTGCTGGCCATCAGGTTGGGCCAGCTGCGCACGGCGCGACCCTCCTGGATGCCAAACGCATCGAGCACCCGGAAGCCGTCTTTGCGCAGCAGCACTTCGCAATCAGCATAGGTGCTCACGCGGATGTTGGGCGTGTCGTACCACTGGTAGGGCAGGGTCTTCGTGACGGGCATGCGACCGGTGACCACGCTCAGGCGGTTGGGCCAATGGGCGAAGTTGGGGAAGCTGATCACGCCCACGCGACCCACACGCGCCGTTTCGCGCAACAAGCGCTCGGTGTGGCGAAGGTGCTGCAGGGTGTCGAGCTGCAGCACCACGTCGAAGCTCTGGTCTTCGAAGATGGCCAGCCCGTCTTCGAGGTTCAACTGGATCACGTTGACGCCGCGCTGGGTGCAGGCGAGCACGTTGGCATCGGCTATCTCGATGCCGTAGCCGCTGCACTGGCGGGTGTCGCGCAGGTGGGCGAGCAACGCGCCGTCGCCGCAGCCGAGGTCGAGCACGCGCGAACCCTTGGGCACCAACTCGGCAATCAACTCCATCACCTTGAGGTCAGACATGACCCAGCTCCCTGGCGATGTTGTCGAAGCATGCGCGCAGCAGTGCGTGGTACCGCGGGTCATCAAGCAAGAAGGCGTCGTGCCCGTGCGGCGCGTCGATCTCGGCGTAGCTGACGTCGAATCGGTTGTCGAGCAAGGCTTTCACGATCTCGCGCGAACGGGCCGGCGAAAAACGCCAGTCGGTGGTGAAGCTCACCAGCTGAAACTTGCACTTGGCACCGGCAAACGCCGCGCTCAAGTCGCCGCCGTGGTCACGCGCCGGGTCGAAGTAATCGAGTGCGCGGGTGATCAGCAAGTAGGTGTTGGCGTCGAAGTATTCGCTGAACTTGTCGCCCTGGTAGCGCAGGTAACTTTCGATCTCGAACTCGATGTCTTGGGTGCTGTACGCAGGCTGCGCACCTTTGAGGCTGCGGCCGAACTTGGCCTCCATCGAGTCGTCACTGAGGTAGGTGATGTGGCCGATCATGCGGGCCACCCGCAGGCCGCGCTTGGGCACCACACCGTGCGCATAAAAGTGGCCGCTGTGGAACTCGGGGTCGGTGATGATGGCGCGGCGGGCCACTTCGTTGAAGGCGATGTTTTGCGCCGACAGGTTGGGCGCCGTGGCCACCGCGATGCAGTGGCGCAGGCGCAGCGGGTAACGCAGCGACCAGCTCAGCGCCTGCATGCCACCCAGGCTGCCGCCCAGCGCGGCGGCAAGCGTCGTGATGCCCAGGCGATCGAGCAAACGTGCTTGTGCATCAACCCAGTCTTCAACCGTCACCACCGGGAAGTCGGCGCCGTAGAGGCGGTCGCTGTCGGGGTTGTGGCTCATCGGCCCGGTGGAGCCAAAACAGGAGCCGGGGTTGTTGACACCGATCACGAAAAAACGATTGGTGTCGAGCGGCTTGCCGGGGCCGATCAGGTTGTCCCACCAGCCGTCGCTCTTGGGCTGGCCTTCGTAGGTGCCGGCCACGTGGTGTGAGGCGTTGAGTGCGTGGCACACCAGCACGGCATTGCTCTTGTCGGCGTTGAGCGTGCCGTAGGTTTCGTACGCGAGCGTGTAGTCGCGCAAGGTCGCGCCACTGCGCAGCGGCAGCGGCTCGGCGAAGTGCATGGATTGGGGCGCAACGACACCCACCGATGATGAGGAAACAGGCATGGCAGAAACACAAAACCCGGCTCGCACTGCTCAATAGGAGAGAGGGGCCGGGTCGGGTTCCACGTCTCTTTAGCAGTATTTTTTAAGCGCCCGCAAGCCGGAACAAATCAGCGCTGGCGCGAAGTATAGGCTCCCCAAGCAGGCTCATCGGATGACCGCCACCGGCAGCTTCACCATGGTGGGAAGGCTCGCCGCCGGCCAGGCCAGGATGCCGCCTCGATAAAACATCACGTTCGTGTAGCCGGCTTTGACCGCACGCTGGCTCGCATTCACCGAATGCCACGACGCTGCACCCGCGCAATAGAACACCAGCGGGGCCGACTTGTCTGGTGCCGCAGCGGCCAGCATGTTGCGAAAGCGCAGGTCGAAGGCTGCGTCGAGTGCAGGGTCAGCCGACGCCAGGCCCCCTGCGACGAAATGCAGCGCCGTGGGCAGCATCTGCGGCAGCGTCACGCTCAAGTCGATCAGGCGCGGGGGCGTTGGTGCCTTGCGCAACGCCACCAGCGCGCCGGTGTCGAGCCGGCGCATACCGGGCATGTTGTGCGGCGTCGCCTCGCCATACCGCTCGGTTCGGTAGCCACTGGCGCTGCCTCTGCCAGCGTCATCGCGTTCATTGCGCAGCGCCTCTTCCAAGGGCACGCCCAGGTTGAGCAGAATGGTCGGGCCCTTGATGGCTGCTTCGTCGGAGAAGTGATCGACTTCGTAGCCGTCCAGGCCCGCCACCCTGCACAGCTTCTTGGTGGCATCGCTGTGTTCGCAGAGTTAGGCCGCAAACGCGCTTGCACTCGAAACATGCGCAATCGCGGGGAAAACACCACGCTCTTCCTTTCAAGATCTGGCTTCGACCCACTTTTAGGAAAAGCTATGCAGTTCGAAGACCTTTCGCACGCGGTCTATCACCTTGATCAACTTATCTATAGAGACGCAAGCGTCAGCGAGCCAAACCCAAGTGACACTTCCGCCCTGGCAGCAACGCTTCGCCGCGTGCATGCGTACTGCCAGTACGCACTCGAAGTGGGTCGCGCGGCGCAAACGCGTCAGGCGAAATGGCTACGTCGCAGTCATCACGACCATGAGCAACTTGCACTCGAGGTTAGAAACAATGTGCTTGTCTGGCCAATCAAGGACGCTGCATTGAAAATGTTGGGTGGTGCAGCTTGGGTGCTAGAGCTGTGTGAAGTTGCGGCCGAACCCTTCAATCGAGAGGACGTCACCCGGCTAGCCGGGCGCCGCCTCTCATCTCAAACGTAAGGCGCCCGGGATCGCCTCACCCGGTTCGTCAACGTCCAAGCTTTGGCCGTAGCCCGGTTGGCCGGTGTTAAGGCTTGCGCGCTCACCCCGTGAATCAACGCAAACACGGTTATCACCCAAGGCGCCCAGAAACCGGGCCTTTCATTGCTTTCAGCGTGTCAACACATGCGCCTTCAACAGCTCGCGGCGCG
>JBKJJF010000270.1:0-4418 GCA_046598195.1 Rhizobacter sp. | reverse complement strand
TGATGGAGCAGTACCCCGGCTCGCCGGCCTTTGCGCAGATGCTGCTGCGCTCGCAAGACCAGCTGCGCATGTTCGAGCTGCACAACACCGACCACCGCATCCTCGCCGCTTACCTTGGTGAAACCAAAGGCGCCGAGGTTTACAACGCCGACGGTTTCGAGGGGCTCAAAGGCCAGGTGCCGCCCTCGTCACGCCGTGGCGTGGTGCTGATGGACCCGTCGTACGAAGGCCATGGCGACTACCCGCGTGTGATCGCGGCGCTGCGCGAAGCGCTGCTGCGTTTTGCCGAAGGGGTCTACATGATCTGGTACCCGCAGGTGAGCAAGCTCGAAGCGGCGCAGCTGCCGCGGCGGCTGGAGGCGGTGGCACCCAAGGGCTTCTTGCATGTGCGCATGACGACGCAGTTGCCCGATCAGCAAGGCTTCGGCCTCGCCGGCAGCGGCATGTTCATCATCAACCCGCCGTACACGCTGCACGACGAGATGCAGGCGGTGATGCCCTACCTGATCGAGGTGCTGGGGCAGTACGACGGGGCCAACTACAGCATTGAACAACGGGCGGCGTAGTCACTTCGCCGCAGCCGGCAGTGCAGCAGCGAGCGGGGCTCAGACACTAACATCGCGCCCATGCCGCCTCGCCCCCCCTCTGCTGTGAACGCTGCAACAGGCCCGCTGGCGGGCCTCAAGGTGCTGGAGCTGGGCCAGCTCATCGCCGGCCCCTTCGCCGCCAAAACCCTGGCCGACTTCGGCGCCGAAGTCATCAAGATCGAGCCCCCTGGCAGCGGCGACCCGTTGCGCCAGTGGCGCTTGCTGCACAACGGCACCAGCGTGTGGTGGCAGGTGCAATCGCGCAACAAGAAGAGCGTGGCGCTCGATCTCAAGCAGCCCGAAGCGCGCGACATCGTGCGCCGCCTCGCCGCCGAGAGCGATGTGCTGGTCGAGAACTTCAAACCCGGCGTGATGGAAGCCTGGGGCCTGAGTTATGAAGAACTCAGCGCCGCCAACCCGGGCTTGATCATGTTGCGCATCAGCGGCTACGGCCAGACCGGGCCGTACAAAGACCGCCCCGGCTTCGGCGTGGTGGCCGAGGCCATGGGCGGCTTGCGCCACCTGACCGGCGAGCCCGGCCGAGTGCCGGTGCGGGTGGGCGTGAGCATCGGCGACACGCTGGCGTCGCTACACGGTGTCATCGGCATCTTGATGGCGCTGCACCACCGGCATGCCAGTGGGCGCGGGCAGGTGATCGACGTCGCGCTCTACGAAGCGGTTTTCAACTGCATGGAAAGCCTGCTGCCCGAGTACAGCGCCTTCGGTGCCGTGCGTGAGGCCGCGGGCTCCGCGTTGCCCGGCATCGCACCCAGCAACGCCTACCCCTGCGCCGACGGCTGGGTGCTGGTGGCGGGCAACGGCGACAGCATCTTCACGCGGCTCATGGCCACCATCGGCCGCAACGACTGGGCGCACGACCCCACGTTGGTGGGCAACGCCGCGCGCGTGGCGCGGGTGGCCGAGATCGATGCCGCCATCGCCGACTGGACCCAATCGCGCAGCGTGGCCGCCGTGCTGGACGCGCTCAACGCCGCCCAGGTGCCGGCCGGTCGCCTGTACACCGCACGCGACATCGCCGAAGACCCGCACTACCGTGCCCGCGGCATGATCGAGCGCATCACCTCGGCCGATGGTTTGTCGCTCGACGTGCCCGGCATCGTGCCCAAGCTGAGCGCCACGCCGGGGCGCATCACCCGCCGTGCACCCACGCTCGGTGAAGACACGCAGGCGGTGTTGCGCGAGCTGGGCATCACGCCCGAGCAAGAAGCACAGCTACGCGAGCGTGGGGTGTTGTGAACGCCACCTACCCGCTCTATGCGATCTCTGGCCTGGCCCTGGCGGCGGTGACCCTCACCGGCCTGGTGTGGTGGCGTGCACGCGCGCCGCAACACCCTGACGCCGGCGCCGACTCGACCCCGCCGGCACCGACTACGCGCAGCTGTTCAGCCGCAGAGGGTGAGAGTTTTTTGTTTTTCCCACTCCGTTCGCCCATCTGACCCTTCGACAAGCTCAGGACAGGGCAAGTCGGCGGGCTGCGCAAGGCGTCGATCCGCAAAGCGGGTGCAGGCCAAAACCCTGCTCGTCGGCACACAGCGCCCGGGTGAACGCGGCCTCTCAGCCTGGAATTTTCTTCGCCGTCGGCAACCGCATCGTCGCCCACCCGGCATGCGACGATGCGGCATGGACAGCAAGCCCTTCGACCTGATCGTCTTTGGCGCTACAGGCTTCACCGGCCGGCTGGTGGCCGAGTATCTGAACAACACCTATGGCGCCGGCGGGCGGGTGGCCTGGGCCATGGCCGGGCGCAGCCGCGACAAGCTGGGCCACGTGCGCCGCCTGATCGGGGCGCCAGAGACCGTGCCGCTGCTACAGGCCGACGCCACCGACGCGGCGTCGCTGGCCGCGCTGGTGGCACAGACCAACGTGGTGATCAGCACGGTCGGGCCCTATCAGCTGTACGGCGAGCCGCTGCTGCGCGCGTGCGCCGACGCCGGCACCGACTATGTGGACCTGTGCGGCGAGCCGGGCTGGATGGCGCAGATGATCACGCGCCACGAGGCTGCAGCGCGCGCCAGCGGTGCACGCATCGTGTTCTCTTGCGGCTTCGACTCGATCCCCTTCGACCTGGGCGTGCTTTACCTGCAAAGCGAAGCCCAGCGCCGCTTCGGTGCGCCGCTGAAGCAGGTGCGCGGCCGCGTGCGCGTGATGAAGGGCGGCTTTTCCGGCGGCACGATGGCCAGCGCACTGGCCACGGTCGAGGCCATGGGCCGTGACCCGGCGCTCGCGCGCTTGATGACCGACCCCTTTGCGCTGGTGCCGGGTTTCCGAGGGCCAGCGCAGCCGGCGGTTGAATCGGCCGCTTACGACACGGCCGCGAAGTCCTGGACCGGGCCTTTCGTGATGGCCGCGATCAACACCAAGAATGTGCACCGCACGCATGCCTTGCTCGGCCATGCCTGGGGCCGCGACTTCGTTTACGACGAACGCATGCTCACTGGCGACGGCCCCGGCGGCGAGCGCCGTGCGAAGACCTTGGCGCGCAACACGCGATTACAGGGTCTGGCGCTCGGCTGGGCCCCCACACGCGCGCTGCTGCGCCTGGCCCTGCCCAAGCCGGGCCAGGGCCCGAGCCAGCACGAGCGCGAGACCGGCCGCTACGAAGTGTTGTTCAGCGGCGAGACGGCCAAGGGCCAGCCCCTGAGCGCCGTGGTCAAGGGCGATCGTGATCCCGGCTACGGCTCGACCTGCAAGCTGATCAGCGAGAGCGCGCTGTGCCTGGTGCAAGACGTTGACCGTTCGGTGGCCAGCGGCGGCGTGTGGACGCCGGGCGCGGCGATGGGCCTGGTCTTGGTGCGGCGTTTGCAAGAACGGGCCGGGTTGAGTTTCGACATCGCCGCTTAGCCGTTCACATCGAAGCGGATTCGATCACGCGGCGGGTCGCGCAGGCACCGTGCCTGCGCCGAAACTCAACGTGACCCGCAAGCCTCCCCGCACCGGCTCCGCCAGCGGCACCTGCGCCCGATGCCGCTGCGCCACACCGCGCACGATGGCCAAGCCCAGGCCAGTGCCGGGCTCGTCTGCCCGGCCACGTCGGTAGAAACCGTCGAAGACATGCTCGCGCTCGGACAGCGGGGCTCGAATTCGACAAATTCAGCGTGGGCGGCCGGTGAACTTGCTGGCGGCTTAATGAACCCGCAGCACCTCGAACTGCTGTCGGAATGGAGCGACCTGTATCGACACCTCATCACCCTCGCATTTGCCCAGCATGGCCCTGCCCAACGGGGCTTCGCTGCTGATGACCTGAACGAGCTGAGCGCCGCTGACCAACTTCATGCTGCCCCCATCCGGGCCGAGAAAGAGCTGTTGCTGCTTGTCGGCGGAATCGACTAGGCAGACCAGCGCGCCGAGCTGTATACCTTTGCTGGCGTCGTAGGGGCGCGGGCGGAATTGGCGCCAATTGGCCATCGCCTTGCGGATGGCGTCGGCGCGACGAGCTTGGCCGGTGGCCAGGTAGGCAGCTTCGAGACCCAATGTGTCGTATTTGTTTTCGGCGACGCTTTCTTCGTGAGTCGCCGTTTCATGGGCTGCCCGCGCTGCCTGTTCGGCCTGCAGCAGGTCTTCGGCGAGCCGTTCGAGCACCTGCTGCTGAAGCAAGAATTTATCCATGATGAAACGTGAGGCATCTCGAACAAACGGGGTCAGATCTTGATTATGAAGGGCTCCACCAGCTGTCGACGCTTCTGTTGGCTGCAGCTTAACTTCAGCTATGGGCAGCAGGCCACGAGCAGCCGTTGGTCGGCGCCTGGCTGCCCATAGCTGAAGTTAAGCTGCAGCCAACAGAAGCGTCGACAGCTGGTGGAGCCCTTCATA
>JBKJJF010000106.1:0-24392 GCA_046598195.1 Rhizobacter sp. | reverse complement strand
TTTATCTCTGTCTTGGTGCCCAGGAGAGGACTCGAACCTCCACGGAGTTACCCGCTAGTACCTGAAACTAGTGCGTCTACCAATTCCGCCACCTGGGCATTTCAGGAAGTCTTGGATCTTATCATCAAACAAACAAATTTTTCAAACGCTTCAGCCATCGGTGCCGAACTGATGAGCGAAGTTGAGGGCACGGTGCAAGGTCACCGTGATGGGCACGGCTTTCTGGTGCGCGATGACCGCCAGCCTGATCTCTATCTTTCGCCGCAGGAGATGCGGGCGGTCTTGCACCGCGACCGTGTGAAGGCGCGCGTCATTCGCTACGACCGCAAAGGCCGGCCTGAAGGGCGTGTGCTTGAAATCCTCGAGCGCAAGAAGACACCCATCATTGGGCGTTTGTTGCACGAGAGCGGCATCTGGCTCGTCGCGCCCGAAGACAAGCGCTACGGGCAAGACATCATGGTGCCCAAAAACGCGATTGCGAGTGCGACCGTGGGGCAGGTGGTGGCCATTGAGTTGACCGAGTCGCCGTCGCTGTATTCGCAACCGATGGGCCGCGTGACCGAGGTGCTGGGCGAGATCGACGACCCTGGTATGGAAATCGAGATCGCGGTGCGCAAGTACGACGTGCCACACCGCTTCTCTCCCGAGACGCTGTCGCAGGCAGCTGGCCTGCCCGACAAGATTCGACCGACCGACCGGCGCGACCGCATCGATCTCACGGATGTGCCGCTGGTCACCATCGACGGCGAAGACGCACGCGACTTCGACGACGCCGTGTACTGCGAGCCCGCCAAAACCGGGCGTGGCAAGACCGCCTTCGAAGGCTGGCGCCTGGTGGTGGCGATCGCCGACGTGAGCCACTACGTGAAGCCAGGCGAGCCGATCGACGATGACGCTTACGAGCGTGCCACGTCGGTTTATTTCCCGCGACGTGTCATCCCGATGCTGCCGGAGAAACTCTCCAACGGCCTGTGCTCGCTGAACCCCAATGAAGACCGCTTGGCGATGGTGTGTGACATGCTCATCACCAACACCGGCGAGATCCACGCGTACCAGTTTTTCCCAGCGGTGATCTGCTCGCACGCGCGCTTCACCTACAACGAGGTGGCGGCAATCCTGTCGAACACACGCGGGCCCGAGGCGGCGCGGCGCAAAGACCTGGTGCCGCACCTGCTGCACTTGCATGAGGTCTATCGCGCCCTGCTGAAAGAGCGCGCCAAGCGCGGTGCGGTTGACTTCGAAACCACCGAGACCCAAATCGTCTGTGACGACAACGGCCGCATCGAAAAGATCGTGCCGCGCACCCGCACCGAAGCGCACAAGTTGATCGAAGAGGCGATGCTGGCTGCGAATGTGTGCTCGGCCGATTTCATCGCCCAGGCCAAACACTCGTCGCTGTACCGAGTGCACGAAGGCCCCACGCCCGAGAAGAAGACGCTGCTGCAAAACTACTTGAAGCAGCTCGGCCTGGGCTTGAGCATCAGCGACGACCCGAAGCCGGGCGAGTACCAGGTGATTGCCGCCGCCACCAAAGACCGGCCCGACGCGCAACAGATTCACACCATGCTGCTGCGCTCGATGCAGCAAGCCATTTACACGGGCACCAACAGCGGCCACTTCGGGCTGGCGTATGAGGCCTACACGCACTTCACCAGCCCGATCAGGCGCTACCCCGACCTGCTGGTGCACCGTGTCATCAAGGCGCTGCTGCAAAGCAAACGCTACAACCTGCTGAGTGGTGCCCTCGAAGCCGGTACCAAGGCGCGCAAGGGCGCAGGCGCCGAAGACGAACAATGGGAGGCCACCGGCGCCCATTGCAGCGCCAACGAACGGCGTGCAGATGAAGCCTCACGCGATGTCGAAGCCTGGCTCAAGTGCCGCTACATGCGCGAGCACCTGGGCGAAGAATTTGGCGGCACGGTGAGCGCGGTCACGAGCTTCGGCCTGTTTGTCACCTTGGACGGTTTGTACGTCGAGGGGCTGATTCACATCACCGAATTGGGTGGCGAATACTTCCGCTTCGACGAGGCTCGGCAAGAGCTGCGCGGCGAACGCTCCGGTGTGCGTTATGCCGTGGGCTCGCGCGTTCGGGTGCAGGTGAGCCGCGTTGACCTCGACGGCCGCAAGATTGACTTCCGCATGGTGCATGAGGGTGATGACGTTGCGCTCGTGGCCCGCGCCAAGCGCGACAAGGCGGGCGGCGACAAGACCTCGGGCCCGGTGGCCGAACTGGCTGCCGTCAAGGAGGCCGATCGTGCTGTCAAGGCTGCAACCAAGGCGCGCAAGAGCAGCGCGGCGGGCAAGAAGGGCTCGCCCACAGCGCACCCGGTGCGTGCTGCCAAGTCGGCTGCACGCCAGTCGGCCAGCAAGTCGACGCGTCGGCGCTGATCAAATGGGCGCTGCAGTGTGCATCGCCTCGATCAGGTCTGCCGCGCGCAACGGGCTGAACTCGTAGCGGTCGGCGGCGTGGCCGTGAAGCCAGGTCGCGTGCCGGGCGGCCTGCAGTGCTCTGGTGCTGGTGGTTGACCAGCAGCCACCCAGCCATCCGGCGAGTACATCGCCGGTGCCAGCGGTGGCCAACGCGGCATTGCCGCTGGCGTTGATCGATGGTGTGCCGAAGGCTGCCGCGACCACCGAACCCGAGCCCTTGAGCACAACCACGCAGTTGAAGCGCTCGGCCAGCTGCTGGGCGGCGACCAAGCGATCAGCTTGCACCGCGCCTGTGCTCGAGCCCAGCAAGCGAGAGGCTTCGAGTGGATGGGGTGTCAACACGGTTTCCCGGTCGCGCGAGCGACGTGCGGTCAGCAGTTGTTGCAACGCGCTGTCGGATGCGACGGCGTTGAGCGCGTCGGCGTCCAGCACAAGGCGCCCTGCGGAGCTCAGCAACCGCGGCAACACTTTGCGCACCGCGTCACCACCGCCGCAGCCACAGACCACGGTGGATTGACGCAGCACATCGGCAGGCCCTTCCCACCACGCCGGGCGAAACATCAGCTCGGGCCGCTGCGGGTCGAGCCCCGGCGCGTGGGGGTCGAGCAAATTAACAAACACCCGCCCCGCGCCCGCCGCATGCGCCGCCCGAGCCGCCAGCAGTGCGGCACCGACCATGCCGGGCGCACCGCCCACCACGGCCACGTCGCCGAAGCTGCCTTTGTGCTGCGCGTGTCGGCGGGGTGTGGCGGGCGCGCTGGTGTTGGCGAGCCAAGCCACGGGAGGCGCACTGCTGATGTTGACCCCCAAGGCATCGAACCACACCTCACCGGCGAGGTCACGCCCCGAGCCGGTGAACAGGCCTGGCTTGAGTGTCAGCAGGGCCAGCGTGTGTGTGGCCACGACACTGAGGCTGCCATGTGGCTGGCCGGTGTCTGCATTCAGGCCCGAGGGCAAATCGACCGCGAGCACCAGGCAGGGCAGCGCGTTGAGCTGGGTCACCCAGTTCGCCAGCTCGCCACTGGGCTCGCGGTGTGCACCGAGGCCGAGCAAGGCGTCGATGGCGATGTCGGGTGTGGCCTGTGACAAGCGCGTGCTGGAGATCGCCACACCGGCCGCTTGCGCGCGCTTCAGGGCATCTTGCGCGTCGCTGGGCAGGCGCGCGGCATCCGCTGCGAGTGTCACTTCAACTTGCAGGCCTGCCGCCATCAGCTGGATGGCCGCTTCAAGCCCATCGCCACCGTTGTTGCCCGGCCCGCAGGCGACCCAGGCGCTGCGTGCGTGGGGGCGCAACGCCCGCGCCAGTGCCGCCACGGCCGTGCCGGCACGGCGCATCAGCGTGTGCGCTTCAACGCCAGCCAGGGCTTGTTGTTCGATCAGGCGTGAGCTGGCCGTGTTGTGCAGGGGCCAGTTGTTGGGGTGGCTCAGGATGCGTTCGATCACGGGTTGCCCTTCAAAGGTGAAGGCGCTCCACACCGAGCCCTTCAACATCGATGCCGGCGGCTCGCCCGCCGATGGCGTCGGCAAGGACGCGCCCCGAACCGCAGGCCAGCGCCCAACCGTTCGCGCCATGACCCAGGTTGAGCCACACGCCTGCCAAGCCGCTGGCGCCGAGCACGGGCGGGCCATCAGGCAGCGTGGGCCGCGCCCCTTTCCAAACCTGGGCCTGGCTCATGTGGGCTGCGCCTGGAAACCAATCATTGAGTACCTTGTACAGCGTGTTGAGTGAGGCCTCGTTGTTGCGTTGCAGTGAGCCGCCCAGCTCGGCGCTGCCTGACACACGCAGGCGCGTGCCGAAGCGGCTGACCGCCACTTTGTAGCGCTCGTCCATCACGGCGGCACGTGGGCCGACATCGGGGTGAATGTGCAGGTTGCGCAGTGGCGCCGTGACCGAGTAGCCGTACACCGGTGCGAGGGGCAGCTTGATGCCGTGCGGGCGCAGCAAGTCGGCGGCATCCAGTGCAGCGCACACCACGACGGCGTCGAAGCTCTCGGTCTCGGGCTCGAAGGGCAACACGTCAGTCGACGGGCCATCCAGCTTCACGGCCTCGGGGTTCAGCCAGGTCGACTCTTCCATCGGCGCGTACACCTTGGTCACGCGCGGTGTTTTGCCGGGTTCGATCGATTGCACGGTGGTGTTGAAGCGGAATGTGGCGCCCAGGCGCTCGGCTTGCTCGCGCAAAAGCAGGGCGAACTGGCGGCAGTTGCCCACCTCGTCTTGCGCGAGGTGGATGCCGGCGTGCAACTCGGCCTGCGGGTTGAGCCCGGGCTCGACGCGGCGGCAGTGCTCAGCGTCGAGCATCTGGAAGCGCACCCCGGCGTCTGTGAGCATGGCGAGGCCCGGTTGGGCCCGCGCGGCGTCTTGTGCCGAACGCAGCAGCACCAGGTAGCCCTCGGCTCGCTCGTAGTCGAGGTGCAGCGCCTTGGTGAGGTGGTTCAGTCGATCCTTGCTGTAGCGCGCCAGCCGTTGCAGGCGTGCACGGTTGCTGCGGTAGCTCTGCGGGCTGGACGCGCGCCAGCTGCGCCACATCCAGCGCAGGCCGCTGGCGCCGAGGCGCGGATCCAGGCGCAGCAGGGTGTGCTTGCGAAACAACTGGCTCAACACCTGCCACGGCAAACCCGGCGCAGCCCAAGGCGCCACATGGCCTGGCGCGACCACGCCCGCATTCGCGAAGCTGGCTTCGGCAGCCACGCTGCCACGCCGCTCGAACACGGTCACCTCGTGGCCGTCGGCGGCCAGCTCATAGGCAGAGGTCACGCCGACGATGCCGGCGCCGATCACGGCGACACGCATCAGTGCGCCCCTTCGGTGAGCGTGGCTTCGATGGCAAGAGACACATCGAGTACGGTGTCGTCTTGCATCGCATGGCTCCAGACCATCAGGCCGACCGGCATCTCGCCGGGCAGGTGGCAGGGCAGTGACAGCGCGCAGCCATCGAGCATGTTGACGACCGCGGGGTTGCGAAGCAGTTGTGCGTTGACAGCAAAGAAGGCCTCGTCGCTCGCCAGGCTGGCGATGGTGGGGGCGACGATGGGCACGGTGGGGCTGAGCAGCGCGTTGAAGCGCTGCAGCGTGGTCGTCATGCGGGTGATCCAGTCGGTGCGGGCGTGTTGAAGGGTGATGTAGTCGGCAGCGCTCATGGTTTCGCCACGGCGAATGCGCTGCGCGACACGGGGATCGTAGTCGGCCTGCTGCTGGGTGATCAGCGTGCGATGCCAGGCCCAGCTTTCGGCAGCAGAGAAGCCGCCGGTGGCGTTGATCGAGGCCAGCTCGTCGAGCTCGGTCAGGTGGATGTCTTCGATGTGTGCGCCGGCGCGGCGCAATGTGTTCAGGGTGCGCTGAAAGGCGGTGGCCACACCAGCGTCCATGCCGTCGAGCAAGCGCGCTGGCACACCGAGGCGAAGTGAATTCAAGGGTCGCTGCACGAGCGACACGCGGCGTGCTGCCAGCACTTCGTGCAACAACACCGCGTCACGCACTGAGCGGGTGATGGCACAGGCGGTGTCCAGCGTTGTCGACAACGGGATGGCGCCTTCGGTGGGCGTGAGCCGCGCGGTGTTCTTGAAGCCCACCAGGCCTTGCAGCGCGGCGGGAATGCGGATCGAGCCACCGGTGTCGGAGCCAAGCGCAGCCCAGGCGGCGCCACTGGCCACCGAAACTGCCCCTCCGGAGGTGGAGCCGCCGGGAATGCGCGGCTGTGGGTCGAGGGCCAGCGTGGCAGCGTTGGGCGGTGTGCCGTGGTGGGGGTTGATGCCGACACCGGAAAACGCGAACTCTGTCATGTTGGTGTGGCCGCAGAGCGCGGCGCCAGCGGCGCGCAGGCGGGCCACAGCGGGGCAGTCGCTCGCGGCCGCTGGCGCGTTGGCCAGCACACGCGACGCGGCGCAGGTGGTGTGGTCTTGCACGTCGAACAAGGCTTTCACGCTGACGGCCAGCCCGGCCAAGCATGGCAAGGGCACTCCGGCGGCAAATGTCGCATCCACGGCCTGCGCGGTCACCAGCGCCTGTGTGTCAAAGCGACGGATGTAGGTGTGCTTGTTGGCGGCGGTGTCAGCGCTGGCCCGGCTCGCTGCCAGGGCATCAACCGAGCGCAGCCGGCCCTGGAGCATGGCATCACGGGCAGCGGTCAGGTCTTTCGTCATGGGAGGGTGAGAAGGCCTGCTATACTCCGCGGGTTTACCTGAATGCAGCTCATGTCGAGCTGGCGTGGGTCAACAAAATCGCGAATCCGGCTGTTTAAAGGTGTTGCGCGTGTCCTCTTGCAGGGCGTCGCAATTCAGGCTGGATTCTAGAACCAACCTTTGGAGTGCTTATGTCAGTCACCATGCGTGAAATGCTGGAAGCCGGTGTCCATTTTGGCCACCAAACCCGCTTCTGGAACCCGAAGATGGCCCCGTACATCTACGGCCATCGCAACAAGATTCACATCATCAACCTCGAGAAGACGCAGCCGCTCTTCACCGACGCGATGAAGTTCGTTCGCCAGCTTGCTTCCAAGCGCGGCACCATCCTGATGATCGGCACCAAGCGCCAAGCTCGCGAAGTGATCGCCCTGGAAGCGCAGCGCGCCGGCATGCCCTACGTCGACCAGCGCTGGCTCGGCGGCATGATGACCAATTTCAAGACGGTCAAGGGTTCGCTCAAGAAGCTGAAAGACATGCAGGCTCAGATCGAAGCCGGCACCGAAATCCGCATCAAGAAAGAAGCGCTCTTGTTCCAGCGCGACCTGGCCAAGCTGGAAAAAGACATCGGCGGCATCCAGAACATGACTGCGCTGCCTGATGCCATGTTCGTCATTGACGTGGGCTACCACAAGATTGCCGTGGCCGAAGCCAAAAAGCTGGGCATTCCGGTGATTGGCGTGGTGGACACCAACCACTCGCCTGAAGGCATCGACTACGTGATTCCTGGCAACGACGACTCGTCCAAGGCAGTGGCGCTTTACGCCCGCGCTGTGGCCGACGCCGTGCTGGAAGGTCGCGCCAACGCCACCAATGAGGTGGTGCAGGCCGTGTCTGCCGAAGGCGACGAGTTCGTGGAAGTCAGCGAAAACGCCTGAGCGAATGCCCCCGCTTCACCCTCGCGGTGAGCACAAAAAGGGGCTGCTACAGCCCCTTTTTTTCGACACAAGATGAATCCTGCGGCCAGCCCGCGCTGGCCCGCCCCGAGCCCACAGGAGATTTGAAATGGCTGCAATTACCGCAAGCATGGTCGCCGAACTGCGCGCCAAGACCGACGCCCCCATGATGGAGTGCAAGAGGGCCTTGACCGAAGCCGAAGGTGACTTCGACAAGGCTGAAGAACTGTTGCGCGTCAAGCTCGGCAGCAAGGCCGGCAAGGCCGCTTCGCGCGTGACCGCCGAAGGCGTGGTCGCTGCATCGGTTACCGGTACCACCGGTGCCCTGATTGAAGTTAACTGCGAAACCGACTTCGTGTCCAAGAACGACGACTTCCTGGCGTTCACCAACGCCGTGGCCGAGCTGGTGGCCAAGAACAACCCGGCCGACGTGGCGGCGCTTTCGGCTCTGCCGCTGTCGCAAGCCAGCTTCGGCCCGACGGTGGAAGACGTGCGCAAGGGCCTGATCGGCAAGATCGGTGAAAACGTGTCGATCCGCCGCTTCAAGCGTTATGCCGACGGCGGCAAATTGGCGAGCTACCTGCACGGCACGCGCATTGGCGTGATCGTTGAGTTCACCGGTGACGAAGTCGCCGCCAAAGATGTGGCCATGCACGTGGCCGCCATGAAGCCGGTATCGCTGGCCTCGTCTGACGTGCCCGCCGCGCTGATCGAAAAAGAGCGCTCGGTGGCGGCACTCAAGGCTGCCGAATCGGGCAAGCCGCCCGAGATTGTCGCCAAGATGGTTGAAGGTTCGGTCACCAAGTACCTGAAAGAGGTCAGCCTCTTCAATCAGGTGTTCGTGAAGGCTGCCGACGGCAAGCAAACCGTCGAGCAACACCTGAAGGCAGTCAACACCGACGTCAAGGCGTTCACGCTCTACGTGGTGGGCGAAGGCATCGAGAAGAAGGTCGACGATTTTGCGGCCGAAGTGGCTGCGCAAGTGGCTGCCGCCAAGGGCGGCTGATTCTCTCGGTCTGTGAACGACAACGGGGCGTTGTCGCCCCGCTTCGCGGATAGACTTCAACGCCACTGTCGAAAGCCATCTCTGAAGGAACTCCGCATGCCGGCGTACAAGCGCATCCTGCTCAAGCTGTCGGGTGAAGCCCTGATGGGCGACGATGCCTATGGCATCAACCGCGCCACCATCGTTCGCATGGTGCGCGAGATTCAAGAAGTCACCCAGCTGGGTTGCGAAGTGGCTGTGGTCATTGGTGGCGGCAACATCTTTCGCGGCGTCGCGGGCGGTGCGGTGGGCATGGACCGCGCCACGGCCGACTACATGGGCATGCTGGCCACCGTGATGAACTCGCTGGCGCTCGCCGATACCATGCGCCAAGAAGGCATGATCGCGCGCGTGATGTCGGCCATTGCCATCGAGCAGGTGGTCGAGCCCTATGTGCGCCCCAAGGCCTTGCAATACCTCGAAGAGGGCAAGGTGGTGGTGTTTGCGGCCGGCACGGGCAACCCGTTCTTTACCACCGACACGGCGGCTGCGCTGCGCGGTGCCGAGATGGGTGTAGAGATCGTGCTCAAGGCCACCAAGGTCGATGGTGTCTACACCGCCGACCCCAAAAAAGACCCGACGGCCACTCGCTACACGCGAGTCAGTTTTGATGAAGCCATCGCCCGCAATCTGCAGGTGCTGGATGCGACCGCCTTTGCGCTGTGCCGCGACCAGAAGCTGCCGATCAAGGTGTTCAGCATCTTCAAGGCCGGCGCACTCAAGCGGGTGGTGATGGGCGAGGACGAGGGCACCCTCGTCCACGTTTGATCTCAGGAGCAGCAACATGAGCATTGCAGACATCCGCAAGACGGTCGAACAAAAGATGGCCAAGTCGATTGAGTCGTTCAGGAACGAACTGCAGAAGATTCGCACCGGCCGTGCCCACCCCGGCATCCTGGACCAAGTGCAGGTGGACTACTACGGCTCGATGGTGCCCATCAGCCAGGTGGCCAACGTGACGCTGCTTGATTCACGCACCATCAGCGTCCAGCCGTGGGAAAAGGGCATGGGCCAGAAGATCGAAAAAGCTATTCGCGAGTCGGATCTCGGCCTCAACCCCGCCACCCAAGGCGACCTGCTGCGTGTGCCGATGCCCGCGCTCAGCGAAGAGCGCCGCCGCGACCTGACCAAGGTGGTGCGCAACGCCGGTGAAGACGCCAAGATCGCCGTGCGCAACCTGCGCCGCGACGGCAACGACCAGGCGAAGCGTCTGCTCAAGGACAAGGAAATCACCGAAGACGACGAGCGCCGCTCGCTTGATGAGGTGCAAAAGCTCACCGACCGTGTGATCGCCGAAATCGACCGCATGACTTCGGCCAAGGAAGCGGAGATCATGGCCGTCTGATGCGGTCGCGATTTCCCACCTTCCTGCCGCAGAGCTGACCACATTCGTGGATTCCGCCAACCGCATTCCGCGCCACGTGGCCATCGTCATGGATGGCAACGGCCGCTGGGCCAAGAAGCGCTTCATGCCGCGCTTTTTCGGCCACAAGCAGGGCGTTGATGCGCTGATGCGCACGGTGCGCGCTTGCGCTGACCGCGGCATCGAGTACGTCACGGTGTTTGCGTTTTCTTCCGAAAACTGGAAGCGCCCCACCGAAGAGGTATCGGGCCTGATGAGCTTGGTGCTGGTGACCGTGTCGAAGTACCTCACCAAGATGGTGGGTGAGGGGGTGCGGGTTCGCATCGTGGGCGATCTGTCGCAGGTGTCCGATCGGGTGCGTGCCGCGCTCGACGAAGCCGAACGCTCGACCCAACACAACAGCCGCATCAACCTGTCGGTCGCCTTCAACTACGGTGGCCGCTGGGATGTGGTGCAGGCCTGCCGGCAAGCCATCGAAACCGGCGTGCCGGCTGCCTCGCTCAATGAAACCACGCTGTCGCGTTTCATGGCGATGAACTACGCGCCCGACCCCGACCTCTTCATTCGCACCGGCGGTGAGGTGCGCATCAGCAACTTTCTGCTGTGGCAGGCGGCCTACTCCGAGCTGGTCTTCAGCGATTGCCTGTGGCCCGACTTTGGCGAAACCCAGCTTGATGCCGCCCTGGCCGACTATGCCCGTCGCGACCGCCGTTTCGGGCTGGTGTCGTCCGCCGACCAGCCGCAGACAGCGAAGGCCTGAGCATGCTCAAACAACGGGTCATCACAGCGCTCGTGATGTTGGCTTTTCTGCTGCCGGCGCTGTTTGCGCCGATGGCTTGGCCGTTTGCATTGTTGATGTTGTTGATGGCGGGGGCTGCGGCCTGGGAATGGGGCCGGCTCAATTCGGCATCAGGCGCGGTGGCTGTGGTGATGGGGCTGGTGGTGGCTGCCGCTTGTGGCCTGGCAATGTGGGCCGGCTGGGTGCGGGTAGGGCCGAGCATCGCCTGGTGGGTCGCGTTTGGTGTCTGGGTGCTGGGTGGCGCATTGGCGCTGAAAGTGGGCCCAGGTGCTTGGCACACCGTGCCACGCGTGGCGCGCTGGTTGTTGGGTGCCGCAGCCATTTGGACGGCGTGGCTGGCGCTTTCCAGCGCCAAGGCCACGGGCATCAACTTCATCCTGTCGATCTTTTGCCTGGTGTGGGTAGCCGACATCGCGGCTTACTTCGGCGGCAAGGCCTTCGGGCGCCGCAAGCTGGCCTTGGCCATCAGCCCTGGCAAGAGCTGGGAGGGTGCCTGGAGCGGCATGCTGGGGGTGCAGCTGCTGGCGCTCGCGTGGATCTTGGCAGACAAGCACTGGAACCTGGCGCAGATCGACTCGGCCAGCGTGTTCAGCGTGCTGCTCAATCGCTTTGATGTGGCCGGGCTGGTGTTGATCCTGGTGTTTCTCAGCGCCATGAGCATCGTTGGCGATCTGGTCGAGTCTCTGGTCAAGCGCAGCGCAGGCGCCAAGGACAGCAGTGGCCTGCTGCCCGGTCATGGCGGCGTGCTCGACCGTGTGGATGCGCTCTTGCCCGTGTTCCCCATCGCCATGGCCTTGAGCACCCTCTGACCCGCATGGCCCAGATCTCTTCAACCCGCCAGCGCGTCTGCATCCTCGGTTCGACCGGCAGCGTGGGCGCCAACACGCTCGACGTGATGTCGCGCCACCGTGATCGCTACGAGGTGTTCGCGTTGAGTGCCCACAGCCGCGTTGATACCTTGCTGGCCCAGTGTTTGGAATGGAAGCCGCGCTTTGCCGTGATGCCTCAACCCGCACAGGCAAAGTTGCTGCGCGATGGCTTGCGCGCAGCCGGTGTGCGCACCGAAGTGATGGACGGCGCGGAGTCCTTGGCCTCTATCTCAGCCCACCCTGATGTGGATGCAGTGATGGCCTCCATCGTTGGCGCGGCCGGCCTGCAGCCCTGCATGGCGGCTGCACGTGCCGGCAAGCGGCTGCTGCTGGCCAACAAAGAGGCGCTGGTGGTTGGTGGTGCGCTCTTCATGCAGGCGGTGCGCGAGGGGGGGGCGACGCTGCTGCCGATCGACAGCGAACATTCCGCCATCTTTCAATGCCTGCCCGAAGACCGCAGCACCTGGGGCGAGCGCATCGACCACATCGTGCTCACTGCCTCGGGCGGCCCGTTTCGCCAGCGTGACCCCGCCAGCCTGGCCAGCGTGACGCCTGACGAGGCCTGCGCCCACCCCAACTGGGTGATGGGCCGCAAGATCTCGGTCGACTCGGCCACCATGATGAACAAGGCGCTCGAGGTGATCGAGGCCCGCTGGTTGTTTGACCTCACACCCGAGCAGATTCGCGTGGTCATTCACCCGCAAAGCATCATCCATTCGATGGTCGTGTGTCGCGACAACTCGGTGCTGGCCCAACTCGGCACACCCGACATGCGGGTGCCCATTGCCTACGGGCTGTCGTTCCCCGAGCGCATTGAGTCGGGGGCGTCGGCGCTCGACTTCACGCGCCTCGCCAGCCTGCATTTCGAGCCGGCCGACATGACGCGCTACCCCGGTTTGCAGTTGGCGTGGGACACCTTGCGTGGAACTGAAGGCAGCACGGCCGTGTTGAACGCAGCCAACGAAGTGGCGGTGGCCGCCTTCTTGTCGGGAACCATCCGCTTCGATCAGATTCACAGCGTGAATGCGCACACGCTCGACACCGTCTCTCCCACCCCAGATGCCTGCCGCTCGGTGGAAGGCCTGCTCGCACTCGACGCGCAAGCGCGGCGTGCGGCCGAGCAGCGGGTGACCGGGCTGCGCTCGACATGATCACTGTCTTGGCTTTCATCGTGACGCTGGGCGTGCTCATCGTTATCCATGAGTACGGCCACTACCGTGTGGCGCGGGCTTGTGGTGTGAAGGTGTTGCGCTTCTCGGTCGGTTTCGGCAAGGTGATCTGGCGCCGCCAAGCCACACCCGACAGCACCGAATTTGTGTTGTCGGCGCTGCCTTTGGGCGGCTACGTGCGCATGCTTGACGAGCGTGAGGGCCCGGTGGCATCCAACGAGCTGTCCATGGCCTTCAACCGCAAGCCCTTGTGGCAGCGCACGGCGGTGGTGGCGGCGGGGCCGGTGGCCAATCTGCTGCTGGCTGTCGTGCTGTATGCAGCGGCCAACTGGATCGGTGTTGACGAACCCAAAGCCCGCTTCGGTGCGCCCGTGGCAGCCAGCCTGGCCGAGCGCGCCGGGCTGCGCGCTGGCGATTGGGTGCGGGCTTATTCGCTCGACGGCGCGCAGTGGCAAGACGTGCGTTCGATGACTGACCTGCGCTGGGAGGTCACCCAAGCCGTGTTGCAGAGCCAGCGGCTGCACCTGATGGTCAGTGACGGGCAGGGGCGTGGTCAACGTGCCGCCGTGCTCGAACTCGACACCCTGGGTGCCAAGGACATTGACGCCAAGTTGTTGCGCAGCATCGGCTTGGGCGCACCCTACAGCGGTGACACCGCGCTGCTTGCGAAGGTGATCCCGGGTGGTGCCGGCGCCAAGGCCGGCCTGCGTGACGGCGACGTGGTGCGCAGCATTGATGGCGCATCGGTGAGTGACAGCGAGCAGTTGCGCAGCCTGATCCGCGAGAGCGCGGGTCGTGCCGCGCAGAGCCCCATGCTCTGGCAAGTGGAGCGCGAAGGACGAGTGCTCGACCTCAGCGTGCAGCCCAACGTGGTCACCGAAGGCGACAAACGAATCGGCCGCATCGATGTGGCGCTGGGCAAGCCGCCTGAGATGGTGACCGTTCAATACGGCCCCTGGGAAGGCTTTTCGCATGCCGTGTCGCGCACCTGGGAGGTCTCGACCCTCACGCTGCGCATGCTCGGGCGCATGTTGATCGGTGAGGCCTCGCTCAAGAACCTCAGCGGCCCGCTGACGATTGCCGATTACGCGGGCCAATCGGTGCGTCTCGGCTTGGCCTATTACCTCGGTTTTCTGGCCGTGGTCAGCGTGGGTCTGGGTGTGCTCAACCTGCTGCCGCTGCCGGTGCTCGATGGTGGGCACCTGATGTATTATCTTTTCGAAGCAGTGACAGGGAAGCCCCCGTCAGATGCATGGCTTGAGCGGCTGCAGCGTGGCGGAGTCGCCATCATGCTCATGATGACGTCGCTCGCTCTCTACAACGATGTGGCCCGCCTCCTGGGCCTGCAATAAATACTGCATGCGCACTCTCCCTGTCTCGTCTCCCCCCCGCTCGTCTTTCCTGCGCCCGACCGTCTTTTCGATCGCGCTCGCCGCTGCCTTGCACGCAGGCTCGGCCTGGGCGGTGACGCCCTTCGTGCTGAAAGACATTCGCGTTGAGGGCCTGCAGCGCTCCGACGCCGGCACTGTGTTTGCCTCGTTGCCGTTTCGCATCGGTGACACCTACAACGATGAGAAGGGCGCTGCCGCCTTGCGAGCGCTGTTTGCCACCGGACTCTTCAAAGATGTGCGCGTCGAGGTCGATGGCGACGTGGTGGTGGTGATCGTCGACGAACGTTCGGTGATCGCCAACATCGACTTCGTTGGCCTGAAGGAGTTCGACAAGGAAGTCCTGGTCAAGTCGCTCAAAGACTTCGGCATCGGAGAGGGTTTGCCGTTCGACAAGGCCCTGGCCGACCGCGCCGAGCAGGAGCTCAAGCGCCAATACCTCACACGCAGCCTCTACGCCGCGGAGGTGGTGACCACCGTGACGCCGCAAGAGCGCAACCGCGTCAACGTGACCTTCACCATCACCGAAGGCGGGGCTTCGCACATCGGCGAGATCCGCATCCAGGGCAACAAGGCCTTCTCGGAGAGCACGCTCAAGGGCCTGTTCGACCTCAACGATGGGGGCTGGCTCAACTGGTACACCAAGGCCGACCGCTACTCGCGCTCCAAGCTGACCGCCGATCTGGAGTCGCTGCGTGCCTATTACCTGAACCGCGGTTACCTGGAGTTTTCGGTCGAGTCGACGCAAGTTGCCATCTCGAGCGACAAACAAGACATCACCATCACCGTCACCATCAACGAAGGCCAGCCCTACACCGTCACCGGGGTCAAGCTCGAAGGTGACTACCTGGGCAAGGACGAAGACTTCAAGAGCCTGGTGACGATTCGTCCGGGTGAGGCCTACCGTGCCGAGTCGGTGGCCGAGACGACCAAGGCCTTCACCGACCGCTTCGGCACCTATGGTTATGCGTTTGCCCGCGTTGAGGCCCGCCCCGAGATCGACCGTGCCACTGGCCAGGTGGTGGTGGCCTTGGTGGCCGACCCCGCGCGCCGGGTTTACGTGCGCCGCATCAATGTGGCCGGCAACAGCCGCACGCGCGACGAAGTGGTTCGCCGCGAGTTGCGCCAGTTCGAATCGTCCTGGTACGACGGCCAGCGCATCAAGCTGTCGCGTGACCGTGTTGACCGCCTCGGCTACTTCAAGGAAGTGAACCTCGAAACCAATGAGGTTCCGGGCGCACAAGACCAGGTCGATCTCACGATGACGGTGGTGGAGCGGCCCACCGGCAACCTGTCGCTCGGCGCGGGCTTCTCCAGTGCCGACAAGTTGGCGCTGTCTGCCTCGGTGCGGCAAGACAATGTGTTCGGCACCGGCAACTACCTCGGTATCGACATCAACACCAGCAAATCGGCTCGCACCCTGGTGGTGAGCGCGGTCGACCCGTACTTCACCATCGACGGCATCTCGCGTGCCTTTGACATCTTCTATCGCACCCAGAAACCCATCAACAGCCAGGGCGAAGAGTACGAGCTGGTGACACCAGGTGCCTCAGTCCGGTTCGGCGTGCCGTTCAGCGAATACGACACCGTGTTTTTTGGTGCGGGTTACGAGCGCACCGAAATCCGCGGTACGACCACCGGCTTGCCCAACAACTACTTCATCCAGAAAGAAAACTTCGGCGCCAGCGCCAGCTCGGTGCCGATCACCTTGGGCTGGACGCGAGATGGTCGCGACAGTGCCCTGGTGCCCAATGAAGGCCGCTACCAACGTGTCAATGTGGAGTGGGGTGCTGGGGGCGACACACGCTACCTGCGAACCAACCTGCAGTACCAACAGTACTGGCCGCTGACCAAGAAGTACACCTTCGCCGTCAATGCCGAAGTGGGTCTGGGCAAGGGCTTGCTGGGTCGCCCGTACCCTATCTTCAAGAACTTCTATGGCGGCGGCCTCGGCACCGTGCGGGCCTTTGACCAGGGCTCACTCGGGCCAGTGGACGCCCTTGGCGGTTATACGGGGGGTACCAAGCGGCTCAATGTGAATAGCGAGTTGTACCTGCCTGTGCCTGGCGCCGGCAACGACCGCACCTTGCGCATCTTTGCCTACATGGACGCGGGTAACGTGTGGGGTGATCAGACGCCAAACTACGCTGACCCTCTGCGCGTTTCAGCAGGCCTGGGCCTGAGCTGGGTGTCGCCAGTAGGGCCGCTGAAGCTCAGCTACGGCAAGCCGATCCGGTATGTCTCAACAGATAGAATTCAGCGTCTGCAATTCCAGATCGGGACCGCGTTCTAATGAACAGCTCATTTATCAAGTCCATGGTGCTCGCCACCTGCCTGGCCTTGGCAGGGTGGAGCGCACAGGCTCAGGATCTGAAGATCGGGTACGTCAACAGCGACAAGGTCTTGCGTGATGCGCTGCCTGCACGCGCCGCCTACACCAAGATCGAAGCCGAGTTCGGCAAGCGCGACAAAGAGCTCACCGACCTGGGTGCCCGCCTCAAGAGCGCGGCCGACAAGCTCGACAAAGAAGGCCCTTCGCTGGGCGAATCAGAGCGGGTGCGCCGCCAGCGAGAGCTGGTCGACCAAGACCGTGAACTCCAGCGCAAACGCCGCGAGTACCAGGAAGACCTGAACCAGCGTCGCAATGAAGAGCTGGCTTCGTTGGTGGATCGTGCCAACAAGATCATCAAGCAGATTGCCGACCAGGAAAAATACGACCTGATCGTCCAGGAAGTCATCTTTGCCAGCCCTCGCATCGACATCACCAAGAAGGTGATCGACGCCCTCAACGCCCAAAGCGGAAAGTGACCGGTGGCTGAGGCCACGCTGGGTGAAATCGCTGCCCACCTGGGCGGTGATCTGATCGGCGACCCGGGCCTGCACATCACCCGGATCGGCCCGCTCGAAGGCGCAAGCCCTTCGACCATCTCGTTTCTCGCCAACCCGAAATATCAGTCCCAACTGGCCTCATCGCAGGCAGGCTGCGTGATTGTGAGCCCCGCGATGCGAGACGCTGCGGCGGCGCGCGGCTCAGCCTTGGTGGTGCCGGATGCTTATCTTGGCTTTGCCCGCCTGACACAGTGGTGGGCTGCCCGCATTCGCCCTGCCGCCACGGTGGGGGTTCATCCCAGCGCCGTGGTGGATGCAAGTGCCTCGGTTGCACCGGGCGCCAGCATCGGCCCCTTTGTTGTGATCGAAGCCGATGTGCTCATCGGCGAGGGTGCGGTCATCGGTGCTCAATGCTTCATTGGGCGAGGCGCCAGTGTCGGCAAAGCGACCCGGTTTTCTGCACGAGTGACGCTCGGCTTCGGCTGCCACATCGGCGAGCGCGGCATTGTGCACAGCGGCGTTGTGATCGGTGCCGATGGTTTCGGGTTCGCGCCCAGCCCCGAGGGCGCAGTGAAGATCGAGCAGCTGGGTGGCGTGCACATCGGCAACGATGTCGAGATTGGGGCCAACACCTGCATTGATCGGGGTGCACTGGAAGACACCGTGCTCGAAGACGGCGTCAAGCTCGACAACCTGGTTCAGATCGGCCACAACGTGCGTGTCGGCGCGCACACGGCGATGGCCGGGTGCGTGGGTGTGGCAGGCAGTGCCGTCATCGGCTCGCGTTGTTTCCTCGGTGGAGGTGCCATCGTGCTGGGGCATCTGAAGCTGGCCGACGGTGTGAACATTTCGGCCGCCAGTGTGGTCACGCGCTCGATTCACCAGGCCGGCACCTACAGTGGCGTGTTCCCCATCGACGACAATGCCTCTTGGGAAAAAAATGCGGCCACGCTGCGCAACTTGCATGCCTTGCGAGAGCGCCTGCGGGCCCTTGAAAAGAAGACGACCTGACCATGATGGACATCCACCAGATTCTCAAGAAATTGCCGCACCGCTTTCCCATCTTGCTGGTGGATCGTGTGATTTCGATCGAGAAGAACAAGCGCATCTTGGCGCTGAAGAACGTCAGCATCAATGAGCCGTATTTCAGCGGCCACTTCCCGCACCGCCCAGTGATGCCGGGTGTGTTGATGCTTGAAGCGCTGGCGCAAGCTGCCGCCATCCTCGCGATCGAGACGCTCGATATCACGCTCGACGACCAGACGGTGTTCTATTTCGCAGGCATCGATGCGGCGCGCTTCAAGCGCCCTGTCGAGCCGGGCGACCAGCTCACGCTCGACGTGACGCTGGAGCGCATGAAGGCGGGTGTGTGCAAGTTCAAGGCACGTGCCTTGGTCGGTGAAGAGTTGGCTGTCGAGGCCGAGCTGACCTGCACGATGCGCCGCATTGCCTGACCCGGCAGGCTCGCACATGGCCAGCATCCACCCGACCGCCATCGTCGACCCCCAGGCCGAGCTTGCCGACTCGGTAAGCGTTGGCCCGTATGCCGTGATCGGCCCGCACGTGCGTGTGGGTGAGGGCACCACCATCGGCGCGCATTGTGTGATCGAGGGCCGCACCACCATTGGCCGTGACAACCGTATTTTCCAGTTCGCCTCGCTGGGCGCGGCGCCGCAAGACAAGAAGTACGCGGGCGAGCCGACCGAGTTGCACATTGGCGACCGCAACACCATCCGTGAGTTCTGCACCTTCAACTTGGGCACGGCACAAGACGCGGGGGTCACGCGGGTGGGCAATGACAACTGGATCATGGCTTACGTGCACCTGGCGCATGACGTGCAAGTGGGCAACCAGGCCATCCTGGCCAACAACGCCACCTTGGCCGGCCACGTGCACATCGGCGATTGGGTGATCATCGGAGGCCTGACGGGGGTGCACCAGTTCACCAAAGTGGGTGCGCATGCGATGGCAGGTTTTGCAAGCCATGTGTCGCAAGACGTGCCACCTTTCATGATGGTCGATGGCAACCCGCTGTCGGTGCGCGGTTTTAACGTCGAGGGCCTGCGCCGGCGCGGCTTTTCGCCGGAGCGCATCGCGGCGGTCAAACAAATGCACAAGAGCCTGTACCGTGGCGGCAAGACGCTGCAAGAAGCGCGCGACGAGATTGCAGCCTTGCCTGCCACCGCACCTGAAGCCCGGGGCGATGTGGAGATGATGCTGGCCTTCCTGGCCCAGGCCACACGCGGCATCGCCCGCTGAGCCATGTCAGCCCCCCGGTTTGGCATGGTGGCCGGCGAGGCCTCGGGTGATCTGCTGGCAGGCTTGTTGCTCGGTGGCCTCAAGGCCCGTTGGCCTGAGCTGAGTTCGTTTGGCATTGGTGGCCCCAAGATGGCCGCACACGGGTTCGACGCCTGGTGGCCACACGAGAAGCTGGCCGTGCGCGGCTATGTCGAGGTGCTGAGGCACTACCGCGAGCTGCTGGGCATCCGCAACCAGCTGGGTGAGCGCTTGTTGCGCGAGCGGCCCGATGCCTTCATCGGCGTCGATGCCCCCGATTTCAATCTCGGCCTGGAGACCCGCCTCAAGGCGCAAGGCATCAAGACCATCCACTTCATCAGCCCGTCGATCTGGGCTTGGCGTGGCAAGCGCATCGAGAAGATTCGTGCGGCAACCGACCACGTGTTGTGCATCTTCCCGTTCGAGCCGGCGATCTATGCGAAGCACGGCATCGCGGCGAGTTATGTGGGCCACCCGCTGGCCGATGCGACCCCGCTGGAAGTTCCGCGCGACGCGAGCCGCCAGAAACTCGGCCTCGCGGCCGATGCGCAGGTGGTGGCTTTGTTGCCCGGCAGCCGCCGCTCTGAGATCGAATACATTGCGCCGCGCCTCCTGGCAGCCGCGCAGCTGATGCAGCGCGAGCGACCCGGCCTGCGCTTCATCTTGCCAGTGGTGCCGGGCTTGCGGGCTCTGGTCGAACCGATGCTGGCTGAGCACGCCCCGTCAGCAGGGGTCGCCCTGCTCAACGGCCAATCGCACGAAGCGCTCGCCGCCTGCGACGTGACGCTGATCGCAAGCGGCACCGCCACGCTGGAGGCGGCTCTCTTCAAGCGCCCCATGGTCATCGCCTATGCGATGAACTGGCTTAGCTGGCAGATGATGAAACGCATGGCCTATCAGCCCTGGGTGGGTTTGCCCAACATCCTGCTGGGTGAGTTTGTGGTGCCCGAGCTGCTGCAGGAGCAGGCCTCGCCGCAAAAACTGGCGCAGGCGGCATTCAACTGGCTGGACAATCGCGAGGCCTGCGCCGCCCTCGGCGAGCGTTTCCACACCTTGCACCAGCAACTGCGCTGCAACACTGCCCAAGCCGCCACCGATGCCATCGAGAAAATCCTCAACGCCTGAGCAGCTCGGCCTGCACTTCGAGGCCATCGGCCTGATTGCCGGTGTCGACGAAGCCGGACGTGGCCCGCTTGCGGGGCCGGTGGTGGCCGCGGCGGTGATCCTCGATGACCTGAAGCCGATCAAGGGGCTGAAAGACTCCAAGAAGCTGTCGCCCGCCAAGCGCGAACGGCTTTACGACGAGATCCGCGCCAAGGCCTTGTGCTGCGCCATCGCCGAAGCCTCGGTGGAAGAGATTGACTCACTCAACATCCTGCAAGCCACCCTGCTGGCCATGCGCCGTGCGGTCGAAGGCTTGCGGCTCAAGCCGGCCAAGGTGCTGGTCGATGGCAACCGCCTGCCGGTGTTGAAGATCGCGGCCGAAGCCATCGTGAAGGGTGATGCCAAGGTGAAGGCGATCTCGGCCGCGTCCATCCTCGCCAAGGTGCACCGCGACCGCTTGTGCCAAGCCCTGCACGAGCAGCACCCGGAATACGGTTTTGATGGCCACAAGGGCTACCCGACGCCGGCGCACCTGGCGGCCTTGCGCGAGCACGGCGCCTGCCCTCAGCATCGCCGCTCGTTCGCGCCGGTGCGCGAGGCGCTGGGGGGTGGCTGAGGTGGCTGATGTGGCCACAGTCAAGGCGATCAGCTCGCGTGACAACCCCTTGCTGGTGCGGCTGCGCAAGCTGACCGCTGACCCTGGCGCCTACCGCAAGCTGGGTGAGGTGTGGATCGAAGGCGATCACCTTTGTGCGGCTTTTCTTCAGCGAGGTGGCGTGGCCCCGCAGGCCGTCATCACCGAAGCGGCCTGGGAGCAGCCCGAGCTGCGCGAGCTGGCCAGCCGGGCCCAGGCGGTGGCCGTGGTTCCACAGGCCTTGATGGCGGGCCTGAGCACGCTCGAGTCGCCCGCGCCGCTGGGCTTTGCCGTGCCGTGGCAAGGGCAGGGCGCTCTGCAGCCCGACGTGGCGACCGTGGTGCTGGACCGCCTTCAAGACGCCGGCAACGTGGGCGCCATCATTCGCAGCGCGGCGGCGTTTGGCTTTGCACAGATCGTCGCGATCAAGGGCACCGCGGCACTGTGGTCGCCCAAGGTGCTGCGCGCCGGCATGGGGTCGCACTTCGGCCTCAATCTGGTGGAAGCGGTGGACGAATCGGCGTTGGGTGCGATCAAGCTCTCCATGCTTGCGACCAGCTCGCATGCCGAACACGCCCTGCATGAGGTTGACCTGCCCTGGCCGTGTGCCTGGGTGCTGGGCCACGAAGGGCAGGGGGTTTCAGCCTCGTTGTTGCAGCGCTGCTCGCAAGCGCTGCGCATCCCGCAGCCGGGTGGTGAAGAGTCGCTGAACGTGGCTGCTGCGGCGGCGGTGTGCCTCTACGAATCGGCCCGCCAGCGTCTTTAGTACATCAGCCGATCGGGGCGAATGTCGCGCAAGATGGTGGTGGCGATTTCTTCAATCGACTTGTGGGTGGATGACAGCCACGAAATGCCTTCGCGGCGCATCATGGCCTCGGCCTCGTTGACCTCGTGGCGGCAGTTTTCCAGGCTCGAATACTTGCTGTGGGGCCGGCGTTCGTTGCGAATCTCAGCCAGCCGCTCTGGCCCGATGGTCAGGCCGAAGCACTTTTTCTTGTGCGGTGCCAGGCTGCGCGGTATCTCGTTGCGCTCGAAGTCTTCGGGGATCAACGGGTAGTTGGCTGCCTTGATGCCGTGCTGCATGGCGAGGTAGAGCGAGGTCGGCGTCTTGCCACTGCGGCTCACGCCGACCAAGATGACATCGGCATGATCCAGGTTCTTGGCCGATTGCCCATCGTCATGAGCCAGCGAGAAGTTGATGGCCTCGATGCGGTCGGTGTATTCCTGGCTCTTCGAGACATCGGTGAAACGCCCCACCCGGTGGTTGGAGGTGACACCGAACTCGGCCTCCAGCGGTTCGATGAAAGTGTTGAACATGTCCAGCACGAAACCCTTGCTGGCTTTCAGAATATTCAGCAGCTCGGCCTCGACCAGGGTCAGGAAGACGACAGGGCGCACACCTTCGAGCTCGGCCGAGTGGTTGATTTCTCGCACCACCTGGTGGGCCTTGTCGGCGCTGTCGATGAAGGGCCGACGCACGTGGCGAGCTTTGCCTGGAAACTGGGCCAGGATCGAGTTGCCGAAGGTCTCGGCGGTGATGCCGGTGCCATCAGAGACAAAGTACACGGTGCGGTTCGGCATAGGGATGGGCTCTTGTCGTGCGAGGCCCGATCATAGGCAAATCACTCGTAGAATCATTTCGACTCTCCCAGTCGCCCCATGCAACTGTCCGCTCCCTCATCAGAATGCAGCAAGCAGCGGACTGCACGGCAAACGCTTGAGCCCGGTCTAGGCTCGCGACCCCACTGGGAACCCCCGGTTTTTCAACATCACGGAGCTTTCCCATGTCACCCACCAACCTGGCGACCGCCCTGGTCGTGCCGTTTGAACACCTGAGGATGACCGACGTCGAGTCGGTTGGCGGCAAGAACGCCTCCCTCGGCGAAATGATCAGCCAGCTGGCCGCTTCGGGCGTGCGCGTTCCGGGTGGTTTTGCCACCACGTCGCATGCGTTCCGCCAGTTTCTGGCGCACAACGGCCTGGCCGACAAGATCAACGCCCGCTTGGCGACCCTGAACACCGAAGACGTGCGTGCGTTGGCACAAGCCGGCGCCGAAATCCGCAAGTGGATTGAAGACACGCCGTTCCCGGCCGAGCTGCAAGCCGCCGTCACCGCCGAGTTCACCAAGCTCATGGCCAGCAGCCCGGGGGCCTCATTTGCCGTGCGCTCCTCGGCCACGGCCGAAGACTTGCCCGACGCCAGCTTTGCCGGCCAGCAAGAGACCTTTCTCAACGTGGTCGGCATCGACGACGTGTTGCACAAGATGAAAGAGGTGTTCGCCAGTCTCTACAACGACCGCGCCATCAGCTACCGCGTGCACAAGGGCTTTGCCCACACCGACGTGGCGCTGTCGGCCGGCGTGCAGCGCATGGTGCGCTCAGACCTGGGCGCTGCGGGTGTCATGTTCACCATCGACACCGAAAGCGGCTTCAAGGATGTGGTCTTCATCACCTCCAGCTATGGCCTGGGCGAGACGGTGGTGCAAGGTGCCGTGAACCCCGACGAGTTCTACGTGCACAAGCCTTCGCTGAAGGCGGGCAAGGCCGCGGTGATCCGCCGCAACCTGGGCTCCAAGCTGATCAAGATGGAGTTCGCCACGCCGGAAGAGAAGGCCGCTTCGGGCAAGCTCGTGAAGACGGTCGACACCGCCACCGAACAGCGCAACCGCTACTCGCTCAGTGATGCCGACGTGACCGAGCTCGCGCAATACGCCCTCATCATCGAGCAACACTACGGCCGGGCGATGGACATCGAGTGGGGCAAGGACGGAGGCGACGGCAAGCTCTACATCCTGCAGGCCCGCCCCGAGACGGTGAAGAGCCAGCAGGCGGGCAAGGCCGAACAACGCTACAAGTTGAAGGGCACGGGCACCGTGCTCGCCGAAGGCCGCGCCATTGGCCAGAAGATCGGCACCGGCCCCGTGCGCATCGTGCACAGCCTGGCCGACATGGACATCGTGCAACCCGGTGACGTTCTCGTCACCGACATGACCGACCCCAACTGGGAGCCGGTGATGAAGCGCGCCAGCGCCATCGTCACCAACCGCGGCGGGCGCACCTGCCACGCGGCCATCATTGCACGCGAGCTGGGCGTCCCGGCCGTGGTCGGTTGTGGCGATGCGACCGAGACCCTGAAAGACGGCGCCCTGGTCACCGTGGCCTGCTCCGAAGGCGACACCGGTTTTATCTACGACGGCCTGCTGGAGACCGAGATCACCGAGGTGCAACGCGGCGAGCTGCCGTATTGCCCGATCAAGATCATGATGAACGTGGGCAACCCGCAGCTGGCGTTCGACTTCTGCCAGATGCCCAACAGCGGCGTGGGCCTGGCGCGGCTCGAGTTCATCATCAACAACAACATCGGCGTGCACCCGAAGGCGATCCTCGACTACCCCAACATCGACCTC
>JBKJJF010000034.1:0-10247 GCA_046598195.1 Rhizobacter sp. | reverse complement strand
TTGTCGTTCAGCAGCTCGCTGCGTTATGGCGCGGGCAACGACCGCAAGGGGCTGCTGCTCGACCTGGGTGCGCACTACGGCGTGCAGCTCGCGCCGCAGTGGCGCTTGGGCGGCAGCTTGTCGACCACCTACGTCAACCGCCAGTACATGCAAGGCTACTTCGGCATCACGCCCGAGCAGAGCCTGCGCAGCGGTTATGCGGTGTCGCAGGTAGAGGCGGGGGTGCGCGACGTGAAGCTCGGCGCCTCGCTCACGCACTTTTTCAATCGTGATTGGGCGCTCACCGGCGCGCTCAGCGCCAGCTCGCTGCAAGGTGACGCCAGGCGCAGCGTCATCGTGCGCGAGCGAAACCCCGTGACAGGCGTGCTGGCGTTGGGCTACAGGTTCTGACGGGCGGTGTGAACAGCGAGGGCGGGTCGAGCGCCGGGCCGCCACCGGCCAGAGGCCGGTGGCCTTTCGCAGGCACGGACAGTCCGCAGGGACTGTCTGTGCCCGGCTTCAGCTCGCCAAGCCGGCCCGCGTTTCCCCATGGGGGATCGGCCGCGTACTCGCGGCCGAGGGGCCGTCATTTCCTCATCAGCGTGCTCTTGCCGAACAGGCTTTCGATCAAGTCGACCGCCACCTCGGCGGTGCGGTTGCGCACGTCGAGCGCGGGGTTGAGCTCCATCACATCGAGCGAGGCCAGGCGGCGTGTGTCGGCAATCATCTCCATGCACAACTGCGCCTCGCGGTAGGTCGGGCCGCCAGGCACGGTGGTGCCCACGCCGGGGGCGATGTCGGGGTCGAGAAAATCGACGTCAAAGCTCACGTGCAGGTGGGTGTTGGGGTCGAGCGTGGCCAGCGCCAGCTCCATTGCGTGGCGCATGCCCATCTCGTCGATGTAGCGCATGTCGAACACTTCGAGATCCATCTCGTGCACGAAGCGCTTTTCGCCTTCATCGACGCTGCGAATGCCGATCTGGCGGATCCACTTCGGGTTGATCGCGGGCACGTGGCCGCCAATCTCGATCAGCGCTTGTGGGCCCTTGCCGCACAGGCAGGCCACCGGCATGCCGTGGATGTTGCCGCTGGGCGTGAGCACGTTGGTGTTGAAGTCGGCATGGGCGTCGAGCCACAAGATGCGCAGTTTCTTCTTGGTCTCGCGGCAGTGGCGGGCCACGGCGCTGATGGAACCCAGCCCCAGGCAGTGGTCGCCACCCAGCAAGATGGGCAGGCGGTTGAGCGCCAGCTCGGCATACACCGCGTCGTGCACCAGGTGGTTCCAGGCCACCACCTCGGGCAGGTGGCGGTAGCCGTCGACCGGGGGTTGCCAGGGGTTGGCCGGGCCGGCGAGGTTGCCACGGTCGGCCACTTCAAGGCCGTGGCCCATCAGGGCAGGCACGATGTTGGCCACACGCAGGGCTTCGGGGCCCATGCTGGCGCCGCGACTGCCTGCGCCGATGTCGGTGGGCGCGCCGATGATGCTGATGGGTTTGCGCATGTCAGGCCTCCACCGGGCCGCCCCAAGGCAGGCCTGCGCCCCCTCGGGGGGCAGTGAACGAAGTGAGCGTGGGGGTTGTCATCATGGTCAGGTATCCGAGTCGAAGCCGCCGAGATCGCCCAGCTCTCCGAGCCCTGTGATCGGCATGTCAAAACCGTACTCGGCTTCGAGAATGTTCCAGGCCTCTTCGGCCGACTCGACGTAGTGGAAGAGCTGCAGGTCGAGCGGGCTGATCATGCCGGTCTCGACCAGCAGGTCGAAGTTGATGAGGCGGGTCCAGAACTCGCGGCCGAACAGCAGGATGGGCCGGCGCCGGCACTTGCCGGTTTGGATGAGGGTCAACACCTCGAACATCTCGTCCAGCGTGCCGAAGCCACCCGGGAAGCACAGCAGCCCGATGCTGCGCATCAGGAAGTGCATCTTGCGCAAGCCGAAGTAGTGGAACTGAAAACACAGCTCCGGCGTGATGTAAGGGTTGGGTGCCTGCTCGTGCGGCAGCACGATGTTCAGGCCGATGCTCTTGCCACCGACCTCGTAGGCGCCGCGGTTGCCCGCTTCCATGATGCCGGGGCCGCCGCCGGTGACCACGTAGATCGGTGAGGCGAGTGCGCGCGACTTCTCGGTCACCAGCGCGCCAAAGCGGCGCGCTTCTTCGTAGTAGCGCGACATGTGAACGTGGGTTTTGGCGATGCGCAGCGCCGTCTCGTTGTCGGCCGATTGAGCGTCAGAGAGCAGGCGTTGTGCCACGTCGGGCGGCACGATGCGCGCGCTGCCGAAGATCACGATGGTCGACTCGATGCCCAGCTCGCTTTGCACCAGCTCGGGCTTGAGCAGCTCCAGCTGCATGCGCACCGGGCGCAGCTCTTCGCGCAGCAGGAATTTTTCGTCGGTGAAGGCGAGCTTGTAGGAGCTTTCCGGGCCGTCGTAGAGCGAAGGCACGGGGCCTTGCGCTTCAGCTTCTATTTTGGCCGGGGGAAAGTTGCGGGCGGTGAGTTCGGTTCGCTTGTCCATGGCGAGCAGCTTACCGCGTGAAGCTCAGGCGTGGCGTGCTCCGCACACGCTGCATTCGCCGTTGCGTGGGGTGCGGATTTCGGTCCACTCCATGCTGCGCGCGTCGAGCATCTGCAAGCGCCCGGCGAGTGACGAGCCGGTGCCCGCGAGCAGCTTCAGTGCCTCCGCCGCCTGCATGCTGCCGATGATGCCCACCAGCGGTGCAAAGACGCCCATGGTGGCGCAGCGTGTTTCTTCGAACGCCGCTTCGGGCGGGAACAGGCAGGCATAACAAGGCGCGTCGGCCTGCCGCGTGTCGTAGACCGAAATCTGCCCATCAAAGCCGATCGCCGCGCCCGAAACCAGAGGTTTGCGGTGTTTCACGCAGGCGGCGTTGACCGCGTGGCGGGTGGTGAAGTTGTCGCAGCAGTCGAGCACCACGTCCACACCTGCTACCAGCTCGTCGAGCCGTTCGGCGTTGGCACGTTCGTGTAACGCCACCACGGTCACCTCGGGGTTGATCTCGTTGATCGACTGCGCCGCCGAGGCCGCCTTGGGCCGGCCCAGGCGCGACATGTCGTGCACGATCTGGCGCTGCAGGTTGGTGAGGTCAACATGGTCGTTGTCGACGATGGTGATGTGGCCCACGCCCGCCGTGCCCAGGTACAGCGCCACCGGCGAGCCCAGGCCGCCCGCGCCGATCACCAGCGCGTGTGAGGCGAGCAAGGCCTGCTGGCCTTCGATGCCCAGCTCGTCGAGCAGGATGTGGCGCGAGTAGCGCAGCAGCTGGTGGTCGTCCATGGAGTGAGCATACAAACACAAACGCCCGTGGGACACACGGGCGTTTGGGATGGGGTTGAGAAATTTCAGTCGGTCTTGGCTTCGGCCTTGCGCTCGATCACCGCCTTGGACACCATCACCGGCTTGCCCTTCAGGCGGTTGAGCGCCTGCGAGAGCTGGAAGTCTTCGGCACTGCCAAACTCGGGCAGTGGCTTCAGCGGGGCGTTGGTCTTGGCGGTTTCTTCTTCGAGCTTTTTGCGCGCGTCTTCGCGGGCCTTTTCACGGGCAGCGTCTTTCTGCTCGGCGCTCTGGCCACTTTGCAGGTGCTTTTCGAGGTCAGCCTCACGCATGCGCAGGGCGGCAAACACGTTGCCTTCTGCGGTTTCGTCGAGCATCACGTCGGGCACGATGCCCTTGGCCTGGATCGAGCGGCCCTTGGGGGTGTAGTAGCGCGCGGTGGTGATCTTGAGCGCGGTTTCGGCCGACAGTGGGCGCACGGTCTGCACCGAGCCCTTGCCGAAGGTCTGCGCGCCCATGATGATGGCGCGGTTGTGGTCTTGCAGTGCGCCGGCCACGATTTCGCTGGCCGAGGCCGAGCCTTCGTTGACCAGCACCACCATCGGCACACGCTTCACACCTTCAGGCAGGCGGCGCAGCGGGTCGCTGCCGCCACGGCGCAGGTAGTCGGCCGGCCGGGCCTTGAATTCAGATTTCGATTCGGCGATCTGGCCATTGGTGCTGACCACCACCACGTCGGCGGGCAGAAAAGCGGCCGAGATGGCGACCGAGGCCTCCAGCAGGCCACCCGGGTCGTTGCGCAGGTCGAGCACCAGGCCTTTGAGGTTGGGCTCTTGTTTGTAGATCTCTTCGAGCTTGCGGGCGAAGTCTTCGACCGTGCGGTCTTGGAACTGGCGCACGCGCAACCAGGCGTAGCCGGGTTCGATCACCTTGGCGCTCACGCTTTGCATGCGGATCTCTTCGCGCACGATGGTCACCGGGAAGCTGCGGCTCTCGCTCTTGCGGAAGATGGTCAGCGCCACTTTGGTGTTGGGCTCGCCGCGCATGCGCTTGACGGCCTGGTCCATGGTGAGGCCCTTGACGGCGGTGTCGTCAATCTTGGTGATGAGGTCGCCGCTTTTGAGGCCAGCGCGGAAAGCGGGCGAGCCCTCGATCGGCGAGACCACCTTCACCAGGCCGTCTTCCATGCCGATCTCGATGCCCACGCCGACAAACTTGCCGGTGGTGCCTTCACGGAATTCCTTGAAGCTCTTTTTGTCGAAATACTGGGAGTGCGGGTCGAGCCCGGCCACCATGCCGCCAATGGCGTCGGTGATCAGTTTCTTTTCGTCGACCGGCTCGACATAGTCGCTCTTGACCATGCCGAACACGGCGGCGAGTTGCTGCAGTTCTTCAAGTGGGAGTTGGCTGGCCGGGTTGCGGGCGGTGGCCTGCAACTGCATCGTGGTCAGGGCGCCGGCAACGGCACCCAACGCGACCCAGCCTGCGACTTTGAGTTTGGCACCCATATACAACCTGCTTCCTGCCTGAGACGGAGATGATTTCACGCGATTCCAGTATAAAACTGCGACCCCGCTTGGAGGCGCGCAGGGGGTTTAAGTTTCAGGCCTTTTTGTGACCTTGTAAGGCCCCGTTTACCCTGCGGGCGACCGGGGCCATGTAAAGAAGCTCAAAGCCCGGCCTCGGCCACCTCGTAGCGGCCTCGGCCGGCGCGTTTGGCCTCGTAGAGCGCGGCGTCGGCGCGCTGCATCAGGGCCTGAACGGTTTCGGACTCGCCGATGGCCAGTGCCACGCCCACGCTGCCACCGATCTGGAGCCACTTGCCGTCGATCTCGAACGGGGCCGCCAGGGTGCTGACGATCTTGCGTGCCACCGTCTGGGCGGCAGGCTGGTCCTTGATGTCGGGCAGCACCACGGCAAATTCGTCGCCACCCAGGCGGGCCAGGGTGTCTGACGGCCGCAAGGCCTGCTGCAGCCGCTGCGCGACGGCTTGGAGCAGGCGGTCGCCAGCGGCATGGCCGTGCTCGTCGTTGACGGGTTTGAAGCCGTCGAGGTCGATGCAGAGCAGGGCCAGCCGATGGTGGTCTTGCCGGGCGCGCGTCCGGGCCTCGCGCATGCGCAGGTCGAAGCCGGCGCGGTTGAGCGTGCCGGTGAGCGGGTCGGTCTGCGAGGCATCGAGCAGTTTTTGCTGCTGGCGCTTGTGGCTGGTGATGTCTTGCGACAGGGCGACGAAGCCGGCCACCTGGCCGTCGGCGCTGCGAAAGGGGATGTAGGTGGTTTCCTGGAAGTGCGCCCCTTCGCGTTCGGACTCGAACATCGCACGCTGGCCGGCCAGCGCCGCCTTGATGTGGCCTTGCCGTTGTGCGTACAGGTTTTCGCCAAGCGCCTCTCGCACGGTCAGGCCCATCAGTTGGCCCGATGGATGCCCGGTCCAGCGAACATAGGCGTCATTGGTGAAGAGGTAGCGTTCCTGGTGGTCGATCACGGCCACCAGGGCCGGCAAGGTGGCGGCCACGATGTTGAGGATGGATTCGCTGCGCTGCAGCTGGGTGCGTGCGCGCAGCTCGTGGGTGATGTCACGCATCACCACCGAGAAGGTTTCTACCTTGTGCGCTTCGTTGCGGTGAGCGATGAGCATTTCGCTGACCGCGATTTCGCGCCCGGCAGCGGCCAGCACCGAGGTCTCGCCGACCCAGATGCCTTTGGCGACGGCGGTGGGCAGGATCTGGTCGCGCACCTGCGTTTCGCGGTGGGCCGGCATGAAGTCGTCGTAGTGCAGCCGGTCCAGCGGGTCGCCAGGCCCCATGGCCAGCAGGGCACGCCCGGCCGGGTTGAGGTAGAGCAGCTTGCCGTTGGGGTTGACCTGGGCCACCACGTCGGTGCTTTTCTCGAAGATCGCCGTCAGCATGCGCTCGGCCTTTTGCTGCTGGATGCGCTCGGTGATGTCTTCGAGCGAACCCACCTGGCCGATCAGCTTGCCGTCGACCCGCAGCGGGGCGGTGCGGATCGACAGCGTGGCGTCGCGGCCATCGGGCAGGCGGAAATTGAGCACGCTCTTCACCGGGTGGCCCTCCGCGGCCGCGGTTTTCCAGGCCTGCAGCGCGCTGGTGTGCTGGCTTTCATCAAGGATTTCGCTCCAGCCCCAGGCCATGCGCTCGCGCGGCAGGCCCAGTGTCTGGAAATAGGCATCGTTGCCGTAGGTGGTGGCACCGGTGGTGTCGGTGCGAAACAGCCCCAGCGGAAACGCGGCGCTGAGCGCGGAAAACTCGGCCTGGCTGCGGCGGGTGGCACGTTGGCTGCGTGCGAGCGCCACCGAAAAGCCGGCGGCGGCGAGGGTGATCAGGCCCAGCACCAGCACGCCCACATTGCGCCGCCACCGAAAGGCGGCCAGGGCTTCGTCGACCTCTTGCGACACCAGCACGGTGACGCGGTAGCGGCCCAGGCGTTCGAAGCTGGCCAGGCGAGGCTGCCCGCCGGTCAAGGCCCCGTCGTGCTGAAACATGCCCTGAGGTGTGCTGGCCGATTGCATCGGCTGGGGCTGGTTCTTGCTCAGGTTGCGCCCGACCAGGCCTTCGATGAAAGGTGTGCGCATGATCACGACACCGTCGCTGGTGACCAGCGAGATGCCCCCAGCGGGCTTTTCGCGCAGGGTTTCGTGCAGGGCGCCCAGGCGGGCCAGGTCGATCCAGGCCACAGCGCCGGCCAGCTCGCCCACCGGGCGCTCCAGCTTGCGGGTCACCGGCCATTGCCAGGCCTGGCCGGTGGCGTCGCGTGTGGGCAACCCGGTCGCCACGTCACTGGCACCCGACGGCCAGCTGACGGCCGCCATGCTGCCCTGCCACGACGCCGCGCCCGGCATGGCCAGCGCTTGCCCGGCTTGGTTGGCAAAAACGTAGCTCACGAGGCCGTCGGAGCCCTCGTTCAGGCGTGTCACCAGGCCAGCGAGGCCGCTGTCTTGCGAAGCGTCGGCTTGCGAGTGGGTTTGCACCCAGTGGTCGAGCAGCGCCAGATCGGTCTCGATGCGGCTCAGCAAGCCGCGGGTCTGCTGCACCACCACGTTGTTGATCAGGCGCAGCTGCTTTTGCGCGCCTTCGACCATGCGCCGCTCTTGCACCGCCGAAAAAATGAGAATCAACGCCCACAGCACCACCAGCAGGCCGAACATCGCGATGTGCGGCCCGCGGGCTTGCAGTTGTCGATGGGCTTGCACGGCCGGGCTGGGCGTTGGGTCGACGCTCACTTCTGCGCTGGGCGCTTGGTCGGCGGCGGCGCAGGCCGCTTGGGCGGCACGCTGGGCTCGGGCGGGCGCGCGCCGCCGGCCAGCAGGCCGGGGGTGCCGATGCACTTGAGCGTCTTGGGCGCCATTGCATAGGTGCTGGTGCCGGCCACACTTTGTTCCAGGGCGGCCGAAATGAGGGCGGACTTGGCGGCCTCGCACGCCAGGCCCGAGTTGAAGCTCGCGACCAGGTAAGGGTTCATGCCATAGGCCGTCACAACGAAGGCGAAGAGCGATACCACTTTGAAGTCTCCTTGGGCGTACGGGCCCTGATAGTCGCGCACATTAGCTGAAGCGCAATCTGTTACAGGCCCGAGTTGACGGGTGGATCGGTGCCAATTGTCGAGACCCGCCACCAGCTTGGCAGCAGCCGGCGCACCTTGGGCGAGGCAAAACGGTCGTCGATCAGGCAGACCACACCCCGGTCGGCGGGCGTGCGGATCACCCGGCCGGCGGCCTGCACCACCTTTTGCAGGCCGGGGTAGAGGTAGGCGTAGTCGTAAGCCTGCGCCTCGCCAAAACGTTCCCCCAGGCGCTGTTTCATGTGCTCGTTGACGGGGTTGAACTGCGGCAGGCCCAGGGTGGCAATGAAGGCGCCGATGAGCCGCCGCCCGGGCAGGTCAATGCCTTCGGCAAACGAGCCACCGAGCACGGCAAAGCCGATGCCCTCGCTGTCGGCAGTAAAACGCGCGAGAAACTGCTCGCGGGCGGCTTCGTCCATGCCGCGTGATTGTTCCCACACCGGCACCTGCGGCGCTTGCTCGCGAAACAGCGCCAGCACCTTCTGCAGGTAGTCGAAGCTGCTGAAAAACGCCAGGTAGTTGCCGGGTTGCGCCGCGTACTGCTCGGCCATCAGTTCGGCGATGGGCGCCAGCGAGGCCTCGCGGTGCTGAAAGCGGGTGGAAATGTGGCCGGCCAGGCGCACGCTCAGCTGCTCGGGCGAGAAGGGCGTGGGCACGTCGACCCAGGCGGTGGTGTCGGGCAGGCCCAGGGTGTCGGCATAAAACTGCCGCGGGCTCAGCGTGGCCGAAAAGAGCGCTACCGAACGTGCCGCCTCCAAGCGTGGCTTGAGAAATGGCGCAGGCACCACGTTGCGCAGGCACAGCAGGGCGCTGCGGGGCGTGGCCAGGCTCACGTCGAACAGCGAGTGTTCGTCAAACAGCTCCAGCACGCGGGTGAAGTGCAGCGCGTCGAAGTAGAAGCGCTGCAGCGCCGGGTTCACCTCGGTGGGGTGTTCGCTCAGGTGCTCGGTGATGGCGGCCACGGCCTTTTGCAAAGCGCTGCTGAAAGCCTCGGGCACACCCGCGTGCACCTGGTAAGCGGCGGTCTGGGTTTTGTACAAGGCGTTCCAGGCGCGTTGCAGCTTGTCGAGCGGCGGTTTAAGGGCCGGTGGCGCGGTCTTGCGCAAGGCGTTGAAATCGGCCTGATCGAGCTCGGCCGAATACATCTTGCGGGCCCGCTCGACCAGGTTGTGCGCCTCGTCGACCAGCACGCTGACACGCCACTGGTTCACCTGCGTGAGGCTGTGCAGCAAGGCGCTCAGGTCGAAGTAGTAGTTGTAGTCGCCGACGATCACGTCGGCCCAGCGCGCCAGCTCCTGGCTCAGGTAGTAGGGGCAGACCTGGTGGGCGAGCGCTACGTCACGCAGCGCGGTTTTGTTGAGCGTCTTGTGTTCCAGCGCGGCGGCGCGTGCGGCGGGCAGCCGGTCGTAGAAGCCGCGCGCCAGCGGGCACGAGTCGCCGTGGCAGGCTTTGTCGGGGTGCTCGCAGGCTTTGTCACGCGCCACCAGCTCCAGCACCCGCAGGTCGGTTTGGCCGGCCTGGATGCGCTCGGCTGCGTCAAGCGCCAGTTGGCGCCCCGAGCCCTTGGCGGTGAGGAAAAAAACCTTGTCCAGCGCCTGCGCCGGCGCGGCCTTGAGCAAAGGGAACAGCGTGCCCACGGTCTTGCCGATGCCGGTGGGCGCCTGCGCCATCAGGCAGCGGCCGTGGCTCGCCGCTTTGTAGACCGCCTCGGCCAGCTCACGCTGCCCGGCGCGAAATGTGTCGTGCGGAAAGCGCAGTGCGCTGAGCGCCGCATCACGCCGCGCGCGGTGCGCCTGCTCTTGCTCGGCCCATTGCAAAAACCGCTCGCACTGCAGCTCGAAGTGCTGCTGCAATGCTGGTGCGCTGTGCGTTTCACACAGCACCGTTTCTTGCTGCGTGACGATGTCGAAGTAAACGAGCGCAATCTGCATCTCGCCCAAGCCCAGCTGCTGGCACAGCAGCCAGCCATACACCTTGGCCTGTGCCCAGTGCAACGCGCGGTGGTTGGCGGGCAGGCGGGCCAGGTCACCGCGGTGGGTTTTGATTTCTTCGAGCCGGTTGTGGGCCGCGTCGTACCCATCGGCGCGGCCACGCACGCGCAAGGTCTTGTAGTCGCCGGCCAGGCTCAGCTCACTCTGGTAGCGCGCTCCCTTGCGGCGTGCGGCCACCATCGCGTGGCCCAGCTGGCCCTCTTGCGCCGAGGGCGCGGGCGTGAAACGCAGATCGAGGTCACCCGCCTTCGCCGTGAACTCGCACAGCGCGCGCACGGCGACCCCATAAGGCGTCCTGATTAGCGACATACCTCAGCCAAGCTCCGTTCGCCCTGAGCCTGTCGAAGGGTGCGCCGTGCACTGCGCTGGCTTCGACAGGCTCAGCCCGAACGGGAAACGAAGGAGCTGAG
>JBKJJF010000158.1:0-4936 GCA_046598195.1 Rhizobacter sp. | reverse complement strand
CCTCAAGCTGCACCAGGCCGAGCGCGGCTTCGTGATGCCCAACGCCTGGGACGCCGGCAGCGCCGTGATCCTGGCCGAAGAAGGCTTTGCGGCCATCGGCAGCACCAGCGCGGGCATTGCGTTTTCGATGGGCAAGCCGGACTACAGCGTGAGTGACACCCGTTGCGCCGTCACACGCGACGAGATGCTCGACGCCATTCGCCGCGTCGTGGCTGCGGTGGCTGTGCCGGTGAATGCCGATCTGGAGTCGGGCTACGGCGAGACCCCCGAGCAGGTGGCTGAGACCGTGCGGCTGGTCATCGCGGCCGGTGCGGCGGGCTGCAACCTGGAAGACGTGGACCGCGCCACCGGCGGCTTGTTCGATGAAACCACGGCCGCCGCCCGCATCGCGGCGGCCCGCGCGGCCATCGCAGCGTCGGGTCGGCCCTTTGTACTTACCGCCCGCACCGATGTGTTTCAACTCGCTGACGACAACGCAATGCAGCATGCGGTGCAACGTGGCAACCGCTTCCTCCAAGCGGGTGCCGACTGCATCTTCACGCCGGGCGTGACCGACCTGGCGCGCGCTCGCATTCTGGTCAAAGAGCTTGCCGGCCCGCTCAACCTCGTGGTTGGCCTGAACGAAGCCGCGTCGAGCGCGCTGGAGCTAATCGATGTGGGTGTCAAACGCATCAGCGTGGGCGGCTCCATCGCCCGCGCCGCGCTGGGCCTGGTGCGGCGCAGCGCCCGCGAGCTGCGCGAGCACGGCACGGTCGCGTATGCCGCCCAACAAATCCCTCAGGCCGAACTGAATGCGCTGTACGAACGGCATAGGCTGGGGGCATGAGACGCCTTGCTGATCTTGCCCCCTGCCTACCGCCTGATCGACCGCGGCGCGATTGATGCGGTCAAATCTCGGCGTCAGGCAGTAGATCGGCCTCCAGCTCTTTCAGCTGATCCAGGGCTGCTTGCAAGTCTTCAATGATCTCGGCGGCAATGATCGCTGGTGCCGGCAGCCCAGGCGTGAGAACTCGCCTTCCAGCCGGTGGTAGGCCGACAGGGGCGCCACTTCGGCGATCAAGTCCACGGCATATGTCACGCGGGGCGGGGCAGCGGCGGGGTCGGTGAGCAGCAGGCCGACTGCGCAGCCCCCCACGAACACCACCTTCTCGCGCAAAGCACCCAGAGCTTGCGCGATGAGTTCCACCTTGGCCACGTTCGGGTCGTGTGCATTCATGCGAGGCTCCTGTTGCTCAGAAGAAGTCGGCTTTGAGCCGTTTCAGCGCGGCATCTCGCTCGCGCGCCTGGCCCATGCGCAGCGCGTCGAGCAGTGCCAAGGCGGCATACAACCGTGCGTCTTGCAAGGCCGCTTCGGGCACTGACGGGTAGAGCGGCGCCAGCGCCAGGCCGCGTGCCGAGCCCTTGGCATGCGGCCACACCGGGGGCGGGTCGGCCGAAGGGGCGATCAGCTCGTTCAGCGGCGCGGCGGCGTAGGCCGTGGGCACGCCGCGCGTGAGCCCGCCCTGCACGGGCGGGAAGGCATAGCGAACTCCGTGCGCCATGAATTCGAGCAGTGCAGCCTTCAGCACCTGCGGCTTGCGGTCTTGAAACAGCACCAGCCGGGAGGCCGCCGCGCGCTTGAGCGAAGCATGCACGGCCGAGAGGGCCAGCCCGGTGAGTGCCGCCAGGTCGGGGTACAGGCTGGAGGGAGGCTGGTCGCGGCTCAGCAGCGCCAGCACCACGTACAGGTCTTGCGGCTTGAGGGCGATCTGGCGGTTGCTGAGCTTGGGCATTTCTTGTTTCTTGAAATGAGAAACGGAGCGCAGATGGTAAGGGATTCTGGCGAGACCGGGCTGTCGTTTCTTGTTTCTCGAAATGAGAAAAACCTGTCGAGCCTACTGGAGCAACTCGGGGTGCTGCGCCTTCAGCCAAGAGAGCACTGCGGCTTGTAGCGCCTGGGCCTGCCGCACGCATTCGCGCACCGCGCTCTCGGGCACGAGGTCGCCCGAATACTCCGTCACGTGGCGTTGCTTGCGCAGGGCATCGAGCACCTGCACCGTGTGCGCGGGCAAGCCGATGGTCAGCGGCAAGGTTTGAATGGCGGTTTGATGGTGCCCGGGCTTGCTGGTGAGGGTGCGGTAGCCATTGGCGTTGAGTGCCACGTCGGCCAGCATGCGGATGGCGGCGTAGGCCGCACCGAAGCGCGTCTCGGCAGTGATGTTGGTGGCCTGCGCATCGGCGATGTGGCCTTTGCTGGCGCTCAGCAGGCGCTTGACCGTCTCCGCCGAGGCGGGGAGCTCATCGAGGCTGATGCCGACCAAGTTCTTCAAGCTCATCTTCGGTTCCGATCAGAAAGATCTTGGGTTGCTTGAGCACTTCACCGATGAACGGGTTTTTGGCCTTCAGCGCGGCGCGCCACTCGGCCTCGCTGTAGACCACGGGGTTGACCTCGCGCCCCAGCGCCGACTGCGCAGGATAAATCAGCCGCACCGCATCACCGAAGCTCAGACTGCCAACCAGCATCACGTCGACATCGCTGCCGGCGGTCTCGGCTCCGCGCGCGACCGAGCCGAACACGAAGGCGGCCACGATGGACGAGGCCGAGGGCGCCAGTGCGTCGGCCAGCACGTCGGCCAGGCCGATGGTCTTGCGCAAGATGCCGGCCAGCTCGGTGTAGATGGGGCTGGCCCGATTGGCCGCGTAACGCACCTGGTTGCCCACACGGTCACGCACCAGCAGGCCAGCGCTGTGCAGCTTGGTCAGCTCCTTGTTCAGGGTGCCCGGCGTGGTGCCGGTGAGGCGGGCGATCTCGCGCATGTGCAAGGCCCGCTCGGGGTGCAGGAGCAAAAGGCTCAGGACCCGTCGCCGGTAGCTGGCCGGGAACAGCAGCAGGGCGGGGTTGGTGATTGCGGCTTTCATGGCCACGAATGTAGCTTTAATGGCCACATTCGGCAACGCCGGAATCGGGACGAAAACGCCGCTTGCAGGATGGATTGGCGCAGGCGCTCGGCGCAGGCGAGGTTAGCCGCGACTTGCGCTTCGGCCGTGCGGATCAGCGACAGGCGGCGGTTTGCCTCGGCGACGATGCGGTGTTGTTCGGCGAGGGGTGGGAGGGGGACGGCGATCGCCCGCACAAGGCTCAAATAGAGCTGCGGCTGCTCTTGAGTGGCCCCTCGCGCAGGGCGATGCCGGTGGCTGTAGAGGGGTTGTAGGCCGCGTAGTCCTGAACGGCCCAGCCGGCCGCGACGAGCATCGCATCGATCTGCTGGCGGGCGAGTTGTTCAGGGGTGGGCAACTCGGCGGCATTCCAAGGACCGCCATAGACTGCCGGCATGAGACAACCCGTTGACCTCGCCCACGCCTGCCGCCTCATCAACCATGGCCCCACCGTGCTGGTGGGCAGTGCCCACGCAGGGCGGCGCAACCTGATGGCTGCGGCCTGGTCGATGCCGGTGGAGTTCACACCGCCGCGTGTGGCGGTGGTGGTCGACAAGAGCACCTACACCCGCGAGCTGATCATGGCGAGTGGGGGCTTCGCACTCAGCATTCCGTGTCGCAACTTGCTCGATGCCACCTACACGGTGGGCAGCGTGTCGGGCCGTGACCCGGCAACATCTGACAAGTTCGACCGCTTTGGCATCGAAGCCTTCGACAGCCCCGTGCTCGGCCTGCCGCTGGTGGCGGGCTGTGTGGCCTGGCTCGAATGCCGGCTGATCCCCGAGCCGCACACCGAAGAGGCCTATGACACCTGCTTCGGCGAGGTGATCTCAGCCCAGGCCGACTCGCGGGTGTTCGCGCAAGGCCGCTGGTCGTTTCGTGACGACAACACCGAGCTGCACACGCTGCACCACCTGGGCGGTGGGCACTTTGCGTGGCCGGCGAAAAGCGTGCAGGCGAAGCTGCTGCCATGACACGCTCTGCCATCGAGCGCTCGCCGCAGCGTTATGCGCGGCTGGCCGGGGTGATGTACCTGGCCATCATCCTGCTGGGCATGTTCGGTGAGATGTACGTCAGAGCGAGCTTCGTGGTGCCCGGTGATGCGAGCGCCACCGCCCGGGCCATCGCTGCCTCACCGCAGCTCTGGCGCGCCGGCATCGTGGGTGACCTGCTGATGCACGTGCTCGATGTGCCGGTGATCCTGATCTTCTACTTTCTGCTGCGGCCGGTGAGCAAGAGCCTCGCCTTGTTGGCGACCCTGTTTAACCTGGTGCAGACGGCCGTGCTGGCGGTCAACAAGCTCAACCTGTTGGTGCCGCTGTTCTTGCTGGGCGATGCCGTCTACCTGAAGGCGTTTTTAGCCGAGCAGCTGCATGCCTTGTCTCTGATCGCCATCAATGCGCATGCGCACGGCTTTGCCATCGGGCTCATTTTCTTCGGCGTTGCGTGCCTGGTGCGCGGCGTCCTGATCTGGCGGTCGGGGTTCTGGCCCAAGGCCTTGGGTGCGTTGATCCTTTTTGCCGGGCTGAGCTACCTCGTCAACAGCTTCGCATTGCTGCTGGCACCTGCGTTTGCTGCATCGATCTTCCCAGGCGTGCTGGTGCCGGCCTTCGTGGGGGAGCTGGCGTTTTGCCTGTGGTTGATCGCCAAGGGGCTGAACACCGAGCGGTGGGCGCAGCGCGTGAGCGCTTAGCTTGCCGCCCCCGTCAGCAGCTTCTTGCGCACCATCTGAATGTGGCTGCGCAGCGAGTACAGCTCGTCGGCGTAGCTGAGGGGCACCGACACCTGCTCCACGTTGTGTTCGATCTCACCAAGCTCTTTGAGCAGCACGTCGGCCGGGCGTGTGCCCTGTTCGTCTTCGACCGCGCGCAGCTGCTTGTACCAGCGAAAGATGCGCGACCGAATGCGGAACTGGTAGAGCGGCGGCACCACGCGGCTGAGCGGGATCAAGATGGCCACGATCGACACCAGCACCACCCACATGCGGTCGATCAGGTTGGCCAGCCAGAAGGGCAAGAAG
>JBKJJF010000011.1:0-15100 GCA_046598195.1 Rhizobacter sp. | reverse complement strand
GGTGAACGGCGTGTGCCAAGGCGGCAACATGACCTTCCACGGCCAGATCGACGGCTTGCTGATCGAAGGCAACCGCATCGAGCAAGACGCTGCCGCTGCGGGCTGCTGGCTGATGTCCATCACCCAGGGTTACACCACGGCCGAATGGTTCCGCAACGCCGTGGTGCGCAACAACACGCTCATCAACGGTGGCAACACCGCAGTGGCGGTGCAGTCAGCGCCTGGCATCTTGGTCGAGGGCAACGTGGTCATCAACACGCAGTCGGCCTACCAGACGGCCCTGGGCATCGGTACCACGGAGTTCCAGGGCGGCGACGTGCCGGACGGGAACGCCACGGTGCGCAACAACACGGGTTGCTTCACCAACCCGAATGGGGGCAGCGCCCTGGTGCGCCTGACTTCGCCCAACTCGACCGCCAGCAACAACGTGATGTTGACGGGCGCAGCGGCCACCACCGGGGTTTGCGCACGCTGAAGTCGGCGTGCGAGCCGAGACTTACCTCGGCCGCATCCAGACTGGCTGACGGCCTTCCAGCGCGTCGGGCATCGTGGCTGCCAGCAGGCGGTCGACGCAGTGAGGCCAGTCCAGAACGTCGCGCACCCGTTTGACGGCGTTCTGCCCCATGTCCATCAGGTGCTTGGGGTCGCGCAAGGCCTCAATGATGGCTTCGGCGAGTCCATCGGCATTGTGCTTGTTGCTCAACACGCCAGTGACGTTGTGATCCACGATGTCGGGCAGAGCCCAGTTGTCCCAGTTGGCCGTCGGCAGGCCGTGGGCCGCCGCTTCCACGTACACGATGCCCCATGACTCGCTGATGCTGGGCATGCAAAACAGCGACGAAGTGAGGTACAGCTCGTGCAGTTTCTCGTCGCTCGCGTGGCCGAACTGCTCGACGCCGAGTTCGTTGAGCGGCGGCGCCCCAGCGCTCACCACCGTGAGGGTGGCGTCGGGCAGCTCGCGTCGCACCTTGCGGAAGGCTTCGATCAGCACGGGCCCGCCCTTGCGCTCCCAGGCTCGCCCGCAGAACAGGATCTGTCGCTTCTTGTAGCGCTCGATGTCGGCCGCAACGGGGTGATCCCAACGCCGGATCGGCCCGCCGCCCAGGGCAAACACCTTGCTCTTGGGGATGCCGTATTGCGCGTGCATCGTATCGGCCACAAAGCTGCCGAACGAGACGATGGCGTCTGCATCTCGGTTGGCCTGGATGATGGCGGCCCGCTGCACGTCGACCTCCTGCTTGCTCAGCGCGCCCCAGCCGAAGCCTGCGGATTTGACGGCGTCGTCGACCGTCATGTCCTGGAACAGCACGCGGCGGATCGGCAGCGAGCGGTCGATCACGGGAATCGCGTAGTGGTACATCACCCAGCTGCCTTCGGGCAGTTTGCGCAGCAAGGGGCCCAGCAGTTCGCCACGCTCGTCGGTGCTGAGCGTGGGCGTTTCACCTGCCTTGGACGACACGATGCCGAGCTTGCGCTGCAGTCGCCGCATGAAGTGGCGCACTTGGCTGCGGCCATGCAGCTCTTTCAGATCGGTGTCGAAGCGGCTCAGCGCACCGTACAGCCTGCCATGGTTGCGCAAGCCTTCGACCAGGGCCACGGTGGTGCCGGAGTTGGTCCAGCGATCCCATGGATCTCCAGGGGCGATGTACAGCATCTGCGGCACGGAAGTCGGCATGGTGTTGATGGCAAGAAGTGTGGTCGGGAGCCCGCGGTGGCAAAGGCCGAACGAGTCTAGCGTGCGGGGTTGCCGCTGCGAATCCAGCTGGCCAGTGCGGTAGCCAGCTTGCGGTTAGCGGCTGGCACGTAGTGGCTGTCGGGCAAGAAGTTGGTCGGGTCGTTGGCCGAGAACAGCGTGTGGGTGCTGATGTAGTCGATCTTCGAGGCCTTGAGCGTGCTCTCCAGCGCTGCATGCAGGTGGTCGGACTGGCCGCGTGTGTGCAACAGCAACACCACCAGCCGCTCGCCACGTTCCTGTGTGCGGCGTGACAAATCGACCAGCATGGCCTTCAGGACCTTGATGTCTTCGGCGTCCGGGTTGAAGCCGTCGCGTGCGTCATAGACACCTTGTTCGTACGCTTCGCTGTGGGCGACCCAACCGCGTCGCACCAGACGCACCACCGCTGACGAGTCGGCCCATGATTTGTCGAAGCTGAACCAGTCGTAGCCTCGATCGCTCGCCTTGAGTTGCGCCTTGTACCGGCGCCAGGTGTCCGACTGCTGGCTGAAGGCTTGGCGGAATTCGGCCTCCGAGCGGATCAGTGGCTGCTCCTCGGTTAGCTCCGACCCGTTCAGGCGATAGCGCGGGAAGGAAAACGGCGCGGGGTTCTCGAAGTGCCAGATCAGCCCAGACATCGAGCCCAGGTCGGGAATGCTCGACGACAGCAAGCCCAGCACCACCACGTCGGCCTTGCGCAGCGGCACGTCGGCCTTGTAGCCGGCGTAGGCATGAGACGGCGGGGCCGCGGGGCCTCCGACGGCGCGCAAGGTCAGGCGCCCGTCCATCGCGGCAGCCGCATTGGCCGCATGCATTGAGAAAGACTGCCCATAGACGGCCACGAGCAGGTCACTTCCCTCCTTCGGCTGGGATGGCCCTTTGGCCAGATTTTCTGGCGTGAGCCAGCCGGCGCCGATCATCAGCCCCTCTTTTTGGGGGTCGGCTGCAATGGCGCGCGCGACTTTGCCTTCGACCGAGCGGCCGTACTCGAAGTACCGGCCCAAGGTGGTCGAACTGGCGGCGCGCGAACCGAAGGCGAGATTGATGCCGATGTCGAGCAAGGCGAGCCACACGAGCACCCAGCACACCGTGATGGCGCTGCGCCCGAACAGGATCTTTTTCAGGAGGCTCGTCATGTTCAGAACTGGAAGTAGATGAACGCGCTGCGGGCGTTGGCCAAGCCCATCAGCGTCAGGAAGACGAGCACGGCATAGAACCCGGCCCGCAGAGGCAAGGACCACGCACGATAGAAAGTGGCGCGGCCGCTTCGGTAGGCGGCAAAGTCATACAGGCACAACACGCCCACCCCGAGCAGCGTGGCCAGTGGAGGGCGAGCCACCGTGGCGGCCCAGGCCTGCGAGCCCATCAGCAGCTCTGTCGTGAAGGCTTGGATCTGGTCAAACGACTTGGCGCGAAAAAGCAGCCAGCCGTAGCACACGAACTGGAAGAAAACGACCGTGGCCAGCACACGGCCCACCAATGCCTTCCAGCCCTGGAGTTGCAATGGCTTGATGAAGCCGTTCACGATCAGCAAGCCTCCCTGGTAGGCCCCCCACAGGATGAAGTTCCAGGCTGCCCCGTGCCACAGGCCACCGAGCAGCATGGTGATCATCAGGTTCAACTTGGTGCGAAACGGCCCCACGCGATTCCCGCCAAGAGGAATATAAAGATAATCTCTGAGCCACGAAGAAAGCGACATATGCCAGCGCCGCCAGAACTCACTCGCATTCGACGAGAAATAGGGAAACCTGAAGTTCTGACTCAGCTCGATTCCGAACAGCTTGGAAACACCGCGTGCGATATCTGTATAACCCGAGAAGTCGCAATATATTTGCAACGCGAATGCGTAGGTGCCGAGAACGATCGCGCCTGCATTCGGAGTTTCTACGCTGTTGAAGACAGAATCCACGCTTGGTGACAATCCGTCTGCCACCACGATTTTCTTGAAGAGACCGAGCAAGATGAGAAAGCACCCGCGGGTAAAAAACTCCTCGGTAATTTTTCTTGTTTTTTCAAGCTGGGGAATGAGAACCCCCGGTCGTTCGATTGGGCCAGCTACCAGCTTCGGGAAATAAGCGATGAAAAGCGCATAGTGCCGGAACTTGGTGTTTGCGGGAAGGTGTCGCTGATGTATCTCGATCACATAACTGAGGGATTCGAATATGTAAAAAGATATCGCCGGCGGCAGCACGATATTGAGGTAAGTGCGATTGACCTGGAAGCCGATCGACTGCAGAGCAGTCTGGGCCGAGTCAATGAAAAAGTTGAAGTACTTGAAATACCCAAGAATCGTCAGTGCAAAGATGGTATAGATGGTGATATATCGAATTCGTTTAGCATGGTCGTCGGTTTGACCGACCGCTCGGCCAGCAATAAAACTGGCGCCCGTCACCACCCAGATGAGCAGCAGAAAACGCACGTCCCAGCAGGCGTAGAAGTAGTAACTCCCGGCCAACAGCAGTGCGTTTTGAACTTCGTGACGGCGGATCAGCGCGTAGAGACTGAAGCCAAAGAGGAGGAAGTAGGCGAACTGGAGCGAGGCGAAGTTCATGTCCGGACGGGCAGGGGCGGTTGCTCTGGGTTGTCAGCGCGAGGTGCGCGGGCCTCGCGTGCGGGCCGGGGCGTTGGGGTTGGCACAAGCCGCATCCGCAGCTGCCGAGCTAGCCGATTGTTATGGCTGTTCCGGGCCGCAAGCAGTATGGCTTCTCTGTCGTTTCGTTGAAACCCTGGTGTTGGGGGGTGCACAACGCCATGGCTTGGCACTCAAACTACGAAGGTGAGCGCAACGAACTTGTTTGGCTTGCCCGACCTTGTCTGCTGGCTTGGGTGTCAAAAGCCTGCCTACATACACCTGGTTTGTTCAGCTGGCATTCAGCAACGAGGCATCAATTGACGATTTTCTATATCTGCCCGTGGGCGGAAAAGCCGACGGGCGGGATCAAGCAGATATTTCGCCATGTCGAGGCACTGAATAACGCCGGGTTTGATGCGTACGTGCTCGCCTTGGAGGCGACGATGCCATCATGGTTCATCTATTCGGCCGCTGTATCGAGAGTGATCACTAGCAGACTTTCTGAATTTTCAAACGGATTGTCGCGCAAGAAAAACCGGACAGCTTGGATATCTGCGACTGCGGCTCCGGTTGTCGAAATGAAGAGAGTCCAGGAAGCTGGAATCAAGAGGGAGCTCAACTCCACTGACATCTTGGTTCTTCCAGAGTATATCGGCAAAGCCCTGCGACCCTGTGGGTTTGGGTCGGAGTTAATGGTTTTCAACCAGAATGCCCATTACACTTTCAATGGATTTTCTCACTCCGATGATTCCAGTGAATTTGTCTATCGAGGGCATCTGCTCGCTGCGCTGGCTGTTTCTCAGCATACCTTTGATTATTTGAAGCTTGCATTCCCTGATTTGCGCGTGTTATTGACACCGAATGGTGTTGACGGCGGCACGTTTTTCCCCGGAAATGTCCGCAAGAAAAAACAAATTGCTTTCATGCCTCGCAAACTGCCTGGTAGCATCGTTCAAGTGTTGCAAATCTTGCATGGTCGTGGTGCTTTGAAGGGATGGGATTTGTACCCGATCGATGGCCTGGCCGAAGCTGACGTCGCCGAGGTTTTACGCGAATCCGCTATTTTCTTGTCAACGTGCCACGACGAAGGGTTTGGATTACCTCCGCTGGAGGCAGGTGCCAGTGCCTGCGTGGTGGTTGGGTACACAGGGTATGCGGCGAAAGAGTTTATGCAACCAGAATACTGTTACCCGATCGCTCAAGGTGATGTACTTGGTTTTGTAAAGACGCTCGAGCAGGTGATTTCTGAGTTCAACCTCAGCCCCACAAGGCTACTCCGACAGGCTGCGGATTATGCTGAGTTCCTTGAGAAGAATTACTCCAAAGAACTAGAAGCGAAGCGGGTTGTTGCGGCCTGGATGGAAATAGTCCCGCCAGGGGGGCAGCGTCGCCGCATACCTGCGTCAGATGGGCTGGCCGTCAAGGGCACCGCAGGCTCTGCCTAGGAGAGGCTCACATGGTTGAAACCTGGACACGAACGCTTTCCGGTGCCCCGTCGAGCAAGCGCGAAGCACCCCCCGCATTCGGGCGGGTTCATACCTCGGTATTGCGTGGATTTGTGACGCTGCGTGTATCTGAAACGAGACGGGTTGAAAAAGTGCCTCGGCTAGAATTTGGACAATTTTCCACCGAAATCACGAGCCAATCCCAGGGGAGTCCGGCGCACACCCTAAGCGCAGCTCATTGGCAGTGCTGTACGCGGACCGTCACCAAAACGAACCGTGGTTGGCACTCGGTCCGCATGATCAATGAACTTCCTGTCCCGGCCCTTGTTCCAACGCCCTCCCGCTGCGATGGTGCCGTTTCAGCTCACGACCTAACGCCTTGAACACTGCTCCTCACGCCTCTGCGCTGGTCTTTGTGGCGGGCCCGCTTCGTTCGGGTTCCACCTTGCTGACCCTGATGCTGGATCGTCACTCGAGCATCAAGAATCCGGGCGAGTTCGATTTCCTGTTCGACGCCTTTGGCGTGGATGGGGGCCTGGCAGCGGCGCAGGCCACGACCTCGGAAGAGTTGGAAGACTTTTACAGCGATCACCGCGGTTATCTGTCCTCGCCCCAACGGCTGGGGCCGATCGGACCGGTGCCGCACCGCCTGAGTGAACTGGTCAGCCGCTACGCCGTGGGGGTGCCGTGTCTTGCGCTGTGCATCCACCGCAACTTCGTGAGTGCGCACGAGATCTTCCCGCAGGCGCGTTTCATCCACTTGCTTCGCGACGCCCGGGACTGCGCCAAGTCGGCGGTCTCGGCATCCTTTGCCGGCAACGTGTACTACGGTCTTGAGCCCTGGATCAACTCGGAGGAAAGCTGGGATCGTTTGCGCCCACGCCTGGCGCCTGACCAATATCTGGAGGTGCGCTACGAAGAGCTCGTGGCCGAGCCGGAACGGGTACTGACGGGCATCTGCGAATTCTTGGGCTTGTCGTTCGAGCCGCAGATGCTCGATCTGAGCAGCACCACTTACGAACCGCCGTCGCCGCGTTTCGCCAACCAATGGCGCCGCGGCATGAGCGCTCGCGACATCGCCTTGGTCGAGGCGCGGGTGGGTCCGCTGATGGCTGCGCGTGGCTATGAGTTGGTCGGCCCGGCTTGCCAGCGCCTGAGTGCTTGGACGCTGCTGTCGTTGAAGCTGCAGAACGCCGTCTCGCGCCACCGCATCGGCATGCAGACCTACGGCGTGTCCACCTGGATGCAAGACGTGGTGGCACGCCACCTGGGCCTGCGCGGGCTGTTGCGCTCGACCCGCTTGAAGATGTTTCCGGTCAAGGCCAAGACGCTCAAGTGACGGGCCCCAGTTGAGCCGGGATGGCTCAGCTCCTCACACCTTGAACGGGAAAAAGTACGGAATGGCCACCAGCGCCGTTGCCAAGTAGATGAAGGCGATTGGTGCCCCGGCGCGCAAATAGTCAGCAAAGGCGTACTTGCCCGGCGCCATCACCATCAGATTGGTCTGGTAGCCGTAGGGCGTGAGGAAGCTCGCGCTGGCGCCATACAGCGCCGCCATCACAAAAGGTGCCGGTTGCACGTGCAGCTTCTCGGCCACCGCCATCGCTATCGGGAAGGCCAATGCAGCCGCTGCGTTGTTCGACATCAGCTCGGTGAGCAACCAGGTCAGCAGCAGCACGCTGGCCAGCGCGCCGGTCAAGCCGAAAGGCTCGAACACCTGCAGCAAGCCCGTCGAGAGAAGGCTGGCGGTGCCGGTGTCGAGCATGACATCGGAGAGCACCAGTGCTGAACCGATGATGAGAATCAAGTCGAAGGGCATGTTGCGCCGCAGTTCGGCCGGCCGCACGTAGCCAAACACCAGAAAGCCGGCGAGCAGCAACAGCAGGCCCTTGAGCAGATCCATCAGGCCGAAGGATGAAAGCCCGATGACCGCGGCGAACGCCAGCACCGCGACCACGCCTTGATAGGGCTTGATGAACTTCGACAAGGACGGGCGCGAGACGATGACGAAGTTGCGCGTGAGGTTGTTGCGCGATTCGAAGTCCTTGCCGACCGCCAGCACCAGCACGTCGCCCACTTCGAGCTTGGTGTCGCCGATGCTGCCGGGCAAGCGCCGCTCGCCACGCCGGATGGCGACCACCGCAGCGTCGAACAGAGAGCGGAACTTCACGTCGCGCACCGTGTGGTGTGCAATGTTCGACTGAGCCGCCACGATGACCTCGACCAGGTTGTCGATGGGCAGGCCCTGGCGCTGGCTGTACATGGTGAGGCCGTCGAAACGCGCGAGCACGTCCAGGCGCGTGATGTCGCCAGCGAAGACGAGGATGTCGTCTGCAGCAACGATTTCATCGGGCTCGACGGCCGCGATGAGCCGGTCGCCGCGCAGGATCTCCGAGAGAAACAGGTGGCGCAGGTTGCGCAGCCCACTCTCTTGCACGCTGCGCCCCACGAGGTTGGAGCCGGGGTTGACTCGGGCTTCGAGAAAGTAGTCAGCGGGCGACTCTTCGGCGGCATCGCGTTGCTGCAGCATGCGGGGGTAGAGCAGCACCATGGTCAGTGTCGTGGTGCCGAGGATCAACAGCCCCACCGGCAGCAGGTCGAACATCTGAAGCGGCGGTTGGCCACGGCTGATGATGAAGGTATTGACCAGCAGGTTGGTCGAGGTGCCGACCAGGGTGAGGGTGCCGCCGATGCTGGCGGCGTAACACATGGGCAGCAGCAGGCGCGAGGCTGAGTGTTCGCGCGACGCTCGCAGCGGGCCGATCAGCGAGGCCACCACGGCGGTGTTGTTGAGGAAGGCCGAATACGCGCTGGTGGCCAGCGTGAGCTTGAGCAGGGCCCAACGGTAGCCGCCTCGCAGCAGGCGGTCTGCGAACAGGTCGAGCAGGTGCGATTTGTCCAGCGCCACCGACACCAGCAGCAGCACGACCACCGTGAGCAAGCCGGTGTTGGAAAAATCCTTCAGCACCTGATCCAGGGTGACAAAGTTGAAGAAGAAAAACACCCCGGCCGCGCCGGTGAACACCATCGCCGGCGGATGGCGGCCGCGAACCAAGAGGACCACCAACACGGCCAGCACGGCCAGCACAACCCCTTGTTGGAACGTCATGCGAGCACGCCGAGCTCACGCAAACGAGCGATCACCGCATCGGCAGCAGCTTCGGCGCTTTGCCGTTCGGTGTTGACGCGAATCTCTGGCGTCTCGGGCGGCTCGTAGGGTGAGTCGACGCCGGTGAAGTTGCGCAGCTCGCCACGCCGGGCCTTGCGGTACAGGCCTTTCACGTCGCGTGCTTCGGCCACGTCGAGTGGCGTGTCGACATGGACTTCGATGAACTCGCGCTGATCGAACAAGCCGCGCGCCATCGCCCGCTCGGCGCGGAAGGGCGAGATGAAGGCGGTGAGCACGATCAACCCAGCGTCGACGAACAGGTGCGCCACCTCGGCCACGCGGCGGATGTTTTCGACCCGGTCGGCGTCGGTGAAGCCGAGGTCTTTGTTGAGCCCGTGGCGCAGGTTGTCGCCGTCGAGCAGGTAGGTGTGGCGGCCCAGTGCATGCAGCTTCTTGTCAACCAGGTTCGCGATGGTTGATTTGCCCGCACCCGACAGGCCGGTGAACCACAACACTGCCGGGCGCTGGCCCTTGCTGCGTGCGCGTGCGGCCTTGTCCATGTCGACCGGTTGCAGGTGCACGTTGTGCGCGCGCCGCAGGGCGAAGTGCAGCATCCCTGCGCCGACCGTGTTGTTGCTCATCCGGTCGATCAGGATGAAGGCGCCGGTGTCGCGGTTGTCCTTGTAGGCGTCGAAGGCGATGGGGCGGTCGAGCGCGAGGTTGCACACGCCGATCTCGTTGATGTCGAGCTTCTTGGTGGCCAGGTGCTCCATCGTGTTGACGTTGATCTTGTACTTGGGCTCGGTGATGGTGGCGCTCAAGGTGCGCGTGCCGATTTTGAGCAGGTAGGGGCGCCCGGGCAGCATGGCGTCGTCAGACATCCAGACCAGCGTGGCCTCGAACTGGTCGGCCACTTCGGCGGGGCTGGTGGCCATCGAGATCATGTCGCCGCGCGAGATGTCGATCTCGTCGGTGAGCGTGAGCGTGATCGACTGCCCCGCCACGGCCATGGGCAGGTCACCCGCGGCGGTGACGATGCGCGCCACCCGGCTTTCGCGGCCCGAGGGTTGCACCCGCACGCGGTCGCCGGGCTTGACCGTGCCGCTGGCCACGGTGCCGCAGAAGCCGCGGAAGTCCAGGTGCGGCCGGTTGACCCACTGCACCGGCAAGCGGAAGTCACTCGCTTGCCGGCGTGACTCTTCAACGCTCACCGTTTCCAGGTAGCCCATCAGCGTGGTGCCATGGTGCCAGGGCATGCGAGGGCTCTTTTCGATGATGTTGTCGCCGCGCAGCGCCGACAGTGGGATGGCGGTGATGTCTTCCAGGCCAAACTGCGCGGCGAAGGTGCGGTACTCCTCGGTGATGCTGCGGAACACTTTTTCCGAGTAGTCCACCAGGTCCATCTTGTTGATGGCCAGCACCACCTTGCGGATGCCGATGAGTGACACCAGGAAGCTGTGGCGCCGTGTCTGCGTGAGGATGCCGCGGCGCGCGTCGACCAGGATCACCGCCACGTCGGCGGTGGAGGCACCGGTGATCATGTTGCGGGTGTACTGCTCGTGGCCGGGCGTGTCGGCGACGATGAACTTGCGGAGGTCGGTCGAGAAGAAGCGGTAGGCCACATCGATGGTGATGCCCTGCTCGCGCTCGGCGACCAAGCCGTCGACCAGCAGCGCGAAGTCGATCTCGCCGCCCTGGGTGCCCCACTTCTTGGAGTCGGCCTCGATGGCGGCCAGCTGGTCGTCGAACAGCATCTTCGATTCGTAGAGCAGGCGCCCGATGAGGGTGCTCTTGCCGTCGTCGACGCTGCCGCAGGTGATGAAGCGCAGCAGGCTCTTGTGCTCGTGCTTCTTGAGGTATTGCTCGATGTCGGTCGAGATGAGGTCGGAAACGTGGGCCATGTGGGGTTGCTCCGGTGCAGTGCGGTGGCTTAGAAATAGCCTTCTTGTTTTTTCTTTTCCATCGACCCCGAGGAGTCGTGGTCGATCATGCGGCCCTGCCGCTCCGAGGTGCGTGTGAGCAGCATCTCCTGGATGACCTCGGGCAGGGTCTGCGCGTTGGACTCGACCGCGCCGGTGAGCGGGTAGCAGCCCAGGGTGCGAAAGCGCACGCTGCGCATCTGTGGGGTTTCGCCGGGGCGCAGCGGCATGCGCTCGTCGTCAACCATGATCAGTGAGCCGTCGCGTTCCACCACCGGGCGCTCCTTGGCGAGGTAGAGCGGCACGATGGGGATGTTCTCCAGGTAGATGTACTGCCAGATGTCGAGCTCGGTCCAGTTGGAGATCGGGAACACGCGCATCGACTCGCCCTTGTGCAGGCGCGCGTTGTACAGGTTCCAGAGTTCGGGGCGCTGGTTCTTGGGATCCCAGCGGTGCTGCGCCGAGCGGAACGAAAAGATGCGCTCCTTGGCGCGAGATTTCTCTTCATCACGCCGTGCGCCACCGAAGGCGGCGTCGAAGCCGTATTTGTCGAGCGCCTGCTTCAGGCCCTGTGTCTTCCACATGTCGGTGTGGATCTGCGAGCCGTGCACGAAGGGGTTGACGCCCAGCGACATGGCCTCTGGGTTGTGGTGCACGAGCAGTTCCATGCCGAGCTCGGCGGCCATGCGCTCGCGCATGGCGTACATCTCGCGGAACTTCCAGGTGGTGTCCACGTGCAGCAGCGGAAACGACGGGGGCGCGGGGTAGAAGGCCTTGCGCGCCAGGTGCAGCATCACCGAGCTGTCTTTGCCGACCGAGTACAGCATCACCGGCTTTTCGCATTCGGCCACCACCTCGCGCAGGATGTGGATGCTCTCGGCCTCAAGGCGTTGCAAGTGGGTCAGTTTGTTGTTGTTCATGGCAACGGAGGTCTCGGTTGGAATCGAAACGGGGGGCAGGCTGAGGGGTGCGCGCGCCGGTGCGGGCGCGGGCGCTTGTTGGGTGGAGGGAGGCGAATCCTGAGCGGCGTCCGCGCCGATGGGGCAGGCCCACACCGCGACGCGCGACGGTGTTTCTGCGCTCGATGCCGGGCCCGCCCACTGCGGCGCATTCAGGGCCACAAACAGGGGTGCCTCCAGCGTGTTGGACAGTTGCGACAGACATTGCGACAGGGTGGCTGCGTCGAGCGTGTCTGGCAGGCAGCGCCAGGCGATGCGGCCCTTGAGCGTCTGCGCGCGCAGCAAGGTGCCCGCGCCGTCGGCACCCACCGGCGTGGCGCAGCACCACACCAGCTGCGCGCCACTGGAGCGCGCCTCTTTCACCAGGGTCGGCAGCACATTCGCCCACCAGTCGGCGCCTTGTGGGCTGGCTTGGGCCGCCTGCCGCCAAGGGGCGAGTGCCAGGCCCCAGCGCACGAGATAGCGCGACAAGGTGCGGTCTTCCATCTGCAACCCGAAGTGGGTCTGAATCCACTGCGCGGTGTTGGCCAGTGTCCAGACACTGCCGTCGGCTCCCGCGGCCTCGGGCGCTTGCAGCAGGGCCGTGTGCACTGCGTGCTCTTGCGCGGCGTCGAGGATGCGGCCGACCCCGTGTTGGCGCCCGCGGCCCTTGACGGGCACGGCCGCCCAGCCTGCGTGAAGGTAAGCCTTGTGCGCCGCGATGATGGTCGGAGCGCTCAGGCCGGTCTCGCGGCGGATGTCGGGCAGGGATCGCCCGGCCACACGCAGCTCGACGGCGAGCTTGCGGCGGGCGTTCCATTGTTCAAGGTTGGCGTTTGTCTCTTGGCTCATGCGGTCAGGCTAAACATGGGATGTCTCGGCGATCACGTGCTCCGCGCACAGCGCATCGGCCAGTGTCTTGGCGTGCACGCGCAGCTCGGGCACTGCCGTGCACTCCCAGTAGCGTGCCCGCAGGAACGGGCCGATGTAGCGCAGCACGGGGGAGGCCTGGCCCTGCGCATTCAGCAGCGTGTAGTCGTCGCCGGTGGCCAGGCCCAGGCCCAGCGGGTCGGGGGTGGCCAGGCCACGCGCCAGCAGGGACTGCATCAGCGGCTCGCGTGCCTGTTTGAGGTTGGTGCTGGGGCCGGTGCAGTTGATCACGCGCGCCACTGGCAGCGTCACGGGGCTGCCACCGCCACGGGGCCGGTAGACGGCATCGAGAGAGTCGGCCCCCTGCGGCTGCAGGGCGTGCAGCCGCCCAGCCAGCACGCGCAGGCGGCCTTGTTGCAGCAGAGCCTGCAGGCGCTCGTTTAGCGTCGGGGCGAGGCGGTGTCGGTGCACGTCCCAGTAGGTTTGCAGATGGCGCAGAAACTGCGCGCGTTGGCGCTCGTCCAGCCGTTGCCAGAGGGCGGGTGTGGCGGTGCGCAGCGAGGCCAGCGTTTCGCGCCAGTCGGTGCCCTGGGCGGCGAGCTCGTCGCATTGCTCGCGGATCAGCCGCAACCAGTTTTGCAGTTTGGCGGGGCGGGCCAGCAGTTCGCCGGGCAGCGCAATACCGATTGGCGGGGCGCCACCGGTGCGGTGTGGCTGAGGCAGCAAGCCTCGGCGCGACAACGCCACCAGCGGCCCGCGGTGGCCGCGCGCTTGGAGCGCCAGAGCCACGTCGACCATGGTCAGGCCGCTGCCAAGCATCAGCACCGGCGCGTCGGCTTGCACCTCGGCCATGGCGTCATGCTGCCAAGGGTCGCGCACATACAGCGGGCTGCCGAGTGCGGTGGGGTCGCCCAGGCGGGGGTCGGCTGGCGAGAAGTGGCCCAGGGCCAGAACCACGCGGTCGGCATGCAGCGGTGCCGCGCCGCCATTGAAATGCAGCACCGCGCCGGCGCCTCGGGTATCGAGTGCCTGCACGTGCTCGCACAGGTGTTCGAAGCGCTGCGGCTGGGGCAGGGCTTGGTGCGCACTGTGCAGCGCCCACTCGAGATAGTCGCCATACAGCTCGCGGCGCACGAAGCTGCCAGCCTGCAAACTGGCTTCGCGTTGCTGCGCGTAGCGCAGGAAGTGGCCTTCATCGCTTTCGAAGGCACTCATGCGCGCCGCCGGCACGTTGAGCACGTGGTCGGCGCTGCGGGTGCCATAGGCCACACCGCGCGCGAGCAGGCCGGAGCGGTTGATCAGCACGATGCGCAGGTCGGCCTCTACCGCACGGCGCATGAGGTGCACCGCGGTCAGCGTTCCGCTCAGGCCGCCGCCGACGATGACGATGGTGCGGGTCATGGCAGGGAGGAGGTTGGGTTGAAGTTCATGTTCAGTTCATAAGTTTTTAATGTCTCGGATGAGGCAATTAAGAACTTTACGCACGTTAACCGAATGCCTTCGATTTGCGCTTCCCCTCAACTCGGTGGAGCGACCAGAAAGCCACGTCAATTGGCGAACCGGTGTGAGGTAGTTGTCAGAGTTCTGGGGCTGGCACCGCCCACCCCATTGCTTCAGGGGCTTGTCGCCAGCCGATGCGCGCCGCATGCTCTTGCAGTTGCGAGCACATGAAGAACTTTGTGCCCACTGGTCAAACCCGGCCTACCTCAAAAAAGGAAACATGTGGCAACCCTCTCCACCCCACCCGGTCAGTGGCTCGAAGCCATTTCCCAAATCGCCCGAGATGCCGGCCAGGTGATCATGGCGATCTACCAGACGGACTTCAGCTCCCGTGGCAAGGAAGATGCCTCCCCGGTGACCGAGGCCGATGAGAAGGCTGAAGAGGTCATCACCAACGCTCTGCGCCTGTTGACGCCCGACATCCCGATCGTGGCCGAAGAGGCCGTGTCGGCGGGCCACATCCCGCAAGTGGGGGAGCGCTTCTGGTTGGTCGACCCACTCGACGGCACCAAGGAGTTCATCAACCGCAATGGCGAATTCACGGTGAACATCGCGCTCATCGAACACGGCAAGCCCACGCTGGGTGTGGTGCTGGCACCGGCGCTCAACCGGCTGTTTGCCGGGCAGGCCGGCCAGGGCGCCCACCTCGAAGATGCTCAAGGCCGGCGGCCCATCCGCTGCCGACCCGTGCCCGCCGAAGGTTTGACCGTGGTGGCCAGCCGCTCACATGGCGACGCCGCTGCGCTCGATCAGTTCCTGGCCGGGCGCAAGGTGGCCGCATTGGCCAATGCCGGCTCGTCGCTCAAGCTCTGCCTTGTCGCTGCGGGTGAGGCCGACCTGTACCCACGGCTGGGCCGCACGATGGAGTGGGACATCGCTGCCGGCCATGCGGTGCTCGCGGCGGCGGGGGGCAAGGTCGAAACGCTGGCCGGTGCGGACCTGAGCTACGGAAAACCGGGTTTCGATAACCCGCACTTTGTGGCCAGCGCGGCGCAGTGAGCTCGCGCCGGCGCGAGGGCTATGCCCAGGCGAC
>JBKJJF010000222.1:0-22872 GCA_046598195.1 Rhizobacter sp. | reverse complement strand
CCTCCTTGAACAACGGCGCCGGGGTGCTCGCCACACACGAGTGGCCCTCGCTGCGCTTCGAAAACACCTTGATGTGGGTGCACAAGTTCCCGTTGGGCGTGGGCGAAGCATTTGGCGTATTGGTCGACCAGCCGAAAACCGAGTTCAACCACTTCAGCCAGTTTCTGGCCCGCTACGTCGACCAAGAGTTCAACAACCCGTCGGGTGTTTTTTCGGTGGTCTACGACCTCGGGTTGCCCACCGGCATCGTGTACTTCTGCGCGATCGCATTGGCAGCCGGCTACGCCCTCAACCTCTATCGCCAGGCCCACCCCGCTGGCGCGCTGATCTACCCGCTGCTCTACCTGTCGTTTCTTGAGATCTTCAGGTACCCCTATCTCGGTGCCTCGCGCGCCTTCACCTGGCAGATCGGCATCGGGCTGGTGTTCATACTCGCCGCGCTCATCAAACAACTGGGCCGGGCCAAGTGAGCCAAGCACCACGCCTGCCATGGATCGATGTGCTGAAGGGCATCGGGATCATCTTGGTCGCCTGTGGGCATCACCCTGCACTCTGGGCATATTCAGAAACCTTGGGGCGAGCCATCTTCTCGGTCAGCATGCCGCTGTTTTTTTTCATCACCGGCCTGACCTTGCAACACGGCATGAGCGGCAAGGCGCTCGCCGCACGCGCTCTGTCGAATGTCATTCCCTACTTTTTTCTCTCGCTGGTGTCGGTTCCGTTGATCTTTCAACTGCACCCCGATGTGGCGGTGGCCGATCTGGCCTTGGGTGTGCTGTACGGCACGGGGCACACCATCTACACCGTGCCGCTGTGGTTCCTGCCCTGCCTCGCGGTGGCGCTGGTGTGGGTGTTTGTGCTCGACCGCATCGAGCTGCTGCTCGCGGGCAAGGGCCAAGCGCGACACCTTGCCACGCAGCTCGTACTGTTTGCCCTGCTGCAACTCGCCTGGCAACTGGTCATTTCCTCCGACTACCAGATTGCACGCCAGATTGGGTGGGGTGAGCCGCTCAGCAGCGGCGCACCCTGGAGTGCCGAGGTGGCGCTGGTCGGGGCGAGCTACGTCATTCTGGGGCGGCTGTTCACCCAGCAGTTCGGCCCAACGCAGTGGCTGAAAGAATCGCAATGGCGATGGGCAGCGCTCATCGGCGCGGCTTTTGTCGCCATGAACTGGCTCTTGCGGCCTGAGGTCGACCTCAACTGGCGCTACGACAAACCTGTCGGCCTGAGCCTGGTGATCGCGCTGACGGGCATCGTGGCCACGGTGGCGATGGCGGTGTCGATCCAGCACCGCCAAGTGATGGTGGTGCTGCGCTGGCTCGGCACCTCGACCATCTTGATCCTCTGGCTTCACGCCACGTTGGAAAAAGCAGCCTTCAAGCTTCTCGCCCCCCACGTAGGCGACCTCACGGCCTTGGTCGTTTCGTTGGTGCTCGCCTTGGCGATCCCCGCCGCCGTCGCCACAGTTCTGAAACGGTTTCCGTGGGTCTACAACTTCATCGCGCCCAACCCATGGCTCAAAAACTTTTTGGCCGACAAGCCGGTGAGCGCAAGCTCGGTGCCGCAGGTGCGCACCGAATGAGCCAGCAGCCCGCATGAAACGAAGAGAGCTACTTCTTGGCGCCGCATCGATCGGCATGGGGCCGGGCTGCTTCGCCGCGCCGGCAAGCCGCGGCACAGCGCGCACCCTCGCCTCCTTCGGCGTGCGGGGCAATGGCGACGCCGACGACACCGCCGCGCTGGTTCGTGCCCTGACCAACTACGAAGGTGACCTCGTCGTCGGCGCCGGCACCTACCGTTACGCCCGCACGCTGCAGCTGCGCGGGTCGGGCCGAAACATTCGCTTCGAGCCCGGTGCCGTGCTGATGGGCGACGACCCGTCGGTCAGCGGGCTGGAGATTCGCAACGCGAATGAAGTCACCTTGTCAGGCGCGTCGCTCGCCTGGCGCCGCGCGCCACGCCAGCGCATCCGCTTTGGTGCCGGCGTGTTGGTGATGGGCGGGGCCGACGTGCGCGTCGAGCAGGTGCTCGTCGAGGGCTTCGAGGGCGCGGGCCTCTTGTTCGAGTCATGCCAGCGGCCGGTGGTGTCGGGCGCGCGTGTGCGCAAGACCTCGGCCGACGGTGTGCACTTCGCCAACTGCGGCCAGTCGCTGGCAGAAGACGTCGACTGCCAAGACACCGGCGACGACGGCCTGGCCTTCGTCAACTACCGCAGGCTGCCCGACGCCTCGGGTGGCACGGCACGCCGCATCACCGTCACCAACTCCAATGCACGCGGCATCGCGGTGGTGGGCCAGTCTGATGTGAGCGTGTCGGAGTTTCGGGTCACGCGCACACGTGGCAGCGGCATCTACGTGGCGCAGGAAGACTCGTATGCCACGCGATTCCCCCACAACACCGTGTTCGAGCGCGGCCACGTCGACCAGGCCGGTGCGGTCGAAGGCCGCGGCGGCAACAAGTGTGGCGCCGAGCTGGTGCGCGCCCACAACGCGAGGCTGTCGTCCATCACCATCAGCAACTCGCGCTCGCGGCTGGTGGGCGTCAACGGCGCCACCGGCACGCTGCGCATGTCAAATCTCACGCTGCGCGACAACAGTGAAGGCGAAGGCGTGTACATCCAGGCAAGCGACCACGTGCAGATGACCGACTGCCGTATCACCAACGCCTTCAACACCGGGCTCTATGCCCGTGACCTGCAGAGGCTCGAAGTGAATGGCGTCGAACTCGAAGCCTGTGCCGAGCGGGGCGCCTCGCGCACCGCGGTGTGGCTGGAAAATGTGCGCGCGCTGCAGGCGCGCTTTGGCAAGGTCGAAGCCGGCCCCGGCATGGCCAGCCCCGCACGGGTGGTGTTGCGCGGCATCGGTGCGGGCGCACTGTCGGTGCCCGACGACGCTGGCCGCATGATGACAACGAGAGCGACACCGGCCGCAGCACGGTCGGCATCACCGGGCCGCGCCAGCTGGGCGGGCCGGCGAGTGACGGTGAGCGCAGAAGACTCACCCACCCTCAGCGTGGAGCTGCGATGAGTGGCCTCATCATCAACGGCCGCTTTCTCACCCGCCCGCTGACGGGGGTTGATCGTTTTGCCATCGAGTTGATGCAGGCCCACCGCGCTGCCTTGCCCGCCGGCGCGCCGCAGCCGCGTGTGATGACACCCGACGCGCCGCTCGTGAATCAACCCGCATTCGCGAGCCACTTCGAGCTGCAACGTGTGGGCCACCGCCAGGGCCACCTGTGGGAGCAGCTCGAGCTGCCTCGCGCGGCCGGCGACTCGCCGCTCGTCAACCTGTGCAACACCGCACCCGCGCTGCGCCGCCAACAGATGGTGGTGGTGCACGACGCCGCCACCGTGGCCAACCCCGGCAACTACAGCCTCGCCTTTCGCAGCTGGTACCGGCTGATGCTTGGCAGCGCCATGAAACGCTCGCGCGTGGTGGCCACCGTGTCGGCCTTCAGCGCCGGCGAGTTGAGCCACCACTTTGGCCGTGCGCTGAAAGACATTGAGGTGATCCCCGAGAGTGGCGAGCACATCCTGCGTGAAACCGCCGACCCCTCCACGGTGCAGCGCCTCGGCCTCGCCGGCAAGCCTTTTGTGCTGGCGGTGGGCAGCCTGTCGCCCAACAAAAATTTCGGCGCGGTGGTCGCCGCGATGGCGCAGCTCGGTGCCGACGCCGTGCCCCTGGTGGCCGTGGGCGGCGGCAACAGCAAGGTGTTTGCCGACGCATCGGCGGCCGGCCCCGGCATCGTGCGCACCGGTTATGTGAGCGACGCCCAGTTGCGCGCGTTGTACGAAGCCGCCACGTGTTTTGTGTTCCCCTCGTTCTACGAAGGTTTCGGCCTGCCGCCGCTGGAAGCGATGACCTGTGCTTGCCCGGTGCTGGTGTCGCGCTGCGCGTCGATGCCCGAGGTGTGTGGCGACGCCGCGCTTTACTGCGACCCGCACGACCCCACCACCCTCGCCACCGAGTTGCGGCGCGTGCTCGGCTCCGAGAGTCTGCGTGCAGAGTTGCGCGCAGCCGGCACCGCACGCGCCGCGCAGTTCACCTGGGCTGGCGCCGCAGCCGTGTTTGCCGACATCATGAAACGGCGTTTTGAATGAACCTTCCCCCTGACAACCGATTGCGGAGCAAGCCTTTGAAAGTTGCCGTCGTTCACGAATGGCTGGACACCTACGCCGGAAGCGAGCGGGTGCTGGAGCAAATCTTGAAGGTGTACCCGGCGGCCGACCTGTTCACCGTGGTCGACTTTCTGAACGACGCTGACCGCGGCTTCGTGCTCGGCAAGCGCGCCACCACCACCTTCATCCAGCGGCTGCCGTTTGCGCGCAAGCACTTCCGGTCGTACCTGCCCTTGATGCCGCTGGCCATCGAGCAGCTTGACCTCTCGGGCTACGACCTGGTGGTGTCGTCGAGCCACGCGGTCGCCAAGGGCGTGATCACCGGCCCCGACCAGCTGCACGTGAGCTATGTGCACTCGCCGATTCGGTATGCCTGGGACATGCAGCACCAGTACCTGAACGAATCCGGCCTGGCCAAGGGCTTCAAGGGGGCGATTGCGCGCCTGGTGCTGCACTACATGCGCTTGTGGGACTTGCGCACCGCCAACGGTGTCGACGTGTTCATCGCCAACTCGGCCTTCATCGCGCGGCGCATCCGCAAGGTGTATCGCCGCGAGGCGCAGGTGATCTTCCCGCCGGTCGACCTGGAACGCTTCCAGCCACAAGAACAGAAGGAAGACTTTTACCTGGCCGCGTCACGCATGGTGCCGTACAAGAAGATGCCGCTGATTGCCGAGGCCTTCGCCAAGATGCCCGGCAAGCGCCTGGTGATGATCGGCGACGGGCCCGAGATCGAGCGCGTGCGCGCGGTCGCGGGGCCCAACGTCACGGTGCTCGGCTACCAGGGCACCGACGTGCTCGCCGACCACATGCGCCGCGCGCGCGCTTTTGTGTTTGCGGCCGAAGAAGACTTCGGCATCATGCCGGTCGAGGTGCAGGCCTGTGGCACGCCGGTGATCGCGTTCGGGCGCGGCGGCGCCACCGAAACGGTGGTGACCGAAGGGGCTCAGCGCACCGGCTTGTTCTTCGACGCGCAGACCGTGCCCGCGATCATCGACGCGGTGACCCGCTTCGAGTCGGGCCCGCCCTGCACAGCGGCCGATTGCCGGGCCAATGCCGAGCGTTTTTCGGTGGCGTCGTTCCAGGCCGGCCTGCAGGCCGCCGTGGCGCAGGCTTGGGCTAAAGCCTCTTCTTGAGCACGGCGCGCAGCCGCAAGCCCGCCACCAGGGCCAGGCTCGCCTCGGCAGCCAGCAAGGCCCAGCCGTAAGACAGCGCGCCGGTGGGCACCAGCAGCAGCATCACGCAAAACACAGCTGCGGCCACCACCACCACCATCGCATAAGACCGCTCCTGGCCGAAGGCGATCAGGCACTGCATGCCAAACAGTTCGGCCGCAGCGTTGAGCGGCACGCTCAGGCCCAGCAGCATGATCAGCCCGACCGCCACCGGGTACTCACCCTGGAACACCTGGCGCACGATGAACTCGGCGGCGAACAGGATCGCCACGCCGATCAGCGTGCCGGCCCCCAACAAAGCGGCCAGGGCGATGCGCCCGACACGCACCGCCTGGGCGGGTGACGAGCGCGCCAGCGCAGACAAGCGCACAAACGTCAGCTGCTTGATGGGCAGCAGCACCGCCTGCCCGGCCATGCGCACACGCAGCGCCAGGTTGGCTGCGCCCACCGTGGCGGGGTCGGCGGTGATGCCGAGCAAGGCCACACCGCCGTTGGTGAGCAGCGCGCCACTCAGGTTGCCAAACACAATGGCCCACGCGCGCCGCATCAACCCACCGATCACCGACCACTGCGGCCGCACGAAGCTCGCCAGCTGGCGCTGGCTCAGCGCCACCCAGGCGGTCGCGGAGGTGCCCACCGACACGAAGGCGTAAGTCCAGAGCGCGCCACTCATGTCACCGGGGCGCGACACGAGCACCCACAACAGGCCGATCGCCGCGAGGCGGATCGCCGTAGTGATGGCCAGCAGCACCCGTGTGCGCTCGAGCGCACGCAGGTACCAGCCCACGTCCATTGCAAAACCGAGCATGTAGACCGCCATCGGCAGCACCAGCACCCACTGGTCTACGCCGCGCAGCCACAACACCGAGACCGTGGTGACCCCTGCGACAACGCTGCCGATGAGAAGCTTGGCCGCCGTCACGTTGCACAACAACCGGTGCTGCAAGGCGGGGTCGTCGGCTGCCTGTGACACCTCGCGGATGCCCAGCCAGTCGAAGCCGAACTCGATGATCACACCGAGGAAGGCGGCCAGCGCCGTGTAGAACGAGACGATGCCGAAGTCGTGCAAGCCCAGAACACGGCCGCACAGAATCGCAAAAACCAGGGGAAATGCAAAGTTGGCCAGGTGGGTCAAGGCCAACTCGGCCAGCTTGCGCAGGGTGTCTTTCACAGTGCCTTGTGACGGTTGGCACGGAACTCAGCAAGTTCCGAGCCGTTTAGAGCCGAGGCCAAGCCCGGCCACGCTCATGAGGGCGGTCATGATAACGACGGCGCCCTCTAAGAGTGCAGCTTGTGATTGATTGAAACGGGTGTTGCTGGCGTGAATTGTGGGCACGTGTCAGCAAATGCAGCGGTCAACAATCCGGCACCTGCTCGCCAAGGGCACCGAGAAGAATCGAGGGAGATGTGATGAACCATTCGCGGGCTTTTGCCGCACTGTGCGTGGCTGCAGCCATCGCACTGCAAGCCGCATGTGGCGGTGCCGAAGTGGAGACCTCGAACGCAGCCACCCGAGCCGCACCTGCACCTGCACCTGCACCTGCACCTGCACCTGCACCTGCACCTGCACCTGCACCTGCACCCATTGAGGCGCCCACCACTGTGGCCATCACCGACTTCGGTGCGGTGTGCGACGGCAGGTTTGACAACACCAGCGCCATCGCCCGCGCCATCTCGGCCGCCAAGCGTCTGGGGCACACGGTGCTCGTTCCAGCGGGCGTGTGCGCCTATGGCGACGTGATACGCCTTGACGGTGTGAAGCTCGCCGGCACGGGCGACAACTCGGTGCTGCATGCGCTCAACCCGAACCGAGAGGCCATCTTCCTATCGGGCGACGGCGCAGCCGTGAGCCGGGTCAGGCTGGCTGGCGCCCGCTCCAACGTGCGGCAGGCCGCGTGGGAGGCCACACGCGTCACCGCGTTCGGTGCCACGAACTTCGTGATCGACAACGTCACCATTGACGGCTCGGCCGCGGCCGGCATCCAGACCGCCCGCGGTGCGAGCCACGGCAGCATCACCAACAACCGCATCCGCGACACGCTGTCTGACTCGATCCACATCACCGACCGCGCCAGCCACATCACCATCAGCAACAACCGGATCGAAAACTCCGGTGACGATGGCATTGCGGTGGTCAGCTACCGCGGCGATGGCGGCGTGGTCGCCCACGTCACCGCACGCGACAACGTCGTGCTCAACAACCGCTGGGGGCGCCAGATGAGCGTGGTCGGTGGCAACAACGTGCTCTACGAAAACAACCGGCTCGAAAACAACCTCGCTGCGGCGGCCTGCCTCTACGTCGCCCAGGAGGCGGGCTACGCCACCTACGGCTCAAGCGAGGTCGTACTCAGGCGCAACAGCCTCAGGCGCTGTGGTGGCACCACCGGGCATGGCGCCGTGATGCTCTACAGCGACGGCCAGGAAGCCAACACCTCAATCGACATCGTGCGCAACGACATCGATCAAAGCCCGCGCGGCATCCGGATCTTCAGCCCGATGAACACCCGCGTCACGGTCGACAGCAACCGCGTGACCGGGGCCACCACGCCCTTCGACATCGTCACACCCGGCGTCAGCTTCACGCCTTACACCAGCGGGCCGGTCGGCTACGAGGGGCCCTGACCGAGGCGGGAGCCTGCACCCACCATCAGCGCCAGCAAGTGGCAGATGAGCTCGATCTCTTCCACGTTCACGCTGGTGCCCGTCGGCAAGACGAGCAGCTTCTCGGCCAGCGCCTCGGTGCGCTCCAGCTGCATCGGGGTGCCCGCGTTGAGCGTGCGGTACGGCTCCATGCGGTGGCAACCAGGCCAGAAGTACTTGCGCGCCATCACGTTTTCGGCCTGCAAGGCCCGCAGGATGTCGTCACGCGTGGGCCCGCCGGATGGCGCGGTGTACTCGACCACCACGTACTGCAGGTTGTTGCGCTCCTGCGGAGCCCACTCGCGCAGCCGCACGCCGGGCACCTGCGCCAGGTGTCGCCGGTAAGTTTGGTGGTTCAAGCGGTTGACGGCCAGAAACTGGTCGATGGTGCGCAGTGAGGCCAGGCCCATCGCGGCCGAGATCTCGCTCATCTTGCCGTTGGTGCCCACGTACGACACCTCGTCGACCCCGGTGAAACCAAAGTTGACCATCGCCCGCAGGCGGCGCGCGAGCTCGTCGTCGTTGGTGGTGATCGCCCCACCCTCGAAGGTATTGAAGAACTTGGTGGCGTGAAAGCTGAACACCTCGGCCCGCCCGAAGCCGCCGATCATGCGCCCGCCATGGGTGCAGCCAAACGCATGGGCCGCGTCGAACAGCAGCTGCAGGCCATGCTCGTCAGCGATTTCTTGCAGCGCCTCAACCGGGCAGGCACGCCCCCACAGGTGCACGCCGATGATGCCGGTGGTGCGCTCGGTGATGAGGCGCCTGACCGCCTGCGGGTCGAGCAGGTGCGACGCTTCGTCGACGTCGCAGAACACCGGCTTGATCTGCTGCCACTGCAGGGCATGGGCCGTGGCCACGAAGGTCATCGAGGGCACGATGACTTCGCCCTGCAGCGGCAACGCGCGAATGGCGATCTCCAGGCCCACGGTCGCACTGGACACCGCCACGCAGTGTTTGACGCCGAGGTAGTGGCTCAACGCGGCTTCCAGCTCCTGCACGGACTCGCCATGGTTGGTGTACCACTTTGAATCGAGGATGCGCTCGACACGTTGCATGAAGTAGGCGCGGTCGCCCGGGTTGGGCTGGCCCACGTGCAGCTTGTGATCAAAAGCGGGCGCGCCGCCCAGCAGGGCCAGCTCGCCAACGCTGCTTTTCATCATGCGGGGTCGCGCGAGGCCACCCCGGGTCGCGTCAGCCGCCGCATCGCGCTTCATGCGGCACTGGGCGCCCCGGTGGAGGTTCGGTGCAGCTGCGCCAGCCGCAGGGCCAGCGGGCGCGGCAACAGCACCACACCCATCATCCAGACCGACAGCATCAGCTTCATGCCGAGCCCGATCATGGGCCAGCGCCATACCGATTGAAACGCCAGGCGCATGAGCTTTGCCGAGGGCTGCGGCGAGCCGCTCTTGCCAAGGGCCCGGTCGCCGCCGAATCGCACACAGACCGCAGCGAGCCGCGCCTCCCAAGGGGCCAGCAACTGCGGCACGCGGGGGTTCTTGTTGATGCGCGCCAAGGCGACCTCGACAAAACGTTTGGTGGAGTCTGCCCGTTCGTACTCCGACCACAGGCCGGTCGGTGCGTTGTTCATCAGCAGCGACCCGTCGTCTGCGGGGCGGTGCAAGCGGTACGCCCCCAGAGGCTCGGGCAGCGTAACCAGCTGGCCATACGCAGGCGCGAGAAGAATCGGGACGGAGTCGGCCGCCAGCTTCCACTGGGCTTCATCCATGGGCAGTACCTGCCGCAGAAAAGGGGCGCCATAAGCGTTGCCCGAGCCCGGAGGTGAGCCATAGGTGCCGAACTCGCGCACGAGGGCCAGCGCCTGATGGTCGTGCAGGTGGTGCGGCACCTGCCGTCCCAACGAGCGGCCCTCGCGGTCGACCATCAACAGCGGGAACTGCACCTTGCTCACGTCGCTGCGCCAGGCCGCCACGATGCGCTCGGCCGCTTCGGGGTAGAGCCAGTCGTCGGCGTCGAGAAAGATCACGATCTCGCCGCTCGACTGCGCAAAGCCTGCGTTGTAGGCCGAGCCTTGCCCGCCGTTGGGTTTGACGATCAGTTGGACGCGATCGCCAAAGCGTTTGATCACCTCGACAGACTCGTCGGTTGAACCATCGTCCACCACAATCACCTCGACGTCGGCGTGGGTTTGCGCGAGAGACGACTCGATGGCCTTGGCCACGAAGGCCACGTAGTTGTAGTTGTCAATGACGATGCTGACGCGCATGGTGGGAAGCAAACCTTGAACGGAGTGAAACGCCGAGCCTATCAAGCAATATCGGTACCACGACCGTTGACTTGTGACGCGATGTGACCGGCCCGTGACACGGCGCGAGACTCTACACGGCCGCGGCGACACAATGCAGGCCCATGAAAATATCGTCCATCGCGCCGTTTTTCGCCACGCTCAGGGCCGCCAACCCGCACCCTGTGACCGAGCTCGAATACACCAACGCCTTCGAGCTGCTGGCCGCCGTGCTGCTGTCAGCCCAGGCCACCGACGTGGGCGTGAACAAGGCCACGCGCAAGCTGTTTGCCGTGGCCAACACACCGCAGAAGATGCTGGCGCTGGGCGTTGAGGGCGTCAGCGACCACATCAAAACCATCGGCCTGTTTCGCAACAAGGCAAAAAACCTGGTCGCGACGAGTCGCATCCTGATCGAGCAGCATGGCAGCCAAATCCCGCGCAGCCGCGAGGCGTTGGAAGCCCTGCCGGGTGTGGGCCGCAAGACCGCGAATGTGGTGCTCAACGTGGTGTTTGGCGAGCCGACGATGGCGGTCGACACGCACATTTTTCGTGTCGGCAACCGCACCGGCCTTGCGCCCGGCAAAAACCCACTCGAAGTGGAGATGGGCCTGCTCAAGCGGGTGCCAGCCGAGTACCTGCAGCACGCGCACCACTGGCTGATCTTGCACGGGCGGTATGTGTGCCAGGCACGCAAGCCGCTGTGCGAACAATGCGGCGTGGCGCGCTACTGTGATTCGGCCCCGCCGGGATTGCGGGCCAAATCAACCGAGGTGGCATAAGCCACGGCAGCAGGCCATTGCGTGGCCAGGGTCGGCACCGGCAGACCGGCAACCACCCGCAGCGCTGCGTTGATCCAACCGGCGTGAGACACCACGCAGCCGCCCTGCTGGCCTGGCCCGCGCACGAACGCTTCGCACCGGCTCATCAATTGCGCCACCGACTCACCACCCCCAGGCGCGTGGGTGGCAAACGCCGCTGTCCACGCGGCCACTTCGGCCTCTTCAATCGTGCGCCAGGTGCGACCGTCCCAGGCGCCGAAATCGAGCTCGCTCAAACGCGTGTCGACGTGGTGCTGCCAGCCCCAGCGCGCCAACCAGCGCCCGACGTCGGCGCTGCGTTGCAGCGGCGATGTCCACACCACGCGAGGAATTGACTCACGCCGCGCCCGCTGGCGAATGCGGTGGGCCAAACGTTTGGCCTTGCGCCGATCCACGGCCACGTCGGTGCGCCCGATACAGCGCCCGGCCACGCCCAGGGGCCGGGGGTGCCGCCAGGCGATCAGAAGCGCAGCCACGCGAGGCAGCCCAACAACATCAGCAATTCGCTCAGCTGCTGCGTGGCGCCCAGGGTGTCGCCGGTCATGCCACCGAGGCGGCGCTTCAACCAGGCCGCACACACCCAGGCACACAACAAGGCCAGCACGATGCCGCCCAGCACAGCGGGCCACCAGGCCGCGTGCCAAACCAGAAGCAAGGCACCCACCACCAGCACCCAGCCCCAGGCCACGGCCAACCCGAGCGCCGAGATGCGCTGCGCCAGCGGCTTGGCCTTGGCATGCGCCAGGTCGCCCGCATAAGGCAGCCAGCGAATCAAGGCCACTGCGGCAGCGCGCGACGCCGTGTGGGCCAGGATCAGCGCGGCCAACACCCAGGGCAGCGGCAAGGCGCTGAGCGTCACCGCCTTCAAGCCCAGCACGAGCAGCAAACCCACTGCGCCATAGCTGCCGATGCGCGAATCTTTCATGATCTCAAGCGCACGCTCGCGGCTCACCACGCCACCCAGGGCATCGCAGGTGTCGGCCAGGCCGTCTTCGTGGAAGGCGCCCGTCAACAGCACCGTGGCGGCCATCGACAGGCCCACGGCCACCGGCATCGGAAACAGCCACAAGGCCGCCCACAGCACCCCCGCCGCCACCATGCCCACCAGGGCGCCCACCGCGGGGAAATGGCGCGCGCTCTGATGCAGCCACTCGGGCTCATACCCCACCCAACGCGGCACCGGCAGCCGCGTGAAAAACTGCAAGGCAATGAAAAAGAGCCGCAGCTCGTGCAGGACCATCAGGGCGCGCGGTCCGAGACACCGGCCGACTCGAAGCTCGCCATGTCGTTGAGCACATCCACCGCGCTCACGAGCAAGGGCCAGGCGAGCGCAGCGCCCGAACCTTCGCCCAGGCGCAGGTCCAGATCAAGCAGCGGCTGCGCCCCAAGGTGGCGAATCATCACGCCGTGCCCACTCTCGGCAGAGCGATGCGACCACACGCAATAGCCCAGCACCGCGGGCACAAGTTGCGAAGCCACCAGCACCGCGGCCCCGGTGATGAACCCATCGACCACGACGGTGCGGCGCTCACTGGCGGCCTGCAACACCGCCCCCACCAAACCCGCGATCTCGAAGCCCCCGAAAGCCGCCAATGCCTGCAGCGGCTCACTCACCGCGGCGTGCCTTTGCATCACCTCGGCCAACACCGCCAGCTTGCGCGCCAGGCCCGCGTCATCAAGCCCGGTGCCGCGGCCCACGCAGAGCGAAAGTTCGGTGCCAGTGAGCCGGGCCAGCAGCAAAGCAGCGGCCGAGGTGTTGCCAATGCCCATCTCACCCAGCAGCACCACGTTGCCAGGCAGGCCTTCGACCACCTCGCGGCCCATGCGGATGGCGGCGAGGCATTGCGTTTCGGTCATGGCCGGGCCTTGCGTGGCATCGGCCGTGCCGGGCGCGATCTTGCGCACCAGCAAGCCCGGCCGGGCTGCAAAGTCGTGGCGCACCCCGGCATCCACCACCGTCAGCGCCAGCGTGTGCTGGCGAGCCAGCACACTGACCGCCGCGCCCCCGGCGAGAAAGTTCTCGACCATTTGCCAGGTCACATCGCTCGGGTAGGCCGACACACCGCGCGCTGCCAAGCCGTGGTCTCCAGCGAAGACGATGAGCTGCGGCGCCACCCATCGCGGCGCCTCAGTCTGCTGGATCAAACCGGCCTGCACGGCCAGGGCCTCCAGGCGGCCGAGTGCCCCCAGCGGCTTGGTCTTGCGGTCAATGCGCTGCTGCAGGCGTTGTGCGAGAGCGGCGTCGTGCACATCGGGCACGGCAGGAAAGATGAAGGTCATGGGTTCAGCAGATTCATCAGGGAATCGCGTTCAAAGTGTTGATCGATAAAATCGGCGAGGCCATCGAACACAGCGTCAAGGCCGCGCACCTCGGCGCCAAACAGCGCGCGCATCATGCCGGCCGATTCAAACAGGCCGTGCGCGTACAGGCCCAGCACGCTGCCCTGCTGCCAGCCGATGGCGGCACCTTCGTCATTGCGCAGCACCACCACACCGCCACACGATTCGGTGCGGCCATGGTGGATCTCGTAGCCGCTGAAGCTCAGGCCCGACAGCACCGACCACGGGCCTTTCAGCTCACCCCACTGCGCGCCGGTTTCACGCAGCAGCTTGGTGGGCTCGAAGCAGGTGCTCAAGGGCAGCAGGCCGAGGCCTTGCGCGCTGCCGTCGACACCGTGTGGGTCGAGCAGCGCCTCGCCCAACATTTGCAGGCCGCCACACAGGCCCAGCACGGGGCGCGAGGCGGCCGCGTGGCGTGCGATCGCAACATCCAGCCGCTGTGCACGCAGCCAAGCCAGGTCGCTGCTGGTGTGTTTGGAGCCGGGCAAGATGATCCAGTCGGCCCCTTCCAGCTCGGCCGGCGTGCGCACCCAGCGCAGCGCCACACCCGGCAGGTTGCGCAGCGGCTGAAACTCGTCGAGGTTGCTGATGCGCGGGTAGGCCACGACGGCGATCTGCATGCCAGGCTGCTTGACCGAGCTGTCATCGAACACGCCGTCTTCTTCGGGCAGGCCATGGCCGCGCCACAGGGGCAGCACGGCCAGCGTGGGCACACCCGTGAGCTGCTGCAGCATCTGTGGGCCCGGGGCCAGCAGGCTCGCGTCGCCACGAAAACGGTTGAGCACAAAGCCGCGAATCAGCGCCGCTTCAGCGGCCGGCAGCAGCTGGTGGGTGCCGTAGAGGTGGGCGAAGGCACCGCCGCGGTCGATGTCGGTGACCAGCAGGCAGGCGGCTTGCACCTCGCGGGCGGTGCGCATGTTGACGTAGTCGCTGGCATGCAGGTTGATCTCGGCCGGCGAGCCGGCGCCTTCGATCACCACCACCTCGTTCTCGCGCATCAGGCCGTGCAGGGCATCGCGCCCATGCGGCCACAGCGCCTCGCTGCGCTCACGCCATGGCACCGCTGCCAGGTCGGCCCGCACGTCGCCCATCACCACCACCTGGCTGGCGGTGTCGCGCTCGGGCTTGAGCAGCACCGGGTTCATGCGCACCTCGGGCGTGCAGCGGGCGGCCAGCGCCTGGAAGTACTGCGCGCTGCCGATCTCGCCCAGGCGGCCGCCGACACCCGGCACCACACGCGCGTTGTTGCTCATGTTCTGGGCCTTGAACGGCGCCACTTTCAAGCCCCGGCGCACATACCAGCGGCACAGCGCCGTGGCGAGCCAGCTCTTGCCGGCACCGCTGGTGGTGCCGAGCACCATCACGGCACGCGCCGTCATGTGTTCACCTTCAGCCACGCAGCGCGCAAGGCCTGCTGGGCCTGGGGCGCTTGCACACTCAGGCGCACATGGCCGGGCAGGCCCATGAGGGTGGTGTCGCGCAGCTTCACACCCTGCTCGCGCAGGCGTGGCAGCCACGGCGCGCCGACCCCTTGCGCCACGAAGAACGGCGTGACGCTCTCGCCGGCAAGCCAGCCCAGCTCGGCGCAGCACGCGAGTTGCTGGCGCTTCCATTCGCGCAGCGTGGGCAGGCAATCGGCCAGCCAGGCCTGCGTTTCGTCGGTAGACCAACCCGCCAGCATCACGACCCCATGCGCACCGAGCGGCCACGACGGCGCCAGGCGCTGCAGCGCCACCCGCAACTCGCCGGCATCGGGGGGTGCGACGGCATACGCCCCGCGCACACCGGTGAGGCCGAGCGCCTTGTTGGGTGACATCAGCTGCCAGGCTTGTGGCGGCAGGGCCGGCGCTTCGCCGCTCAAGCGCAGCGGCGCGTAAGCGCGGTCGACCACCAGCACCGCCCCTTCACGCGTGGCCGGCACACGCAGCGAGCGGCCTTCGGGGCTGCCGGGCTCGGTGTGCCACACGAGCAAGGCGTCCCCCGCCTGCGCGAGCCGCAGCCCGCACGTGCGGGCCGCGTGGCCGTAGTCGGCATAACCCGGTTGTGGCACGTGCACGCTGGCCTGCGGCCAACACTGCGCCACGGCCATCGTCATGCGCAAGATGAACTCGCTGGCGCTGGCCGCGACCACGATTCGCTCGGCCGGCACCGCATGAAAGCTCGCCAGCTGCTCGCGCAAGGCGGTGTAGGCCGGGTCGGGGTAACGCGTGGCATCGGCCTGGCGGATCGACAGCAACACGCGCGGGGCTGGCCCACAGGCGTTGGCGTTGGTTGAAAAGTCCCAACGCGGCACACCGGCCGCATCGGGCCCGCCGTGCGACGGCAGGCTCACAAGGCCCTCGCCACCCACGACAACACTGTCAACACCATCGCGCCCCAGGCCGCCATCGTGGCGAAACCGAGCGCCTGCGCCATGTTGCGCGACGAGGGCGAGGCGCCGGTTTCGTTGAGCACATAAACCCCCGGCTTGGCCAGGCGCACACCCAGACGCAGCGCCATGGCGCCCATGGCCCAACCGCCATTGGGCGACGGCGTGCGCCCCGCTTGGCGGCGCAGCGAGCGCCAGTGGGCGGCACGCCAAGCCGGGTAGAGGCTGAGCGCGGTGATGCGTGCGGGCAGCCACGACAACACGTCGTCGGCGCACGCCGCCCACTTGCCGGCGTATTCCCACACGCCACGGTAGCCCCACATCGCGTCGGCTGTGTTGGCAAAGCGGTAGATCACCGCACCGGGCAAGCCTGCCACCGCAAACCAGAACAGCGGCGCCACCACCGAATCATTGAGGTTCTCGGCCAGGGTTTCGATCGCCGTTTCGCGCAGGGCTTCTTCGCTCAAGCCGCTGAGGTCGCGGCTGACCAGGCGCGAGAGCCGCTCGCGTGCCGGCTCCAGGCCTTCGGCCAACGCGTCTTCCACCGCCAGCACCTCGTCGCGCAGCATGCGCCAGGCAAGCATGGGCTTGAGCAGCAGCGCAAGAATTGGCACCGACCACCACAGCGACAAGCCCAGCACACGCCGCTGCAGCCACCACGCCGCCGCGCCCAAGCCGACCGCCAACACCAACCAGGCCAGCGTGCCACCCCAGAAGGCCGCGCTCGGCTGCATCACCCGCAGCCGGCAGCCGAGGGGCCAGAGGAGTTTGCCCAGCCAGGCCACCGGGTGAAAGGCATCACGTGGCTCGCCGAGCAGCGTGTCGAGCGCCCATGCCAGCAGCAGCGCGAGCGCCAAAACGAAGGCGTGTGAGGTAGTGACGGCGTTCAGCATCGGGTGGGGTCAGTCCTCAATGTCTTCGCGGGTGCGCAAAATTTCAATCGGCATGTCAATCCAGGTTGGGCAGCGCCACAAAACGGTCGCCAAAAAGTTCGATTCGCACGGCGTGGTCAAACACAGCCACCAAGGCGGCATGCACGGCGGGGTCGTCGCTGCGGCCTTCGGCCACCACACACCCCGCCTGCATGACAACCAGCTGGTCGGCCCGCAACGCGAGCGGCAGATCATGCAACACCGTGACCACGACGCGCTCGGATGCGATGCGTTTGAACAGCCGAACCAGCGCCACCTGGTGCGGTGGGTCGAGGTGGGTGGTGGGCTCATCGAGCAGCAGGATCGGCGCGTTGACCGCCAGCGCGCAGGCCAGCAACGCGCGCTGTCGTTCACCGCCCGAGAGCTGGTGCAGGCGGCGGTGTTCCCAGGCGATGCACTCGGTGAGCGCCATGGCCTGCTGAACGGCCGCCTCGTCGGCGGGGCCGGGCTCGGCGAACAAGCCGAGGTGCGGCAGGCGGCCGAGGTGCACCACTTCGCGCACGGTCAACTCGCCCGTGGCGCCGCCCTGCTGGGCCAGCCAGGCGATTTGTTGCGAGCGTTCACGCAAGGGCCATGCGGTGAGCGGCCGGCCCTGCAGCATCACCTGCCCACTCTCCAGCGCCTGCAGGCCGGCCAGGCTGCGCAGCAGCGTCGATTTGCCGGCACCATTCGCACCGACGACCACCGTCCAGCCGGTTTGCAGCGTCAACGACACCTCGCGCAGCACCGGCCGGCCGCCAAGCGACACCGACACACGCTCGGCTTGCAACAGTGCCGTCATGTGATGATCTTTCGCCGGTGCAACAACCACAGCAGATAACCGCCACCCAACACGGCAGTGAGCACACCGACCGGCATCTCAAGCGGCGCCAACACGCTGCGTGCCAACACGTCAGACGCCAACAGCAGCACCCCGCCCATGGCCGTGCTCGCGACCAGCGTGAAGCCGTGAGCCGCTGGCGCAAACCGGCGCACCAGGTGGGGCGAAACCAGGCCGACAAACGCAATCAGCCCCGCTTGCGACACCGCCATGCCGGTGGCCAGCGCCAGCGCGACCACCATCGCCACCCGCACCTGCGCCAGAGCCAGCCCCAGGCTGACGGCGCTTTCTTCACCGAGCGTGAGCGCGTCCAACGCACGCGAAAGCCGCCAGGCCAGCGGCAAAGCAACGGCCAAACCAACCGCCATCAGCGCACAACTGCTCCACCCCAGAAAGCCGGTGGAGCCCAACAGAAACGCCTGCTTGCCGAGCAGCGCTTGCGGCGCCACGTTGGTGATCAGGTCGCTGATGGCCCCCAGCAGCACACCCACCACCACGCCAGCCAACAGCAGGCGCGTGGTTTCGTGTGCCCCGCGCGCCAGGCTCAAGGTCAGACTCACACCCAGCAGCGCGCCGGCAAACGAAGCGCCCACCAGCCCGATGCGTGCGATCAGGTCGGCCGTGGCCAAGCTGATGCCATGACCCACCAGCGTGCCCGCCGCCAGCACCACCACCACACCCAGCACCGCCCCCGAAGCCGAGCCAAGCAGATACGGGTCGGCCAGCGGGTTGCGAAACAGGCCCTGCGCTACCGCCCCGGCCAAGCCGAGCAAGGCGCCCGTCATCCACGCGCCCAGGGTGCGAGGGGCGCGAATCTCCCACACCACCAGCGAGCCGTCCGGGCCACCGAGCAGGGCCAGCGTCTGCGGCAGCGACCAGCCTTCGCTGCCGGCCGCAAGCCCTGCCAACAACAGCAGCAGGCTGAGCACCACCAAGCCGATGCTCAGGCGCCGCCGGCCAGCACGTTCGGCAGCTGACATCAGCGCTTCACCGCCAGGCCTGTCATGCACTGGGCCAGCAATTGCGCCGCCTCGCCCAGGCGCGGGCCGGGCCGAATCAGCAACTCGTAATGTTCAACATCAAACCCGCAGCTCTGGCCACGCTGCAAGGCCCTGAGCGAGCTCCAGCCGGGCCGCTTGGGCATGTCGTCGAGGTTGCGTCGGGCCGCGACGATGATGTCGGGCTGCACCTTGACCACGAACTCCGGGTTGATCCGCGGAAAGGGGCCGAGTTCAGCCGGGATGGCGTTGCGCAAGCCCAGGCGGGTGAGCGTTTCGCCGATGAACGAGGTGGCGCCTGCGGCATAGGGCGCCGCGTCGACTTCGAAGTAAACACGCTGGCCCCGCACACTGGGTGGCATGCGCGCAGCGGCATCGGCCAGCGCGGCTTCGATGCCCGCCCACGCCGCGCCGGCGGCCGCGGGGGCTTCGAGCAGCTGGCCCAGCAACTCAAGGCTGCGCTTCACGTCGGCATGCGTCTTGGCATCGATCACCAGCACCTTCAAGCCCAGCGATTCCAGACGGTCGATCACGCGGGTGGACGGTGCCGCCAGCACGATGTCGGGCTTGAGCGACACGATGCGCTCCACCTGCGCGTCTTCGAGACCACCGAGCTTGGGCAACGCCTGCACCTGCTTCGGTGCATTGGAAAAACGATCTGTTCCCACCAGGCGATCACACGCACCCAGGGCGCAGATGCTTTCGGTGAGCGAGGGCAGCAGCGTCACGATGCGCTTCGGGCTGCTCGCCAGCACAAGAGTGGCACCCCGGTCATCGCGCAGGCGTATCTCGGCCCAGGCGTGCGACGGCAAACAAAAAAGAAGCAGCGCCCACACCCAAGCGTGGTGGTTCACACGGGGCCCCGCTTCACCGGCATTTCGATGCCAGCCACCATCCAGGTGACACGCTCGCAGCGCGCCGCCACGGCCTGGTGCAAGCGGCCGAGTTCGTCGACAAATCGGCGCGCCTGCGCCGACATGGGCGAGACACCCAGGCCAATCTCGTTCGACACCAGCACCACCGGGCCGCGTGCGGCATCGATGGCCTCGCACAGGTCGGCACACCGTGCCTGCCAGGCCAAGCCGGTGATCGGGCGATCGTGCATGGGCATCAGCAGGTTGGTCAGCCACAAAGTGAGGCAGTCAACCACGACCAGATGTGAGGGTGCGTTCGATCGGGCCACCGCCTCGGGCAGATTGAACGCCACTTCTTCCGTCAGCAGGCCGGGCACACGCTCGGCCCGGTCGGCACGGTGGCGGGCGATGCGCTCACGCATCTCATCGTCATGCGCCACGGCCGTGGCGACCAGCACGGCGGTGTGACCCGCCTGCTGCAGCCACGCGGCGGCGCGCTGCTCGGCGCAGCGCGACTTGCCGCTGCGTTGCCCACCGAGGATCAGCTCGCCGCCTGCCATCTCAGAAGCCCACCCGCACCGAAGCCACGAAGCTGCGACCCGCCTCGGGATAGATGGAGCCGACGACACCGCCCGCGCAAGTGAATGCCTGGGTGTAGTACTTCTTGTCGGTGAGGTTGACAACACCCAGCGACAACTCCACCTCGCCTTGGCGGTAGGCATACCGCGCATCGGCCGTGGTGTAGGCCGGCATGCTGCACTGGTTGGCAAAATCCGGTGACTGCGACGACACCATGTTCACAAGACCGTTGAGTTGGTGGCCACCGCCCACGCTCCAGTCAGCACCGAAGGACAGGCTGCGCTTGGGCACCAGGGCGATGTCTTTGCCGTCGTACTTGCCACCCGTGAACTTGGCTTGGCGGGCGGCGGCGTTCAGGCGCAGCTGAACGGCAGGGTTCACACGGTGGGTCAACTCAAGTTCCAAACCATGTCGCAGGGTCGGGCCATCGAAGTTGATGTTGGCGCCAAAAGGCCCGAAGCGGCTGGTGCCTGCCGGGTCGAAGCCAATCTCGTCGTGCAACGCGTTGAGGTAGAAGCGCAGCTCGGCCCGGCCGGGGCCATAAGCCCAACGGCCACCCAGGTCGATGTCGCGCGAGGTTTGCACGCGCAGGCCACCGGGCTGCGAATAACCGATCTCGTCGACATTCGGGAAGCGAAAGCTGCGGCCCAGGTGCACAAAGACCGAGGCGCTCTCGCCCACCGGTTGCACCACGCCGACGTTCCAGGCGTTGAAGGATTCATTCAGTGGCGTGGCGACCGAAGTGTCGGTCTTGGTGACCCGCTCCTTGCGTGCACCCGCGCTCAAGCGTGTTCCGCCCGGCAGCTTGAGGTCGTCTTGCAGATAGACCGCCTTGTTCGCTTGCTCGCTGGTCGAGCCCAAGGCGCCACGCACTACACGGCCCCAGTCGTTGCGGTCGACGCCGGCGACCACCGAGTTGGTGTAGCGGCCGAACCTGGTGCTGTGCTTCACACGCGCCGAGCGGTTGCGGGCATCGATGTCGTAGTCGAAGGTGTAAACGTAAGGGAAATAGGACTGACTGAGCAGCGTCTTGTCGCGCTGACCGGCGTCGATCGCGATCTGCCAATCGCCCAACGTGGCTTCGGCAAACAGGTTGTTGCGGTGGTTGTCGATACTCCCGCGGTCGTTGGGGTGATTGGTCAGCCGGGGGTTGGCCTCGTATTGCGCGCTCGTCAAGGCACCCGGCAAACCGGTGTGCAGTTCGTCTTGCGCGTACTGAGTGCCGATGCGCAGCCATTCGTTGCGCCATTGGCCTGTGACCGAAAGCCCTTCGACGGCAGAGCGGAAATTTTCTCGGTGCCCGTCGCTCGTGCGCCGGTTGCCTGCCACGTCGAACGAAAACCCGCCGTTGACGATGGTGCCGCCAGCACGCGCCTCAGCCAGTGAATGGCTGCCGATCCCCATGTAAGCCTGGCCGCCCGTGACGGCCTTACCGCTGGCCGCCTTGGTGGTGATGATGATGGCGCCGCCGGTCGCGCCTTCACCGTAAAGCACCGCCGCGCTGCCGCGGATCACCTCGATGCGATCGATCGCATCGATGGGAATGCCCGCCAGACGCGTGCCGCCCAAGTCGGCCTCGCTGATGCGCACCCCGTCGACGATGACCACCTGGTTACTTCCGGCGGTGGAGCCAAAACCACGCAGGTCGAGGCCATAGTCGCCGCCGCCATAGAAATCGAGCTTGCCGGGGATGCCCAGCAGCTTCATCAAAGCCTCGTTGACGGTGGAGACACCCGCGTCGCGCATGTCGTCGGCGGTGATCACACTCACCCCGAACGGCAAGGTGCTGGCATCTTGGGCAAAGCGTGTCGCCGTGACAAGCACCGGCGGCAGTGTCGCTGCGGCCGACAGGGTTTGAGCTGCCGCTGCACCCCAGGCGGACGCAAGAACGGAAACGGCGAACACGGCGATTGGCGTGCGCCCGGAAAAAGGAGAAGTCATGAATGCTCACGGAACAAGTCGTGCACGCCGGCTTCCCCGCCAGTGCGCACCTCATGGCATGCGGCGCGCCGCACACCCCCTGTTGGCCGGTATCCGGGCTGGCAGACATCCCATGAGAACCTTCCCAGCGCCGCAAAGCGCCAGTGGTGTATGCACATGAGTGAGAGCCTTGGGGCTCTCGTCTGCTTACCGTTGCGGGGGCAGCGCAGGTGGGTTTTCAACCGTGGGGGCTGAACGACCTCTGCTTCCCGTTTAACTGTGCCGATGTAAAAACCGGCACGGGCACCAACAGCTGGGATTGTAAGCAGCCCCGTATGCCACCCTACAATGAACCATTCGCAACCCCCCCAGGGCGCCATGTCGAAGACCCAAGAACTCGCGGATCGCGTAGAGCGCTTGCTGCTGCGGCATGTAGAACTCAAGCGCACCAACGAATTGCTGGAGCAGCAACTGGCCACATTGACCCATGAGCGCGACAACCTGCGTTCGCGCCTGAATGCCGCGCGCAGCCGCATCGATTCGCTGCTCGAACGCCTGCCCGTCGACGCACCCGTGAGCAGCCGCACCGAAGGGGACACGCCATGACCATGAAACAAATGGAAGTGAGCATCATGGGCCAGAGCTACGTGCTCGGTTGCCCCGAAGGTGGCGAGGTTTCGCTGCTCGAAGCGGTGAGCAGCGTCGACCGCGAAATGAGCACCATCCGTGACAGTGGTCGTGTCAAAGCGCGTGAGCGCATCGCGGTGTTGGCCGCCCTGAACCTGGCCTACGCGTTGGCCGAACGCCCGCTGGCCAAGCCAGCCACGGCAGGTAGCAGCAACAGCAACAACAGCGGCACCGAAGTGGACATAGACGCACTGATCCAGCGGCTCGATCAAGCCCTTGGCGCAGACGGTCAATTGCTCTGAAAACATGGCGTCTCTTGGTGTCAACCCAAAGTAGAGATGTCCCCTTGTGGCCCAAGTAGAGATGTCCCCTGGCAGACGGCCGGGAGTGGTTCAAGGGGCAGCGAGCGCGGGCCGTGTAGGGCGTAGCCCGGAGC
>JBKJJF010000203.1:0-14859 GCA_046598195.1 Rhizobacter sp. | reverse complement strand
CTCGACCACCAGGGTGGCGCTGGGCAGGGCGGTTTCCAGCTGCATCAGGCGCTTGTGCTGGCTGATGTTCAGCGCGGCCATGAGGCGGCTGATGGCTTCTTGGAAGTTCATTGTTTGGTCCCTGACCGCTGCGAAAAAAAAACGCCTGGGATGTACCCACAGGCATTTGGATTATCAAGGCGGGGCAGAGCGTGCAGGCGTAACAAGGTGCTGAAGAATGGCCTACCAGACTCACCCGGATGGGGGGGATTGCTTGTCTTGCTACCCGCGCAAGCGCACGAAGATGACCCAGGCGCAGGGGGCTATCCCCGCTCGCGCGGGGCAACCGGGCGAAAAAGACGCCCAGAGGAACAAGCTGCTGCGCCCTCTTGAGCTTGTCATCGTCGTTGTCCATCACACTCGCCTCTCCCCAGAAAGGCCCGCCCTTGAACGCACCCGCATCCGCCACCCCCGCGCCCACCCTGCACACACTCCCCAACGGCCTGCGCGCCGTCGCCATCCCCATGCCTTGGCGGCAGACGGTGAGCCTGAGCGTGTTCATTCGCACCGGCAGCCTGCACGAGCCGAAGCTGCTGAACGGCATCAGCCACGTGGTCGAGCACATGGCCTTCAAGGGCACGCACACGCGTGACTGCCAGCGCATCAACCTCGACGCCGAGCGGCTGGGCGCCGAGGTCAACGCGCACACCGACAAGGATCACACCGCTTTTCACATCGAAGGGCTGCCACACGACCTGCCGACCTTCGTGGCGCTGCTGGCCGACATCGTGCTCAACAGCAGCTTCCCGGCCGACGAGTTGGAGCGTGAGCGCCAGGTGTTGCAGCACGAGTTCACCGAGTTCGAAGAAGACCCGGTGAACATCGCCTTCGAACTCTTCGACCGCGCTTGTTACGGCCCGCAGCACCCAGCGGGCCGCTCGGTGATCGGCACCCGCGCGATTCTGAAGCGCATCACGCGTGACGACCTGCTGACCTACGTGCAGCGCCAATACACCGCTTGCAATGTGGTGGTGGCTGCGGCCGGGCCGGTCGACGAGGCGGCTTTCCTGCGCGCCACCGAAGCGGCGTTCAAGGGCATGCCGCGCGGCGAGCCCAACAGCGTGCTGCCGCCGGTGTGGCAAGGCGGCGTGAAGGCACGCCGGGTGTCGGGCAGCGAACAATGCCAGATCGTGCTGGGCTTCGAGGCGCCGCCACTGGCCGATGACCGCCACGTGGCCCATGTGCTCGCCGCCGCGCTGCTCGGCGAAGGCATGAGCTCACCGCTGCTCGATGAAATTCGCGAACGGCGTGGCCTGGCCTACCACGTGGCCTGCTCGGCAGACGTGATGCCGCATGCCGGCCAGGTGGTGATCGATGCCGCGACCGACCCACAACAGGCCGACGCCTTCTTCGTTGAAACCGCGCGCCTGCTGAAGCAGCATGCCGACAGCACCGACCCGGTGGGCCTGCAACGCGCACGCAACCAGATCAGCGTGCGCACGTTGCGCGGCCTGGAGCACCCGGCCAAGCGGCTCGAAGCAGCGGCGCAGGATGTGTTCACGTTTGGCCAGCTGCGCGATGCGCAGGTGTGGCTGCAACGCTTGCAGGCGGTCAGCGCCGCTGACGTGCGCGAGGTGTTTGTGCGCATGCTCGCGGGCCACGCCGCGGTGGGGTTGGCCGGCAGCGTGACGGCTCGGGCAAAGGAGCGCGCCGAGACTTTGGCCGGGCATAGGCGCCCAGGCTCTGTGCCGCCATCGGGATGCTCCTGAAGCTGTTGGGAGAGGCGCGGGCCGTGAGAGGCCGTGCGGGACGGCCAACGATCAGGTGTCTTGCGGCGGCCGAGGTTCGTCGGCGCAAGGCAAGAGCGCCTTGGCCGCTTCGATGCGCAGGGCCAGCGCCACGCTGTCGTCGTTCATCACGTGCAACAAAAACCGCCTGGCCTGCACAGACCCGGCCGAGGCCAACGTGCCCGTGGTCTCGGACGCAGGTTCAGCGCCGAGCCGAGGTGCGGCCGGCTTGAGCCTCGCCAAAGCCGCCTCGAAGGCGGCCGGTTTGATGCAATGCAGGCGGCTCAACACATCGGCCTGGCCGTCGTGGCCGGGCGGGGTGTCGAGCCACGGGGTTTCGGCGAAGACCGGCGCCAGGTCGGGCGCAATGAACGCCGACCAATGGCCGGTTTGCCCCTGCTGCTGAGGCACCCAGCGCGCGTGAAGCGCCGGGCCATCCGCCGCCGGCATCAGGCTCAAGCGCGTGGGGGCGACGTCAGCGAGATAGCGCGAGCACAGCCGCTCTAAAAACGTGTGGGCTTGCGCCACGGCGGCCGGCTCGGCGAGCGAGAACCAGAGCTGAAAACCATCTGCGCCGGAGACGGCGATGGCGGGCGCAGGCAATTCCAGATCGGCCTGAACGCCGCGCCACACCTTGGACAGCAGTTCCCAGCTCGCCGGCAGGGCCAGCTCTAGCACCATGGCGCGCACCCTGCCCTCGGCGTCGATCAGGGCGGGAGTGGCAGAGTCACCCTCCGGCTCGGCGGCCGAGTTCGGCAGGTACAGGCGGCGCAACTCGGACTGCAGGCGGTTCATGGCGGCGGAAGGAGCGGCGGGATGGAGCAGGCGACTCTACGTCAGGCCCGCCGCCACATCTCGCCTTCTTCCGTCAGCATCACGTCGAGCGGCAGGTCGTCCGGGCCTCCGCGCAGCATCGGCAAGAAGCCGTGCGCGTAGCCGATGCCGATGGTCAACGGGCGCGGGTTCAGCTCGCTCAGCGTGCGGTCGTAGAAGCCGCCGCCGTAACCGAGGCGAATGCCGCCGGGGCCGAAGCCCACGCAGGGCACGAGCAGCAGCGCGGGCTTGAACTCGTCGGTGTCTTTGGGCTTGGGAATGTCATACGCATCGAGCTCCATCGGGCAGCCGGGGAACCACACATGAAAACGCAGCTCGCCGGTCGCCTTGTCAGCCACGGGCAGGCCGATGCGGCGTGGTGAGCCCTCGGGGCCACCTTCGCTCCAGCGAAACAGCGCGGGCAATGGGTCGAACTCACCCTTGATCGGCCAATAGGCGCCGATGCTCGACTCACGCCGGCTCACGAGCCACGAGCGCAACACGCTTTGCAGCTGCACCGCCAGCTCCAGGCGGTCGGGCAAAGCCTGGCGTGCGGCGATGAGTTTGGCGCGCAGGGCTCGGTGTTCTTCGGGGGTCATGCACAGTCTCCAGGAGCGTGGACGGTGAATTGTGCAAGGCAATGCCATCGGCCTCTAAACTCTTTGCCGACTGTGCCCCCAGGGAGAAGAACCATGACCCGCTTCAGCTCGCACGCCAGTGCCGGTGTGCTTTGCCGCACCCTCGGCCTCAGCTTCATCCTCTCATTCGTCAGCCCTTTGGCCCGGGCCGACGAGGGCATGTGGACCTTCGACAACCCACCCACCACCCTGGTGCAGCAGCGCCACGGCGCGGCGCTCACGCCGGCGTTGCTGGCACGCATGCAGCAAGCTGCGGTGAATTTCGGCGCATCGGCTTCGTTCGTGTCGAAGCGCGGCCTGATGTTGACCAACCACCATGTGGCCATGGACTGCATCGACCAGCTCTCCAGTGCCAAGCGCGACCTCACCGCTCAGGGTTACCTGGCCCGCTCGCCCGCGCAAGAGCTGCGCTGCCCAGGTGGCACGGCGCGGGTGCTGCTCGCCACCTCCGACGTCACCGCCACTGTGCTCGGCGCAGTGGCCCGTGGCAGCAGCGACGAACAACGCAACAGCCTGCGCAAAGCCGCCATCGCCGAGCTTGAAACCCGCTGCGCCCAAGCGGTAACGGGCGTGCGCTGCGAGGTGGTGCCGCTCTACAGCGGTTCGCTGTTTCATCTGTACCGTTTTAACGAATGGGAAGACGTGCGCCTGGTCTTTGCACCGGAGTACCAGGCCGGCTCCTACGGCGGCGACCCCGACAACTTTGTCTACCCCCGTTTTGCGCTCGACTTCGCGCTGCTGCGTGTCTACGACCGCCAGGGCAAACCGCTGTCCACACCACACCACCTGCGGCTGGCCCGCACAGCGGTCGCCGAAGGTGAGCTGGTGTTCGTGGCCGGCCACCCGGGGCGCACCGACCGGCTGCAAACCGCCGCCCAGCTCAAGGCCACGCGCGACACCCAGCTGCCGCTGCAGCTGGCCACCGCGCAGGCGCAACAAACCATGCTGCACGCCTTCGCCCAACGCTCACCCGAGGCCGCACGGCAGGCGCTCGAAAGCTTGCTCGACACGGAAAACTGGCTCAAGTCCATGCGCGGTGAGCTCGCCGCCCTCAACGACCCGGCCTTGATGGCGCAGAAAGAGGCCGACGAGTTGCGCTTTCGTGCCGCTTACGCGCAGCAAGGCTTGCAGGGCAACCCCTGGACCGACATTGAAGCCGTGACGGCCACCCAAACCACACGCGCCAAGGAGCTGTGGGCCGTGGGTTACGGCTACCAGACCTTGTTGGCACACGCTGGCAGCATGGTCGAGCTGGCCTATGAACGCGAACGGCCCGAAGCCGAGCGGCTGGCGGCGTACCGTGACGCCGCTTTGCCCGCGTTGCAACGCCGCCTCAAGGCCGATCGCCCGTTCTACAAAGAGTTCGAGATGGCCCGCCTGGCCGAGGGCTGGCGCGAGGCCGCGCAGTTGCTGGGCGATCAGCACACGTTCGTGAGGGCCACGCTGGCCGGCGGCACACCCGAGGCGGCGGCGCAGCGAGTGCTGCGCAGCAGCCGCCTCGACGAGGCCGCCGTGCGCGCCACCCTGATCGACGGCGGCGTGAAGGCCATTGAAGCGTCAGACGACCCGCTGCTGCGGCTGGCACGCACGATCTACCCCTTGCGCCGCGAGCTGGCACGCCTGCGCGAAGAGCAGATCGAAACGCCCTTGCAGCAGGCCACCGAACGCTTGGGCCAAGCCCGCTTCACGCTCTTCGGGCGCGCACAACCGCCCGACGCCACCGGCACGCTGCGTTTGGCGTACGGCAAGGTGGCCGGGTATGCGTCTCATGGCAGCACCACGCCCTGGAAGACGACCTTCGGCGGCCTGCTGGCACGCGCCGACAGCTTTGACCACAAACCCCCGTTTGACCTGCCGCCGAGCATTCAAAAGGCGCGGGCGCGGCTTGACCCACGGGTGCCGCTCAACTTCGTGACCACGGCCGACATCACCGGCGGCAACTCCGGCTCGCCGGTGCTCAACCGCGAAGGCGAATGGGTGGGCCTGATGTTCGACACCAACCTCGAAGCGCTGGGCGGGCGTTTTGTGTACACCGACAGCACGGCGCGCTCGATCGCCGTGCACGCGCAAGGCATCGTGCACGTGCTGGAGCGGGTCTACGGCGCCGAACCTTTGGCGCGTGAGCTGCGGGCACGCTGACCCTTCAGCTGCATCAGCCGATGCGCGCCTCGCTGGCCGCATCAAACACATGCAGGTCGCGTGCATCCCAGGCCACACGCACGCTGTCACCGACACGCTGCGTCACACGCCCGCCGGTGCGCAGCACCAGGCTGCCGATGGCGGTGTCGACAAAGGCGTAGGTGTCGGGGCCGGTGGGTTCGAGCAGGGTCAGGCGGCCGGGCACACCCTCGTCTGCGAGCTGGATGGACTCGGGCCGCAGGCCAATCACACAGCCGGTGCTGGGGGTTTGTTGCATGGCCTGCTGTTGCGCCGCGCTCAGCGTGATGGCCTGGCCCTTCACGTGGAGCACGCTGTCGCCTTGTTTCACGGCATCGGCCTGCAGCATGTTCATGGCCGGCGAGCCGATGAACTGAGCCACGAAGCGGGTGGCCGGGCGGCTGTAGATGTCGTCGGGCGTGCCGAACTGCTGCACCACGCCGTCTTTCATCACCGCGATGCGGTCGCCCAGCGTCATGGCCTCGACCTGATCGTGTGTCACGTAGACGGTGGTGGTGCGGGTGCGCTGGTGCAAGAGCTTGATCTCGGCACGCATCTCCACGCGCAACTTGGCGTCGAGGTTGGAGAGTGGCTCGTCGAACAAAAAGAGCTTGGGGTTGCGTGCCAGTGCGCGCCCCATCGCCACCCGCTGGCGCTGGCCGCCCGAGAGCTGCGCGGGCTTGCGGTCGAGCAGGTGCTCGATCTGCAGCATCTTGGCGACACGCTGCACCGCGGCCTCGCGCTCGGGCTTGGGCACCTTTCGCATCTCGAGCGCGAAGCTGATGTTTTGCGCCACGTTCATGTTCGGGTAGAGCGCGTAGCTCTGGAACACCATGGCGATGTCACGATCTTTCGGCAGCTCGTGGGTGACGTTGCGCTCTCCGATGTGGATGCTGCCGCTGGTGGGCTGGTCAAGCCCGGCGATCATCGCGAGCAGGGTCGACTTGCCACAGCCCGAGGGGCCGACGAGGATGAGGAACTCGCCCTCGTCGATGTCGATGTCGATGCCTTTGAGGATGTCGACCGCGCCATAACTTTTGCGGACATTGCGAATGGAAAGTGCGCCCATGGTTTCTCTTTTCAGTTTCAGCACATCACCGTTCGGCCTGAGGTATCGAAGGCCTGCGCCGGCTTCGATACCTCAGCCCGAACGGAGTTGAATGAACGGGGTGGGTGCAGGATGCTTGTCTCTCAGCCTTTGACGGCGCCGGCAGTCAGCCCGCGCACGAAGTATTTGCCTGCCAGCACATAGATGGCCAGTGTGGGCAGCGCGGCGATCATCGCGGCGGCCATGTCGACGTTGTATTCCTTCACCGAGCTCGATGTGTTGGCCATGTTGTTCAGCCCCACGGTGATCGGTTTTGAGTCACCGGCCGAGAACACCACACCGAACAGGAAGTCGTTCCAGATCGCGGTGAACTGCCAGATCAGCGTCACCACCAAGATGGGCGCCGACAAGGGCAGCACGATGCGCCAGAAGATGCGCCAGAAGCCCGCGCCGTCGAGCATGGCGGCGCGGATCAGCTCGTCGGGCAGGCTCACGTAGTAGTTGCGGAAGAAGAGCGTGGTCGTCGCCAGGCCCACCAACACGTGCACCATCACCAGGCCCCAGATCGAGTCGGCCAGCTGGAACCAGCCCAACACCTGCGACATCGGCAGCAGCACCACCTGCAGCGGCATGAATGCGCCAAACAGCATCAAGCCAAACATCAGCTCGCTGCCCTTGAAGCGCCACTTGGCGAACACATAACCGTTGACGGCACCGAGCGCGGTGGAGATCAGCACCGCGGGCACCACCATCAGCAGCGAGTTCCAGAAAAAGGGGCGCAGGCCGCCGCAGTCGGTGCCGGTACAGGCCTGCGACCAGGCCTTGTGCCAGGCGGCGAAGTTGAGGCCACCGGGCAGCGAGAGCAGGCTGCCGTCGCGCACCTCGGTCATGTCTTTCAGCGAGGTCGCGACCATCACGTAGAGCGGCAGCAGAAAAACAGCGGCAAAGAGCAGCAGCACCGACCAGATGGCGACGCGGTGAACGACAGAGGCCTTCATGGGTGGGCTCTCATGTGCGCGCTCGCAATTCAGAGTAGAGATAGGGCACGACGATGGCCGCCACAGTGCACAACATCACCGTCGCCGAGGCCGCGCCCAGGCCGATCTGCCCGCGCGAGAAGCTCATGGCGTACATGAAGGTCGCCGGCACGTCGGTGGCAAAACCGGGGCCACCGGCGGTGAGCGCCATCACCAGGTCGAAGCTCTTGATCGAGATATGGGCCAGCACCAGGATCGTGCTGAAGAACACCGGCCGCAGGCTCGGGATGATCACGCGCCAGTAGATGCGTGGCAGCGAGGCGCCGTCGATCTGCGCGGCCTTGATGATGGAGTCGTCGATGCCGCGCAGGCCGGCCAGAAAGAGCGCCATCACGAAGCCCGCGCTTTGCCACACACCGGCGATCACCACGGTGTAGATGGCGCGGTCAGGGTTGACCAGCCAGTCGAAGCTGAAACTCGTCCAGCCCCATTGCTGCACCAGGTGTTCGAGGCCGAGGCCGGGGTTCAAAATCCATTTCCATGCGGTGCCGGTGACGATGAAGCTGAGCGCCATCGGGTACAGGTAGATGGTGCGCAGCGCCCCTTCGGCGCGGATCTTTTGGTCGAGCAAGATGGCCAGGCCCAGGCCGAGTGCGAGGCCCACGCCAATGAAGAGCACGCTGAAGATGCCGAGGTTGGTGAGCGCCACCCTCCAGCGCTCGCTCTCGAACAGCAAGGCGTACTGCGCCCAGCCCACAAACTCGTAGTTGGGCAGCAGGCGCGAGGCCGAAAACGAGAGCACACCGTTCCATGCGATCAGGCCGTAGATGAAGGCGAAGGCGAGCACGAAGCTGGGGGCCACGGCGAGGCGCGGCATCCAGCGCGAGAGGTGGGTGGAGAGGGGTGTGGTCATGTCACTGTCAATCAAGCGGCTTCAACCCACTCCGTTCGGGCTGAGGTATCGAAGCCCTGCGCTGCCCTTCGATACCTCAGGGCGAACGGAGGTGGGCAAGCGAGAGCCGCACGCGGCGGCTCTCTCATCACTCAAGTTACTTCGTTTTCGCCGCCGACGCCAGCCGGTCCATCGCCTGTTCGGCCGTCATGGTGTCGGTGTTCCAGAACTGCGACACCACGTCTTTGATCGCACCTTCGGCTGCCGATGACACCGCCATGCCGTGGGCCACCGAGGGCACCAGGCCGTTGTTCTTGGCGGTGGCCACGAAGTCCTTGGATGAAAGTTTGGCGCAGTCGTCAAACTTGCTCATGTCGCTGTTCAGGCGCACCGGGATCGAGCCCTTGTTGAGGTTGAACACCTCCTGGAACTCGGGCGCCATGATGGCCGCGGCCATGTCTTTTTGCGCCTGCAAGTTGGCGGTGTTCTTGATCTTGAACATCGCAAAGCTGTCGACGTTGAAGGTGAACGCATTGGCCGTGCCGGGCGCCGCGGCGCACAGGAAGTCTTTGCCCGGCACCTTGCCGGCGGCGATGAACTCGCCCTTGGCCCAGTCGCCCATCAGCTGCATGCCGGCTTCACCACGAATCACCATCGCTGTGGCGAGGTTCCAGTCGCGGCCCGAGGCGTTTTTGTCGGTGTAGTCCTTGACACGCTTGAAGGTGGTCAGCACCTTGAGCATGGTTGGGCTCTTGACGCTGGCCGGGTCGAGTTGCACCAGGGCCTTGCGGTAGAAGTCGGCGCCGCCCACACCGAGTGCGACCGATTCGAAGGTGGTGAAGTCTTGCCAGTTCTGGCCGCCGTGAGCGACCGGGATGATGCCGGCCTTCTTGAGCGCCTCGGCGGTGACGAAAAACTCGTCCCAGTTGGTGGGCATCTTGGCGTTGGCCTTCGTCAGCGCCGCCGGGCTGGCCCACAGCCAGTTGACACGGTGCACGTTGACCGGCACGGCGACGTAGTTGCCCTTGTACTTCATGACGTCGGAGACAACCTTGGGCAACAGCGCGTCCCAGTTGTTGGCCTTCGCCACATCGTCAAGGTTGGCCAGCACGCCTTCGGCGCCCCACTCCTGGATCGACGGGCCCTTGATCTGCGCGGCAGCCGGGGCGTTGCCCGAGACGACGCGCGACTTGAGCACGGTCATGGCCGAGTCACCACCGCCACCGGCCACGGCGAAGTCTTTCCAGCTGTGGCCCTTGGCCTGCAGCGTGGCCTTCAGCGCCGCGGCGGCCTTGGCTTCGCCGCCAGACGTCCAGTAGTGCAGCACTTCGACCTCGCCGGCACGCGCTGCCAGCGAGGCGCAAAACAAGGTGGCCGCGGCCGCGATGTGCAGCGCTCGGATGGAGTTGGGTGTGGTGTTCATCAATGTCTCCGGGTGTTGTTGGGTGTCGAAACGAGTCGGGGGGCTGCAGGGAATGCCGACCGGACGGGACATTAACAATTAATTAACTTTTCTCATTCCGTAGTTACCCGGATGGCGCCGAAACACCCATGAAACTCGCCTGTTATCAAGGCGGGCATGCGTGCGTTCTCTGCAACTCATGGTTAACACCACGTTAATTTTATTAATGTTTTAACAACAATGCGCCGCGGGCCCGGCCACCCCCCACTGTTTTCTTACCCCCAGTGCGGCCGGTTCCCGCTCAACAAACCAACGGAGACCCATCCATGACAACCCCCCGCTCTGTCGCGCCCCGTGCGCTGGCCCTGGCCGCCGCCCTTGCCGCTGCACTGGCCGCACCGCAAGCCCAGGCCGTCGATTTCGACGGCTACTTCCGCGCCGGCCCCGGCGCCACCTCGAAAGACGCCGCCCGCGCTTGTTACAACCTCGGCATCTCCGGCGGCCACTACCGCCTGGGCAACGAGTGCGACTTCTACGGCGAGTTCGGCCTCACGCACACCGGCACCACCGAAGGTGTGGCCTGGAAGGGCAAGGTCATGTTCAACGAGTACAACAACGGCACCGACACCGGCGCCTCGGCCTCGTCGTTTGCGCAGATGTATGTCGAAGGCAAGGGCTTCGACATCGCACCGGGCACCAACTTCTGGATCGGCAAACGCTTCTACGGCCGCAAAGACGTGCACATCCTCGACACCTTCTTCGTGCGCCTCGACGGCGTGGGCGCCGGTGCCGACCAGATTGCCCTCGGCGGCAGCGCCAAGCTGGGCCTGTCCTACTTCAGCAGCGACAGCTTCGCGGGCTTTGGCGACCCGGGCAACGGTGCGTCGACCAACCCAGGCAACCGCTTCAACGTCGACGTGAGCGACATCGCCGTCAACCCCGGCGGCCAGCTGCGCGTGACCGGCACCTTCACCCAGGGCCGCTACGACAACCCGACCGACGGCAAGGGCACCAGCGGCTTCGGCGTGAGCCTGCAGCACACCCAAGACCTCAAGGCCCTGGGGGGAGGCAACACCTTGTGGCTGCAATACGCCCAAGGCTCGGCCGGGTTGGACGGCAACTTCGGCACGCGCAATGCCGAGTCGGGCGTGAAGAAGATTCGCCTGGTCGAAAGCGTGGCCTGGCAGCTGGGCGCCTTCGGCGGCCAAGCCGTGGCACTGATCGGCCAGCAGGGCGAAGACACCCTCAACGGCACACCCAAGTTCAAGGAGCTCTCGATCGGCGGGCGGGCCTCGTATGCGCTGACAAAAAACTTCAAGCTGGTGAGTGAGCTGGGCTACATGCAGAAGAAGCCCGACGGCTCGGCCACGCAGAAGCTGACCAAGTTCACCTTCGCGCCCACGCTGGCCACCGGCCCGGGTTTCTGGAACCGCCCCGAGCTGCGCCTGTACGTGACCACCGCAAAATGGAACGACGCAGCCAACGCCGCTTCGGGCATCGGTGGCCTCACCGGCCTGGGCAATGGCAAGACCAAAGGCACCAGCTACGGCGCGCAAGCCGAGATCTGGTTCTGAGTGCTTGAACGGGGCCTGAACTCGGCCCCGCCCGCCGCTTGAAACCTCGGCACCACAGCACCGATGCGCCTCGGGGGAAACACCCCGAGGCGCAGTTGAACGCTGTCTTAACATCGCGGCCACGCTCACCCGACCGCCCGATGAAACTCCTGCTCGCCGAAGACGACACCATCCTGGCCGACGCGCTCACCGCCAACCTGCAAGGCTGCGGCTTCGAGGTGGAGGTGGCTGAAAACGGCGCGGTGGCCGAGTACCTGCTGCTGCGCCACGACTTCGACATCGGCGTGCTCGACCTCGGCCTGCCGCTGGTCGATGGCCTCACCGTGCTGAAGAAGGTACGCGCCGCCAAACCCGGCTTGCCGATGATGGTGCTGACCGCGCTCGACGGCATGGAGCAACGCGTCGCCGGCCTCAACGCCGGGGCCGACGACTACCTGACCAAACCGTTTGACTTCCCCGAGCTCGAAGCACGCATTCGCGCCCTGCTGCGCCGCGCACACGGCGCCAGCGGCAGCGCCGCTGTGCAGCAGGCCGGGCTGCTGCGCTTCGACCGCGAAGCACGCCGCGCCAGCATCGACAAAACCCCGCTCGAACTCTCGCCACGCGAGTGGACGCTGCTTGACCTGCTGCTCACTCAGCGCGACCGTGTGGTCACCAAAGAGCAGATCGTGCAAGGCTGGACGCCCGACCCCAACGAGCAGAACCCCGGCTCGATCGAGGTCTACATCCACCGCCTGCGGCGCAAGCTCGAAGGCTCGAAGGTGTCGATCCGCACGGTGCGTGGGCTGGGCTACCTGCTCGAGACGGAAGCCTGATGTGAGACGCAACCCGTTCGCCCTGAGCCTGTCGAAGGGCCTGCGCGCCATGACGCTGGCTTCGACAAGCTCAGCCCGAACGGAGTAATGCATGCGCCTGCCTGGCCTCACCCCCGGCACCCGCTCGCTGCACCGCCACCTGCTGCTGTGGCTGCTGCTCCCGCAGCTGGTGTTGTGGCTGGCAGCGGCGAGCTTCACCTACCAGCTCGCAGGGCGCTACGCCAACCAGGCCATCGATGCGAGTCTCACCACCGCCTCGCGCGCGCTCGCGCGTCAGGTCAAGCCGAGCGGCAGCGGGCTGTTGATCGACTTCCCGCGCGCCGCGCAAGACATCATCGAGGCCGACCCCGACGACCGTGTCTACTACATGGTGAGCACGCCGCCGGGCGAGTTCATCCTCGGCAACAGCCAGATGCCGCAACCGCCGGCCGACATCACCGAGCCGCGCTTCGGCCAACCGTATCTGTACGACGGCGTGGTGCGCGACAAGTCAAGCGGCGACACACCGCGCGAGGTCAACGTGCGTGTGGTCGCGCTCTACCTCGCCTACGGCGAGCCCGGCAAACCGCAGCGCATGCTGGTGCAGGTGGCGCGCAGCCGCGCCAGCCGCGAAGAGCTGGCAAGGCAGATCCTGATCGACACCGCCCTGCCCTTGTCGCTGCTGATCGTGTTGATGTCGGTGATCGTGTGGGGTGGCATTCGCGGTGGGTTGGCGCCGCTCGCTCGGCTGCGCAGCGTGGTCGAAAGCCGCGCCATCAACGACCTGGCGCCCATTCGCCTGGAGGCCGCGCCCGAAGAAGTGCGCAGCCTGGCGCTCGCCTTGAACACGCTGCTGGCCGAGGTGCGCGACAACGTCAACGCACAAAAGCGTTTTATCAGCGACGCGGCGCACCAGCTGCGCACGCCATTGGCCGGCCTGAAGAGCCAGACCGAGCTGGCGCTGGCCAGCGCCGCTGCCAGCAGCGACCCCGAGCTGCACGCACGCTTGCAGCGTGTGCACGAAAGCGCCACCCGCAGCGCCCACCTGGTGAGCCAGCTGCTGGCGCTGGCGCGCGCCGAGCCCGAAGCGGCGCTGGCGCAATCGCGCAGCCGCTTCGACCTGCAACGCCTGGCGCGCGAGGTGGCGGCCGAGCAGGTGCCACGCGCGCTGGCAGCCGGCATTGACCTGGGGAGTGACGACAGTGCAGACGACGACGACCCGCCCGAGGCGCCGATCTTTGTGTTGGGCAACGCGATGTTGATCCGCGAGGCGCTGGTCAACCTGGTCGACAACGCCATCCGCTACGCCGGGCGCGGCGCGAGCATCACGGTGAGCGCGCATGCGCAGGGCACGCAGGCGGTGGTCACGGTCGAAGACACCGGCCCCGGCGTGCCCGAGAGCGAACACGAGCACATCTTTCAGCGCTTTGTGCGCGCAACGCACGAGGGCAATGGCTGCGGCCTGGGCTTGGCGATCGTCAAAGAAATCGTCGAGCGCAGCAGCGGCAGTGTCACGCTGCAATCGGTGCAGCCGCAGGGGCTGCGCGTGACCGTGCGGTTTCCACTGGCCGGCTGATCCTGCGGCCGCACGCTTGGGGTGGCACCAGCAGCTGAAAGCGCGTGATGCCCCAGCCTTCGGCGACCCACTGGCTGCCCGATTCGAGCGCCAGCGTGTCGCCGGCGGTGAGCCAGATGTCTTCGGCCGGCGCCCGCGCCGTGCCTTCGCGGGTCAGCCACAAGCGGCCCTCAGCAACATGCAGCTGGCGCACCCCGGGGCCAATCTTCAGGCGCAGCGCCTCACCCCCGTCGAGCGCCCACAGGGCGGCGGCGGAGTGTTGCTTTTCAGGCATCAGTAGGCTGTTCATGGGGTGGCTCCTTTGGCTGGTATAGCTGGAGAATACGGGGGCCACACCCAGCCCGTCCAATGAATTGCTGACACCGCATTAACGCGTTTTACTCATGAATACCCTCCGCCGCCGACCGCTCGCCGTGGGCCCGATCCGGGCCTTTGAGGCCGTCTCCCGCCACCTGAGCTTTCGTGCCGCGGCCGACGAGCTGAGCCTCACGCAGTCGGCCATCAGCCGGCAGATCCAGGCGCTCGAAGAAGACATGGGCGCCACCTTGCTGCTGCGCGGCACCCGCAAGGTGGAGCTCACGGCCGAAGGCGCGATGTTTCTGCGCGCGCTCGCGCCGAGCCTGGCCCGCATCGACGCCAGCGTGCAACAGCTGCGCCAGTCGCTCGGGCGCAAGGTGGTGAGCGTGAACACCTTTGCCTCGTTTGCCTCGTTGTGGCTGATCCCGCCGATGGAAGCGTTTCAGCGCGAGCACCCCGAAATGGACATCCGGGTCTCGGCCAGCGATGTGATCGTCAACACCAACGACCCGGAGTTCGACCTGATCCTGCGCTACACCGGCCGCGAGAAAGTGCCGGCCCACGCGCAGCGCCTGTTCGGTGAGGTGATCACACCGGTGATCAGCCCCTGGCTGGCCGAGCAGATCAAGAACGGCCAGGCGCCGCCGCTGTCGACCCCCGAGCACCTGGCCCAGCACACGCTGACCGAAGAAGACGACCACCGCCCGAGCGCCGAATTCTTGAGCTGGCGCCATTGGCTGGCCAAACAGGGTGCGCCCAACGTGCAGCCGCGGCGCTGGCTGTACCTCAACTTCACCTACCAGCAGGTGCAGAGCGCGCTCGCCGGCCAGGGCGTGGCGCTGGCGCGGCTGCCACTGGTGGCCGAGCAACTGGAGCGGGGTGACCTGGTCGAGCCCTTCGGCCCGGGCGGCCGCGTGGCGACCCA
>JBKJJF010000194.1:0-10537 GCA_046598195.1 Rhizobacter sp. | reverse complement strand
TTCAAGGTGGGCCCCGGCACCAAGGTCGTGGCCGTGGTCAACCTGGCGGGCAAGCCCGCCTCGACGGCGCGCTTTACGTTGAAGTGAGGCCTGAGAGCCTGAGAGCCTGAGAGCCTGAGAGCCTGTGAATTTTTTAAAGAGTGCAAGTTCAGTGCGTTTCGAGGGGTACTTCAGCCCTTCGTCACCCCAAACAGAGCGCTCCTGGCGCGTTCTACGCGGTCGAGTTTTGACCGCGATACGCGACGCGATTGGTTCTTGAAAAATTCACACGCTCTGAGGCGTCAAGGCGCAGCAGCGTCTCAGGGAAAACCGGCGCGTTCATGCGGTGCCCCGGCGTTTCAGAGCCAGCGCCACAGGCGCATCAGCCAGGGCGGCATGCGTTGAGGGTCGGGGCGGTAGTTCTGGCGGAGTTGATGGCGCATCGCGATGCCTCCAATGGCAATGACTGCATATGCATAAGGGGTATCTATTTGGCTCCAGTCACACCGGAACCACTGGATGAATACACAGTATATCGCAGCCTCCGAGTCAGGCAAAGAGTCAGGCAAAGACTACCCAAGCACTTGGAACGAATTCCTTGATTGGTTCGGCTCCGAGGAGGCTTGCCAGGCCTATCTGGCGCGATTGCGCTGGCCTGCTGGGTTCGTGTGCCCAAGCTGCGGTGTCGCCGATGAGCCCTACCGCTCCAGCCGCTCACGGCTGATGTGCCGCAGCTGCTCTCACCAAAGCACAGTGACCGCAGGCACGATCTTCGACAAGACGCGCACACCGCTGCGGGTGTGGTTGGCCGGAGCTTGGTACCTGACGAATCACAAGCAGGGGGTCAGCGCCTTGGGGCTGCAGCGGGTGTCGACCATCAGCGCACCGTCATGCTCGGCTCAGAGACGCCAGCGCACGTCTCGATGGCCGGCGTGCACCGGGTCGCTGCATTGATCAAGCGCTGGGTCCTGGGTATACCCACCACGGATCGGTGCAGCCGGCGCACCTGGAGGCCTATCTCGACGAGTTCGTCTTCCCAACCTTGCCCGCGCGCTTCTTGCTCTAGCGCAAGCGTGGCCCCAGCCGGCGTCGCCATACTGAGCCGCAAGGTGTTGGTCACCGGCTGGGGCTGGTGGTCGGTGAGTCCGTTGAGCAAGGGGTTGGTCATGCATCCGTCAGTTGCCATCATCCGCGCCGAGCACAGTGCGCTGTCGGCCATGTTGCGATCCATCAGGATGCTGCTGGCTGAGCACCGCCGCCGCAATACCTTGCCCGACTTCAGCGTGTTGCGCGCGATGCTGTTTTATGTGGACGAGTTTCCCGAGCGCTTGCACCACACCAAAGAAAGCGAGCTGCTGTTCCCCAAGCTGCGTGCGCACAGCGCCGAGATCAACGAAGTGCTCGACAGGCTCGACCGCGATCATGCGCACGGCGAGAGCGCGATTCGCAAGCTCGAGCACGAGCTGCTCGGCTTCGAGATGATGGGCGACACCGAACAAGGCCCGCGCAGGCGCCAGCGCTTCGAGACGGCGATGAACAGCTACATCGACTTCTACATGGAGCACATGCGCATCGAAGAAACCGTGGTGCTCCCGATGGCCGAACGCATGCTCAGCCCGACCGAGTGGCTGGAGCTCGACACCGCCTTCCAGATGAACCGCGACCCGCTCGCCGGCAACGAGGCCGACGGCATTTACCGACCGCTGTTCCAGAAGATCTTGATGAACATCCCTGCCCCGATCGGGCTGGGGCCGGCGATGTGAGTTGCGACAAGGTGCAGGGCCCAACAGATTGCGCCGCACTTTGCGATATGAAATCTGTCAGACCTTACAGGTTGACGCAAAACTGAGGCCCAAGGTACCGTGGCGTCCCATCAACAGGCGTGCCATCCACGGTGACCCATGCGAAAAGCAGAGAGCGGCACCACACCGGTTGCCGAGCCGTGGAACTTCGCAGCGAACGCTTCGCCGGGGTTGGCATTGCCTGACACAGACAGCAGCAGCAGCAGCGCCGCCAACCGCCGCCTGCAAACCCTGGCCTACGAACTCACGGTCGCCGAAGCCCGCGAACGGCAACGCATTGCGCATCTCTTGCACGACGAGATCGGCCAGCTGCTGGCGATGGCGCAGTTCCGGCTCAGCGAGCTGAGCCACAGCACCACCCCCGACGCGGCCCAGGCCGGCCTGTTTGAAGAGCTGAGATTGCTGCTCTACCAGGCGGCGCAAGCGACCCGTGCCGCCACCTTCGAGCTGCATTCGCCCGTGCTGCATCAGCTCGGGCTGGAGGCCGCGCTGCAAAGCCTTGCGCAGCGCATGCAGCGCGCGTCGAAGATGCGGGTTCACCTGCGTTGCGAGCTGGGTGAGCTGGCGCTGGCAGACGCTGTGTTGTCGGTGCTGTTGCGCAGCGTGCGCGAGCTGGCCCTGAACGCACAAAAACACGCCAAGGCCCTCAACCTGTGGATCGCGCTCAGCCACGACGACAGCGCCCTTCAGATCAGCGTGAAGGACGACGGCGGTGGCTTCGACGCCGCCGCAGTCACCCGCCGCTTCAGCCCGGAAGGGGGCTTCGGGCTGGTGAGCGCCGAGGCGCAGATGCAGGCGATTGGTGGCCAGCTGCGCATCACCTCGTCGCCCGGGTGTGGCACCACGGCCACGATCACCCTCAACACCAGCGGCAGCTTCGCCTTGGTTTCATCACCTGAGCAGCCCGCCCACCAGTAAGCCGCACATGACCATTCGCATTGTTCTGGCCGACGACCACCGCATCATGCGCGATGGCTTGGCTGCCTTGCTCAAGAGAGAGCAAGGCTTCGAACTCGTCGGCGAGGCCCACGATGGCCTGGGCGCCATCCGGCTGGCGCGCGAGCTGGCGCCGGACGTGCTGGTGACTGACCTGGCCATGCCCGGCATGAACGGCATCGAAGCGATTCGCCGCGTGCGCGCCGAAGCGCCTACGGTGCAGGTGCTGTGCCTGTCGGTCCATGACGAAGACCGCATGGTGCTGGCCGGCATCGACGCGGGCGCGGCTGGTTATGTGCTCAAGGACTCGTCGTTCGAAGAACTGTCCCAGGCCATCCGCAAGGTGATGGCTCGGCAGATCTACCTCAGCCCCAGCCTGGTGGGTGTGTTTGTCGAGGGCTACCGCACGCGTGGTGCCGCGGTGGCGGGCGGCGCCTTTTCGCAGCTCACCGCGCGCGAGCGCGAGATCGTGCAGCTCTTCTCCGAAGGCCACTCCACCAGCCAGATTGCCGAGCAGCTGCACTTGAGCGCCAAGACCGTAGCCACCCACCGCGAAAACGTGCTGCACAAGCTGCACATCGAAAGCATTGCCGAGCTCACCCGTTATGCCATTCGCGAAGGCCTGAGCTCGCTGCAGGCACCCTGTCGCGCCAACCTGCACACGGTTGCGGCCAAACCTGCCAAGCCGGCCAAACGAGCGCAGGAGCCCGGGCCGCACGCCTGAACTCCGACTCGGGGCAGGCGGCGTGTCCGCCTTCGCCTACGGCGCTTTCAGATTTTTGCTGATGGCCGCGGCCCGCCGCAGCGGGTGAAGATGCCGGGGTTCAACAGCACGCCGTGAAGCGACATGACCATTCGCATCGTCCTCGCCGACGACCATGCGGCATTTCGCCGCTGCCTCAAAACGCTGTTGGAGCAACAGCCGGGCTTGGCCGTGGTGCGCGAGGCCAGCGGCGGCCAGTCGGCCATTGCCGCGATCCAGGCGTGTCACCCAACGCTGCCTGACCTGCTGATCCTCGACGTGGACATGCGTGACATCAGCGGCCTGCGTGCGGCGCGGCAGATTCTTGAACGCCACCCGACGCTGCGCATCCTCATGCTGTCATGGTTCGACGACCTGGCGTTTGTCAACGCCGCCGCCGCGGTGGGGAGCCGCGGCTACATGCTCAAGGATGATCCCCTGCCCGAGCTCGTGCACGCCATTCGTGAGCTGGCGGCGGGGCGCACCTATCTCAGCGCAGCGCTTCGAAACGTTCAGACTTCTGGCGGTTCAATCTCCGCATTCTGCTGATTAAAGCCGCTGGGCTCGGCCGCTATCGTGGCCACTCCCAAGCGCTAACGCCGGGGCTGCGGAGTTCCTAGGCATGAATCTGAGCAAGGTCTGTTGTTGTTGGTTGCAAGAGAGGGGCACGCGGTGATCGCGGAGGCCATCTCTGGCATCGCGAGCCAGCTCAACCAGTCGTTGCGCCGCACCTTCAAGGTGGGTGAAGACCTGGTGGTCGTGTCCAACCTCACCGAACCCGACGGCAACCTGGTGTCGCAGGTGCCGAACAAGCTGGCACTGTTTCTGGTCAACATCGAAAAAGACACCTTGCCCTACCGGCCCTCGGCCTTGAGCCACGCGAACCTGGGGCGTGCCGGCATCAGCCAGGCGCCGGTGCACCTCAACCTGATGCTGATGTTTGCCGCCACCTTCAGCGGCACCAACTACCCCGAGGCGCTGAAGTTCATCTCGCACACCATCGGCTTCTTTCAAAGCCGGCCGGTGTTCGACCACCAGAACACGCCCGAGCTTGACCCGCGCATCGACAAGCTGATGCTCGACATCGAAAACCTGAGCATCTCCGACCTGAGCAACCTGTGGGGCATCTTGAGTGGCAAGTACATGCCCTCGGTGCTCTACCGCATGCGCATGATCGCCATCGACTCCGGCCAGTTGAGCGGCCAGGCGCCGTATGTGTTGCAGCCCCAGGCAGGCGTTTCCGCGTAGGCCGCACATGGGAAGTTTTTTACCCCTGTTCAGCCTGGAGGTGGAGCACTCCTACTTTCCGAACAATGTGTGCCGCGGCTTGCACATCGCACCGTCCACCCAATCGGCGCGCCTGCTGGCGCGCAGCGGCTGCATGCTGCGCACCACCGACCGCGGCGTGATGGTGCTGTTTGACGCTTCTGCCACCGAAGCCTTGCGCATGCGTGCAAGCGACACGCTCGAACCCTTCTTCATCCACTTTCTGGCGCATGCCAGAGACGCCGCATTTGCCAACTACACCGAAGGCGTGTTCGGCTCGGCGCAGTCGGTGCTCTTGCTCGACAGCCGGCGCGCCGTGCTCGACGACTCAGGCCGCTGGCGGCTGCATGCTGGCGCCAGCGCCGCAGCAGCTGACATGCGGCGCATCACGTCTGCGCGGGCGGCCAAGGCCTTGTCTCAGCGTGAGCGCCATGACCAGCCGCACTTTGTCGTGTCGGTGCGGGTCTGCCCGGCCGACCTGCCGCAAACAGCGCAGCAAGCCAAACGTTATTACTGCCGCTTGCAAGCCCGATCCACGGTCTGGAAGTACTACCTGTTGGGTGACCTGGCCGAAGCCCAAGCTGGCTTGCAGGTGGTCGACCTGGGCCAGGCCTTTGAATTCGACGCCGCCGTCGATGAGCGCCTGCCCGACGGGCAAAGCGTGCTGGCCGTGCGCTCACGCGCACCCATCGCCCTGCAAGAACGCTCACCCCAACGTTTTCAACTGCGCCGCCGCGGCGCCGGCGCCGACAAGGTGCTCATCAAGCGCTTGCCGGTGGCTTCGCCGTCGCTTATCCACCGCGAGACTCTGGGCGGCGTGCCCACTTGGGTCTCTGAAATCTATGTGCACCGTTAACCACAACAGGAGGCCGTCATGGGTCAGATGAAGACACCGGGTGTCTATATCGTTGAGAAAAATGCGTTCCCCAATTCGGTGGTTGAAGTCGCCACCGCGGTGCCGGCCTTCATTGGCTACACCGAGATGGCCGACTACCAGGGCAAAGACCTGCTCAAAAAGCCTTGGCGCATCACCTCGCTGGCGCAGTTTCACCTGCACTTCGGCTTTGGGCCTGCGCCGAGCGTCGAGATCAAGCCCCAGGCCTCGCCCGCGACCGAACCCACGGCCTTCAAGCTCGGCACCGCCGAGTACACGCTGAGCCAGGCCGTGGCCAAAGAAGGCGGCCGCTTCTTGTTGTATTACGGCATGCGCCAGTTCTTTCAAAACGGCGGTGGCCCCTGCTATGTGGTTTCGGTCGGCAACTACGAGTCCACCGACATTGACGCCGCCAAGCTGAGCGTTGGCATCGAGACACTCATCATGGAACAAGAGCCCACGATGGTGGTCATCCCCGACGCCATGTTGCTCACGCAGCCCTTGAGCATCAGCGTGCAGCAAGCCGCCCTGGCCCACTGCGGCACCATGAAAAGCCGGGTGGCCGTGCTCGACGTCTGGGAGGGCTACAAGGCGCCGGTCGACTGCGTGCCTGATTTCCGTCGCGACCTGGGCATCAACTACCTCGACTACGCCGCGGCCTACTACCCCTGGCTCAACACCTCGGTGGTGCAAGACAACGAGCTGAGCTACCGCAACATCAAGAACCTTGACCAGCTGCAAACGCTGCTCAAGACCGAGCTCTCGCTGCCCGACACGCTGCCCGAAAACGCCAACGCCAAAACCAAGGCGCAGTGGCAAGCGGTGCAAGACGTGGTGAAAACCAAAGACGCCTGGATTGCCGAAGACACCAAGTCGGCAGAACAAGACAAGCCCGAGACGGCGCGCATGCAGATGGTGCTGCTCAACAAGAGCCTGGCCGCGCTCAGCCCCATGTTCAACACCATGATGGCCGAGCTGAAGAACCGCCTCAACCTGCTACCGCCCAGCCCCGCCATGGCCGGTATCTACACCATGGTCGACAACTCGCGTGGTGTGTGGAAGGCGCCGGCCAACGTGAGCCTGAATGGCGTCATCTCGCCCGCCGTCAACCTCTCGGCCGAAGACCAGGCGGACCTCAACGTCACCACCCAGGGCAAGTCGATCAACGCCATCCGCTCCTTCATTGGTGAAGGTGTGCTGGTGTGGGGCGCGCGCACGCTCGACGGCAACAGCCTCGACTGGCGTTACATCAGCGTGCGCCGCACGATGATCATGCTCGAAGAGTCGTGCCGCCTGGCGGCCAAGGCGATGGTGTTCGAGCCCAATGTGGCCAACACCTGGGTCACCATCAAAAGCATGATCCAGAACTTCTTGACTGGCATCTGGAAGCGCGGCGGCCTGGCCGGCGCGGTGCCCGACGACGCTTTCAGCGTGCACGTGGGCCTGGGCGAAACCATGACGCCCGAAGACGTGCTCGAAGGCATCTTGCGCGTGACCGTGCTGGTGGCCATCAGCCGCCCGGCCGAGTTCATCGAGATCACCTTCCAGCAGCAGATGCAGAAGTCTTGATCCTGCACAGCGCGCCCTATCAACCAACCCAGGTGGAGTAAAAAATGGCAGACGATGGCTCAGCACAATCGACGACCGTATGGCCCATCCCGAAGTTTCGCTTCGAGGTGAAGTGGGACGCGGCCGTGATGTCCTTTCAAGAGGTCTCCGGCCTCGACGTGGAGTCGCAGCCGCTCGAATACCGCCACGGCGACAGCCCGTCGTTTTCGGTGCTCAAGATGCCCGGCATCAAGAAGTACAGCGACGTCACCATGAAAAAAGGCGTCTTCAAAAGCGACAACAAGTTCTGGGACTGGTTCAACGAGATCAAGATGAACACCATCAAGCGAAAGCCGGTGACCATCAGCTTGCTCGACGAAGCCGGTGCACCCACCATGGTGTGGACGCTGGCCAACGCCTGGCCGACCAAGATCACCGGCACCGACCTCAAGTCGACCGGCAACGAGGTGGCGGTCGAGACCATCGTGATCGCGCATGAAGGGCTGACCATCGCCAATGCCTGATGCTCCGCGGGCGCTGCCCAAACTCCCGCCGAAGCTGTGGGCGCGGCCCGAAGACCCGCCGGCCGCTTTTTATTTCACCGTGACCTTCGGCACCTCGCCGAAAGACGCCGACAGCTCGTTCCGCGAGGTGAGCGGCATTGCGCCCGAGATGGAAACCGAGGCCGTGGTCGAGGGCGGGGAAAACCGCTACGTGCTGGCGCTGCCCAAGGCGGTGAAGCACCCCAAGCTGGTGCTCAAGCGGGGCATTGCCCCCAACAGCTCGCGGCTGCTGATGTGGTGCCAGGCCGCACTCGAAGGGGGTTTGAACCGGCCCATTTTTCCCAAGCAGATTCATCTTTTTCTGCTTGACGGTTTGGGTGACCCGCTGCGGGTCTGGTCGTTTGCCAACGCCTTCCCGGTCAAGCTGGAAGTCGAAGCTTTTAACGCCACCAAGAACGAGGTGGCGGTGGAAAAGATCGAGTTGAGCTACGCGTATTCCAAGCGAGAGGTCTGAGGCGATGACGATTGAAGTGAGGCAGCTCTTGATCAAGTCGCAGGTGAACACCGCGCCTGTGTCGCCCGTGCCTGCGGCATGGGCCGAGCAGGAGCGCGAGCAGGTGAAAGAAGAGATCCTGGCCGAGTGCAAGAGCTGGCTGGCGCAGCAACTGCAGAGCACACGCGAGCGGTGACAGCGGGAACGAGAGCGGAAACGACAGCGCAAACGAGAGCGAGGGTGTTGTATGCCTGAATCCACTGCCGGCGAAAAAACGCGCATGACCCTGGTGCGCTACAACGTGAGCGAGTCTGGCACCACCTCGCTCGACACGTCGATCGCCTTCACTGTTTTGCTCAACCCGGCCGATGTGAAGCACACCCGCGGCATCGTCTACGACAAAAAGAAGGCCCAAGGCCAGCCGGCCGTTGACCCGAAGTTCAGTGCCGCTGACGTAGAAACAATGGGCTTTGCGCTGGTGCTCGACGGCACCGGCGTCGTGCCCTTGCCCGCCGGCGAAGCGCGGCTCGACGTGAAGACCCAGCTGGACCAACTGAACAAGGTGGTCTACCAATACGACGGCAACCAGCACGAGCCCGGGCGTGTGCGCCTGCTGTGGGGCACGCTGATCTTCTTCGGGCGCATGCAGACCATGTCGACCCACTACACCTTGTTCAAGCCCAGCGGTGCGCCGCTGCGGGCCAAGGTTGACCTGTCGTTCGTGGGCTCCATGAGCAAGCGCGAGACCGAGCTGGTCTCCAACCTGTCGTCGCCCGACCTCACCCACTTGGTGGAAGTGCGCGACGGCGACACCCTGCCGCTGCTGTGCAACCGCATCTACGGCGACCCCGGCTACTACCTCGAAGTCGCCCGCTTCAACCAGCTCACCGACTTTCGCGATCTCAAAGCCGGCCGGAAGCTGCACTTTCCCCCACTGGGTTAGGGCCGAGCATGCCGGCCAACTCTCCTGAGCTGGATGCCGAAGGCGTCGTCCGGGTCACCTTGTTCAGCGAAGGCACGGCGCTGCCCGAGTCGGTGCAGTTCATCTCGGTCACCGTCACCCGCGCGATCAACCGCGTGCCCACGGCGCGCCTGGTCATCGTCGATGGCGACATGCCGAACAAAGAATTTCCGGTCAGCGACACCAACGACTTCAAGCCCGGTGCCGCCATCAAGATCAATGCCGGTTATGGCGACGACGAAGAAACCATCTTCGAAGGCATCGTCATCAAACACGCGGTTCAGATCACCGGCCAGAACGACGCCCGCCTGGTGGTCGAGTGCCGCGACAAAGCGGTCAAGATGACGGTCGGCCGCAAGAACGCCAACTACGTCGACAAGCTCGACAGCGATGTCATCAGCACGCTGATTGGAAACGCCGGCCTCAGCGCCGACGTAGAGGCGACCACGGTGCAGCACAAGGAGCTGGTGCAGTACTACTGCAGCGACTGGGATTTCATGCTCTCTCGCGCCGATGCCAACGGCTTGCTGGTGATCGCAACCGACGGCACGGTGGCCGTGAAAGCGCCCGCCACCAGCTCGGCCGCCGTGTTGAAGGTCACCTACGGCAAAGACCTGATGGAGTTCCATGCCGAGCTTGATGCGCGCACCCAATACACCTCGGCCCAGGCCGTGTCGTGGGACATGAAGACCCAGGCCGCCGTGGTCGGCACCGAGGCCCGCCCGGCCACGCTGAACGCGCATGGCGACCTGAGCTCGGCCACGCTGGCCGAGGTGCTGGGCCTGGCCTCGTACCGCCTGCAAACCGCGGCCCCCACCACCAAAGAGACGCTCACCCAGTGGGCCAAAGCGCAGCAGCTCAAGTCGGGCCTGGCGCGTGTGTGTGGCCGCATGAGTTTTCAGGGCAGCGCGAAGGCGGTGCCCGGCAGCATCATCGAGCTCGAAGGTGTGGGCAAGCGTTTCAGCGGCCATGTTTTTGCAAGCGGCGTGACGCACACGATTGGCGACGGTGACTGGGTGACCGAAGTGCAGTTTGGCCTGGCACCGCAGTGGTTCACCGAGCAGGCCGATGTCACCGCGCCACGTGCCGCAGGCTTGCTGCCCGCTGTGGAAGGCCTGCAAGTGGGCGTGGTGATGAAGCTCGATGGCGACCCCGAAGCCGAGCAGCGAATTCAGGTGTCGGTGCCGGTGATGCAGGCCGAAACCGAGGGCGTCTGGGCGCGGCTGCTGCAGTTCCATGGCTCCAACGGCTTTGGCGCTTTTTTTCTGCCCGAGGTGGGTGACGAGGTGGTGCTGGGCTACTTCAACAACGACCCCTCTCACCCGGTGATTTTGGGCAGCCTCTACAGCAGCAAGCAGGTGCCGCCCTATGCGCTGGCGGCCGAGAACAACACCAAGGCGATCGTCACCCGCTGCAAGTCGAAGATCGAGTTC
>JBKJJF010000166.1:0-33543 GCA_046598195.1 Rhizobacter sp. | reverse complement strand
CGAAAGATCAAGCTGGCGGACGGCATCGCGCTGGAGCAGGTCGCCGAGTTGACGCCCGGCTTCTCGGGCGCCGACCTGGCCAACCTGTTCAACGAGGCCGCACTGGCCGCGACGCGTCGGCGCGGTGACAACGTGACGCTCGACGATTTCACCGTGGCGGTGGAGCGCATCGTCGCCGGTCTGGAGAAGAAAAATCGCCTGCTCAACCCTCACGAGCGACGTGTCGTGGCCCATCACGAAATGGGCCACGCGCTGGTCGCGCTGTCGCTGCCGGGTACCGACGCCGTGCATAAGATTTCGATCATCCCGCGCGGCATCGGCGCGCTGGGCTACACGATCCAGCGGCCGACCGAAGATCGGTTCCTGATGACGCGCCAGGAGCTGGAGAACAAGATGCAGGTGCTGCTCGGTGGCCGCGCCGCCGAGCACATCGTGTTCGGCGAGGTCTCCACCGGCGCGTCGGACGATTTGCAGAAGGTGACCTCGATCGCACGCGCCATCGTCATGCGCTACGGCATGCACGAAGGCCTGGGCAACGTGGTGTACGAGGAAGACCGACAGTCCTTTCTCGGTGAGGCCGGGCTGCGGTTGCAGGAGCGCAGTTTCAGCGAGGAAACGGCCCGCGAGATCGACTGCGCGGTGCGCGGCATCGTCGGCGCCGCCTTCGAGCGCACCGTGGCCTTGTTGACCGAGCGGCGTGCGCTGTTGGCGGCAGGCGCTGAGCAACTGCTGGAGAAGGAAACCTTGAACGAGACCGATCTGAGGGCCTTGCGTGAAAGGCTTGCAGCGCGCGTCACCACCGGGCCCAGTGCAGTGACCGGCGTGGCGGCCGACGCAGCTCCGGCTTGACCCAACTCAAGGCTCAGCGGATCGGCCGGCCGCATGCTGATCGCCACGAACGGAGCACACCATGGCCAAAATGAAAGCTGCAATCTTTGTCGAACCCGGGCGCATCGTGTTGGACGACAAACCGGTTCCCGATGTCGGTCCGCTGGACGCTCTCATGCGGGTGACCACCACCACCATCTGCGGCACCGACGTGCACATCCTCAAGGGCGAGTACCCGGTGGCCCGGGGCCTGACCATCGGTCACGAGCCGGTCGGCGTGATCGAGAAGCTGGGCTCGGCCGTCAAGGGCTACAAGGAAGGCCAGCGTGTGATCGCCGGAGCCATCACGCCCAGCGGCTGGAGCAACGCCTGCCTGTGCGGCTTCTGCTCGCAAGACGGCGCGGGCACCGCGCATGGCTGGAAGCCGATGGGCGGCTGGAAGTTCGGCAACACCATCGACGGTTGCCAGGCCGAATTCGTGCTGGTGCCCGACGCGATGGCCAATCTGGCGCCGGTGCCCGACGAACTGACCGACGAGCAGGTGTTGATGTGCCCGGACATCATGTCGACCGGCTTCGGTGGCGCCGAGAGTGCGGGCATTCGCATCGGCGACACGGTGGCGGTGTTCGCGCAAGGACCGATCGGCCTCTGCGCGACCGCGGGGGCCAAGCTCAGCGGCGCCAGCCTGGTCATCGGCGTCGACCGGCTGCCCGAGCGGCTGGCGATGGCGCTCAGGATGGGGGCAGACCATGTCATCGACGCCAGCCGGGTCGACCCGGTCGAGGAAATCATGCGGCTCACACACGGCCGCGGCGTCGATGCCTCGATCGAGGCACTGGGAACGCAGCAGACTTTCGAGGCCTGCCTGCGTGTGCTGCGCCCCGGCGGCACTTTGTCCAGCCTCGGCGTGTACTCCACCGATTTGAAGATCCCGCTGGGCGCATTCGCGGCCGGCCTGGGGGATCACCGCATCATCACCACCCTGTGCCCAGGCGGCAAGGAACGCATGCGGCGGTTGATGTCGGTGATTGAGGCCAAGCGCGTGGATCTGGGCGCCATGGTGACGCACCGCTTCAAGCTCGATGACATCGAGGCGGCCTACGAGTTATTCAGTCACCAACGTGACGGCGTGCTCAAGGTGGCCATCACACCCTGATGGGCCTCACCGGGTGCGCGCGGTGAACGTTCGTGACGCGGCCAATGAATGAAAAAGGGGAGAGAAAAAAAGCCGCGGGCAACCCGCCCGCGGCCAACTCTCTCGCTTCGTAGCCGGTTCGTTCGTTCAGCTGCCGACGCGGCCACCCTTGTTTTTGGTGATGGCCACCGTCGCCGAGCGCGGGCGTGCCATGGCACCGCCTGCGCCGTAGCCGGCGTTGCCGGGCCAGTGGCTCGGGTAACGGGTGGGGTCGGCAATGTCGGCCACGCTGGCCAGCGCCTCGCCCGGGTGCTGGATGTTGACGAACAGGGTCTCACCGTCGGGTGTCTCGGCACAGCCGGTGATCTCGCAGTCGACCGGGCCGACCAAGAAGCGCTTCAGCGTGTCGGCGGCCGGCTTCTTGCCGACATAGGTGTCGACGCTCATCATCGACCCGTCAGCGCGGGCGAAGTTGAGCGTGGTTCTGGCGCCATCACCCACCTTGCCCGGCACAGCGGCCAGCATCATGCAGTTGGTCACATCGGTGAACGAGCCGTCGTCGGTCTGGATCCAGCACAGGCCGGTGTTCTTGCTGAACCACAGGCCGTCGGGGCTAGAGAAGTCCTGATCCGCGGTCAACGCCGACACGTTGATGTTGGTGTTGCCCTCGGTCGACTCGGCGCCGAACAGGTACACGTCCCAGCTGAAGCCGGTGGCTGAGGCCTCGCCGCCCATTTCGGCCATGCGGATGATGTGGCCGTTGACGTTGCCCGGCGAGTTTGACGACGCCGTGACACCGTTGCTCTGCAGTTCGCGATAGGCACGCGGGTTGGCCGCATCCAGCGCCAGCTGCGAACCCGTGGGCTCGATGCGGCGGTTGGCGTTGTTCGTGAGCGTGTAGTAGATCTCGCCCGTGGTCGGGTGCACAGCACACCACTCGGGGCGGTCCATCTTGGTTGCGCCCACGGCGTCGGCAGCCAGGCGAGCGTTGACCAGCACGTCGGCCTGGTCGGCAAAAGCGTAGCCGGCGAAGGCCACGATCGCGGGGTGGGTGATGCTCAGCTCGATCCAGTCGCCACGGCCGTCGGCATTGAACTTGGCCACGTAGAGCTTGCCGCTGTCGAGGTATTTGTCGCCGGTGGCGATGCGGTTCGAGCGGTAGGCGTCGGCCGCATTCCAGTTGGCGGCAGAAACAAACTTGTAGATGTACTCGCCGCGCGAGTCGTCACCCATGTACACGGCGAGCGGCTTGCCCGACACGAGCTTGCTGAACGCTGCGCTCTCGTGCGCAAAGCGGCCGAACGCCGTGCGCTTCTTGATGGCCGCGGTTTTGTCGTAGGAGTCCATCTCGACGATGTAGCCAAAGCCGTTGAGTTCGTTGCGGTAGTCGTCGCTGCCGTCGGTGCTGGTGCCCAGCTTGCTGATGTTCCAGCGGGCGTATTGATCTTCGCTGCCGGCGGTCTCCCAGCCGTGACGGCTGGCGCCACCCTGGCTGCGGCCGTAGCGGTTGAGCGCGGCCACGCTCTTGTCGCCGCGTGCGGCGTTGTCGGTGGCGTTGCGGGTGAAATAGCCCGCCCAGTTTTCCTCACCCGTGAGATAGGTGCCCCACGGCGTGTAGCCGGTGCCGCAGTTGTTGATGGTGCCGCGGGTGGCCGTGCCCTCGGCCGAATAGCGGGTCTTGAGCAGCGCGTGGCCACGTGCCGGGCCAGAGATCTGCACCGGCGTCAGCGGCGTCACACGGCGGTTGTAGCTCGATGCCTGCTCGTAGGCCCAGGCTTTGCCCTGCTGGCGCACCTCGACCACCGACAGGCCGTGAATGGCGATTTCTTTGTCGGCTTCGCCCCTGGGGCGCGGGTTGACCGTGCCACCGTCAACGTGCAGGTAGTACGAACGCACATCACGGCCACTGGTGGCCTCGTGGTTCATCGCCAGCAGGCCACGCTTGGAGCCATCGGGGTCGGGCCGCTTGCCGTCGGGCGACAGGCCGAAGTACTCCATGCCGTCGTGGTGGTCGCCGGCGCGGTTGTCGAAATCGGTGTCGGACCCGTCGTTTCTGTAGGCCGAGGTGCCCGCTGTCAGCGGGTCGCCCAGCGCGTAGAGGATGGAGGCGGTGTAGCCCACGGGCACGCTCACCGTGTCGGCCAGGCTCTTGGCCACCGGCGCGAAGCCGAGCGACATGATCGGCTCCGGGTCCTTGTGGCCACCACCGCAGGCCGACAGGCCCCAGCCGCCCAAGACGGCGGTGGCAGCAGTGCCCACCCCGCCACGCAGCAGCGAGCGGCGGCTCAGGCGGGCGTCGAGCACGGCCTGGAAGCTCGGGTTGCCCGAGGTGTTGTGGTCGATGTCGTCAGGCTGGGTGGCTTGCGTGAAACTCTCAAAGGGCTTGTTCAATCTGTCCTCGCTGGGGTTGGAAACCTGGCACAGCCGCCGGGTCGGGGGGCGCACGCAGCTTAGTAAGCAGGCGTGAACCGCGCGTGACAGAGATGTGACGGCACCGTGACGCTGCGTGAGCCGATCGGGCCTGGCTGCGCGCTTGGGCAGCAGGCATGCGTCTTGCCGTCATACTTCTGCCTGCCCTCAGGGCGATGCGACCCAACAAGGAGAAAAACTCGATGAGCAACATCCATTTCATCGGCGGCGAAAAAGGCGGCGTGGGCAAATCGCTGGTGGCGCGCGTGCTCGCGCAATACATGATCGACAAGCAGCTGCCCTTTCTCGGCTTTGACACCGACCGCTCGCACCCCGCGCTGATGCGCTTTTATGCGGGCTATGCGTCGCCGGTAGTGGTCGATCGGTACGAGGCGCTCGATGCCATCGTCGAGGCCACCGTCGACCAGCCGCAACGCCGCATCCTGGTCGACCTGGCGGCGCAGACCCACGACCCGCTGGTGCGCTGGATGGACGACTCCGGCGTGCTCAACCTGATTGATGAGATGGGCTCCAGCATTCACTACTGGCACGTGATGGACACCGGCAAAGACTCGGTCGACCTGCTCAAGAAGCTGCTCGACCGCTTTGGCCCTGCGCTCAAGTACGTGCTGGTACGCAACCACGTGCGTGGCAGTGATTTTTCAGTGCTCGAACAATCGGGCGAACAGTCACGCGCACTCTCGCTGGGCGCGCAGGTGGTGTCGGTGCGCAAGCTGCACGACTCGGTCATCAACAAGATCGACGCCAGCAGCTCCAGCTTCTGGAAGGCCAAGACCCCGCAAGACGCCGAAGGCCCGGTCAGCCTGGGCCTGATGGACCGCCAGCGTCTGAAGATGTGGCTGCGTGATGTGTACCGCGAGGTCGACGAAATCGACGTCTGAGTCGCTCAAGGCTTGGCCAAGCTTCCGAAGCTCAAGCTTTGAGTCACCCCCACCGCCTGCTGCCAAGCAGGCGGTGTGTGGGCCCAAACTACGGCTTTGTGTGCACAGCGTCACACGAAGCCGCGTCAGCCCTAGTGCGATGAACGCACAAGCCCACCTAGACTGCGACGCATCAACAAGGAGACTTGCCATGCGTCGTGGATACCGATTTGCCCGTTCCTCCTGCGCCTTCCTGCTTGCCGCAGCCGCGTTGGCCCTGTCGGCGGCCCCCGCGCTCGCCGCGAGCGAGGTGGTGATCGGCCAGGTGGTGCCACTCACCGGCGTGATCGCCGGCACTGGCGACGAATATTCGTCCGGTGCTGCGGCCTACTTCGCCACCGTCAATGCCAAGGGCGGCATCTACGGCCGCAAGATCCGCGTGGTGCAGAAAGACGACGCGTACAAGCCCGACGCGACACTGGCGCACACCAAAGAGATCCTGGAAAAAGACAATCCGGTCGCCTTGTTTGGCTACGTGGGCACGGCCAACATCCTGGCTCTCAACAAGAACAACGTGCTGAGCGACAACAAAATCGCTTTGCTCGCGCCCTACACAGGCGCCGAAGACCTGCGCAACCCGACCAACCCCTACCTCTTCCACATCCGCGCGAGCTACACCGACGAGACGGCCAAGATGGTGGAGCACCTGCATACGCTCGGCCTGCGCAAGTTCGCGGTGTTCTATCAAAACGACGGCTTCGGCAAAAGCGGCCTGACGGGCGCTGAAGCGGCACTCACCAAGCTCAACCTGAAGGCGGTGGCCACCGGCAACTACGACCGCACCAAGCCCGAAGATATCGACACCGCGGCGGCCGGCATCATGGCAGCCAACCCCGACGCCGTGATCATGGTGGCCGTCAACAAGGCGTCTTCCGCACTGATCAAAAAACTGCGCGCGTCGGGCAACAAGGCCAGGCTGTTCAGCATCTCGGTGGTCAACTTCAAGGAGCTGCTGAAGAACACCGGCGACGACCTGGCGCGCGGCGTGGGCATCGCGCAGGTGATGCCCTTCCCCTACAACATGAGCTCGCCGGTGGCGGTGGTGCGCGAGTTCCATGCGGCGATGGCGCAGCACGCCCCCACCAAGACCATCTCTTACGCCAGCATGGAAGGTTTTATCGCCGCCAAGGTGCTGGTCGAAGCGGTGAAACGCGCCCGCGCTGACCCGTCGCGCGAAAAGGTGCTGGCCCAGCTGGCTGACATGCGCAACTTCGACACCGGTGGCTTCAAGGTCAACTTCGGTGGCGACAACCGCGTGGGCTCGCGCTTCGTCGAAGTGACGGTGATCGGCAGCGGCGGCCGGCTGCTGCGCTGAGCCAGCCTCTGCAACTCACTCGATCGGCGTCAGCTTGGCCACACTCAAGGCCAGCCACTTCATGCCGTGGCGGCCAAAGTTGACCTGCGCGCGGGCGTCTTCGCCCGTGCCTTCAAGCGTGACGATCACCCCCTCGCCGAACTTGGTGTGAAACACGCTCTGCCCCGAGCGCAGCCCATGGCTGCTCTTGGTGACCGGGCCGGCGTTCATGGGTGCCGCACGCGCCACATCACCCGCACCGACGATGGAGCCCAGGCCCGACCCCTTGGCCCAGGCCGACTGGTACTCGCGCGCAAAGCCTGATCCAAAACCCTGGTTGCGTGGCGTGATCCAGCGCAGCGCCGATTCGGGCAGCTCGTCGAAGAAGCGGCTCTTCAGGTTGTAGCGTGTCTGGCCGTGCAACATGCGCGTCTGGCTGAAGCTCAGGTACAGGCGCTTGCGCGCACGCGTGATGGCCACGTACATCAGGCGGCGCTCTTCTTCCAGGCCGTCGACATCCGACGCGCTGTTTTCGTGCGGGAACAAACCTTCCTCCAGCCCGGTGATGAACACCGCATCGAACTCCAGGCCCTTGGCCGAGTGCACCGTCATCAGCTGGATGGCGTCTTGCCCGGCTTGCGCCTGGTTGTCGCCGGCTTCAAGCGATGCGTGCGTCAAGAAGGCCGCCAGCGGCGACATGATCTCGCCGGTTTCGGCATCGGGTGCCAGATCAAGCGCCGCTACCGCCTCGGCACCACCGTGTTCGTCGATGGGCAAGGCCACCGCATCTTTGCCAAAACCCTCTTGCGTCACAAAGGCCTCGGCCGCGTTGACCAGTTCTTCCAGGTTCTCCAGCCGGTCTTTGCCTTCTTTGTCGACCTTGTAAAAGTCAATCAGGCCCGAGGCGTGCAGCATGTGCTCGATGATCTCGCGCAGGTTGAGGCCGCGTGTGGCGTCGCGCATCGTGTCGACCAGCGCCACGAAGCTTTGCAGGTTGTTGCCCCCCTTGCCTGCGACCGCGCCCACACTCTGGTACAGGCTGCGCCCACTCTGGCGCGCGGCGTCTTGCAGCAGCTCGATGGTGCGTGCACCGATGCCACGGGTGGGGAAATTCACCACCCGCAAGAAGCTCGTGTCGTCACTCGGGTTCTCGACCAAGCGCAGGTACGACAGCGCGTGTTTCACCTCAGCGCGCTCGAAGAAGCGCAGGCCGCCATACACCTTGTAGGGCATGCCGGCATTAAAGAGCGCGCTTTCGATCACGCGGCTTTGTGCATTGCTGCGGTAGAGCAGCGCGATGTTGCTGCGGGCCACCCCGTCGCGGTGCAACTGCCGGGCTTCGTCGACAAACCATTGCGCTTCTGAAAAATCGCTGGTCGCCTCGAACACCCGCACCGGCTCGCCGGGGCCGGCTTCGGTGCTCAGGTTCTTGCCGAGGCGTTTGGTGTTGTGCGCGATCAGCTCGTTGGCCGCATCGAGGATGTTGCCGAACGAGCGGTAGTTGCGCTCCAGCTTGATCACCTGCTCGACACGGAACTCGCGCTCGAAGGCCGCCATGTTGCCGACCTGCGCGCCGCGAAAGGCATAAATGCTCTGGTCGTCGTCGCCCACCGCAAACACCGCTGCGCCATGCGGGCCGGGGGGGCCAAACATCTTCAACCACGCGTACTGCAGCTTGTTGGTGTCTTGAAACTCGTCGACCAAGATGTGCCTGAAACGCCGCTGGTAATGCTCGCGCAGCGCCTGGTTGTCGCGCATCAGCTCGTAGGTGCGCAGCATCAGCTCGGCAAAGTCAACCACACCTTCGCGCTGGCACTGCTCTTCATATGCTTGATAGACCTGCACCATCACGCGTGATTGTTCGTCGCGCACGTCCACGTCTTTCGGGCGCAGGCCGTCGTCTTTGCTGCCCGCGATGAACCAGGTGACCTGCTTGGGCACATAACGTTCTTCATCGAGGCCCATCACCTTGATGACCCGCTTGACGGCCGAGAGCTGGTCGCTGGAGTCGAGAATCTGAAAGCCCTGCGGCAGGTTGGCCAGCTTCCAGTGCGCGCGCAAAAAACGGTTGCACAGGCCGTGGAAGGTGCCGACCCACATGCCACGCACGGGAATCGGCAGCATCGCACCCAGGCGGGTGAGCATTTCTTTGGCCGCCTTGTTGGTGAAGGTGACCGCCATCACACCACCGGGGGTGAGCTGGCCGTTCTGGATCAACCAGGCGATGCGTGTGGTGAGCACACGGGTCTTGCCCGAACCTGCGCCCGCCAGGATCAGCGCCGGTTTGGCCGGCAGAGTGACGGCTGCGAGTTGCTCGGGGTTCAGGTTGTGCAGCAGGCGGTCGGCGGGGGCGGCGCCTTGGGGTTCATCAGCAAGCCCGGGGGAAAAGAGATCCATCGACGCATTCTAGGGAGCCCCTCCGTCACCCCGTCTTGTCAGCGCAAACAGCTGCGTAGAATTCGCAACTGAGCCACCCAGTCAAGCGCTCGCAGCCATTGGGCCGCGCACTGCATCAACGCGCCGCTTCTTGTTGTGTGACCCATCAAAGGAGCGTTTGACCATGGAAATTTTCGACTACGACAACGTGCTTCTGCTGCCACGCAAATGCCGCGTGGAAAGCCGCTCTGAATGTGACGCCTCGACGCCCTTCGGCCCGCGCAGCTTCAAGCTGCCGGTGGTGCCCGCCAACATGAAAACGGTGGTCGACGAGCCCATCAGCGAATGGCTCGCGGCCAACGGTTACTTCTACGTGATGCACCGCTTCGACATCGACAACCTCGCCTATGCCAAGCGCATGCGCGACAAAGGTTTGTTTGTGTCGATCAGCTCAGGCGTGAAGCCAGACGACTACAAGGTGATCGACCGCCTGGCCGCCGAAGGCGTGGGCGCCGACTACATCACCATCGACATCGCGCACGGCCACGCCGAGAGCGTGCGCAAGACCATCGAGCACATCAAGCAAAAGCTGCCCCACACCTTTGTGATTGCCGGCAACGTGGCCACCCCCGAGGCGGTGATCGACCTGGAAAACTGGGGCGCTGACGCCACCAAGGTGGGTGTGGGCCCAGGCAAGGTGTGCATCACCAAGCTGAAGACAGGTTTTGGCACCGGCGGCTGGCAGCTGAGTGCGCTCAAGTGGTGTGCGCGAGTGGCCACCAAACCTATCATTGCCGACGGCGGCATCCGCGACCACGGCGACATTGCCAAGAGCGTGCGCTTCGGCGCGGCCATGGTGATGATCGGCTCGCTGTTCGCGGGGCACGAAGAGTCGCCGGGCAAGACGGTCGAGGTCGACGGCAAGCTCTTCAAGGAGTACTACGGCTCGGCCAGTGACTTCAACAAGGGTGAGTACAAACACGTCGAAGGCAAGCGCATCCTGGAGCCCATCAAGGGCAAGCTGGCCGACACCCTGCGCGAGATGCGCGAAGACGTGCAGAGCTCGATCAGCTACGCCGGTGGCACGCGCCTGGCCGACATCCGCAAGGTCAACTACGTGATCCTGGGTGGCGACAACGCGGGTGAGCACCTGCTGATGTAGGGGCGGCGATCGCGGCGTATCGGCTCGTGACCGCTGAGAGCCCCGCGCCGGAATAAAAAAAGCCCGCGCATCTGCATGCGCGGGCAACAAGAGACTCGGTTCCTCCTTTGAACCAGTCCCTCCCCGTATCAGGTACCGAAGGCCAAGCGCGACCCGGTGCCCGGCACGGCACAGGTGTAGGTCGCCTCCTGGCTGCCGGCGAGCGCGTTGATGCGCAGCTGGCCGTCGGTGACGGCGGCGCCGCTGACATTCTTGAAGCGGTCGCTCGCCGGGTCGTACAGATAACCCACCATGCGGCCCGCGCTCGGCATGCGCACAACAAGTTCGCACTCTTTACTCAGCCCGCCCAGCACCTTGGAGATGAAGGGTGCCCGGGCGCGTGACTTCAGCAGATCGATGCGCGCCCCAGCGCTCGAGACGGTGAGCGGCCCGAAGGTCACCTGCTGCCCCACGACCGGCGCGAGATCGCTGTCGAAGGCGAGCAGGAACTGCTCGACGTCGCGCTGCATCGGCGCGGCGGCCGCCGCGTCGTAGGGGAAGCCCATGATGCCGAAGCTGCTGCCCATCAGCCGCAGCGCGAGGGCGTCGGTCGGTTTGCCCTTGTGCAACTTCTCGTACAGAACCTGCGGGTCACTGAAGTTGAGCAGGTTCACGAAGCGGAACAGCGTGTCGAATTGCCCGTCATGGAGGAAGCCGAAGCCGCGCACCTGGTCGCCCATGGGTGGCGCGCCAGGAATGCGCACGATGTCGACCTCTTTGGTGCCCCACATGCCGACCTTGGTGTAGAGGTCGCGCAGGTGCGGCACCTTCAGGATCTGCGCCTCACCCTCAAAGTTGGCCTCGCCTTGGGTGCCGAAACGGCCGTTGGCCGGGTCGATCCGGTGGCAGCCCTGGCAGGTGAACGAGGCTGGCCCGGTGCCCGCCTGATCGGCCAGCGGTTGCAGGCCCGGCAGGCCATCAAACGAGCGTGTGCTGCCGTCGGCATTCAGCGGGCCCATGTAGATCACGCGGCCGCGTTCCTGCGCCGCCGTGAACGAGTTGTCGAGCGCGCGCACCGGGTTGGGGGGCAGCTGCACCTGCAGCTGGAAGGCGGTGAACTTCTCCATGATCTGCACGTCTTCCGCGGTCGGGCCCGACGGCGGCGTGGGCTTGCCGAGCAGGCCGCCCAGGGCGACGATGAAGTTCTTGAAGTTCAGCACCTCGTTGTCGCCGTAGGCGGCGCGCTTCATGGTGTCGTCGGGCGAGCCGGTGTAGCCGTCCACGCCGAAGAAGCCGTTGGACCGGTCACCGCGCCAGTGCATGGCACCGGAGTTGCTCATGCCCCGCAGTGATTGCGTGGTCATCGGCCCCTTCATCGGGTGGAAATCGTCAACGACGTTGGTGCCGTTCAGGTTGCTGACCAGGAACTGGATCTTGCCGATGTCGATCCCGCCCGGCACGCCAGGCCTGGTGGAGACGCTCGCCATATTCAGCGGGATGGGGCTCTTGGTCACGCGGTCGTCCGGGTTGCCGAGGTCCCAGGCCAGGTCGTCCTTCTCGCCGAAGGTGTGGCAGCTCGCGCATGAAGATTCGCCGTTGCCCGAGGTGAGGTTGGCGTCATAGAGCGCCGGCCGGCCGGCGATGGTGGCCGTCGACTCGGGGCTGGGCATGGCCGCGGCGCCGATCTCGCGGCGCTCGGCCAGGTCGATCACCTTGACCGCATTGTCGAAGCGCGTGGTCACGTAGAGGCGGTTGCGGCTCTCGTCGAGCACCAGGCCGCTCGGGCCGCCGCCGCTCACCGTGATGTAGCGCGCGCTCTCAACCCGTGGGTTGAAGGTGTCTGCCTCCAGCGCGGCGGTGCCGAACACGCCGATCTTGCTGGACCCAAAAGCGGCCACGTAGAGCGTGCTGCCGTTGCGGCTCACCACCATGTCGAGCGGTGTCGACAGGCTGTGGTTCTTGGCGCTTGCGTCGAAGCCGGCCTGGCCTGCGAGCTTGCTGTAGTCGATGTGCTTGTTGAGGTGGCGCGGCGTGGCAGTGCTGCCGTTGACCACCGTGATGCGCGTCTTGGCGATCTGGCCTTGCACCGTACTGCCACCAAAGACGCCTGGCCCCTCGAAGCGGAGGTGGTTCATCGCCTCGGTGTTGGACACATACAGCCTGCCCGTGACCGGGTTGGTGACCATGTTGAAGAGGGTGGTGCCCACGCGCGCCACCGCCGCCTTCTGCGTCAGCGCGTTGGCATCGACGGCGAACACATCGAGGTCGGGCAACCCGAACCCCACCGCCATGCTCCAGTCGCGGCCGATGTTGTCAAGCCAGCGCCGGGAAGCGTTGTCATATTTGACGATGAGCGAGGTGGCCGGTGCGCGCTTGCCTTCGGCATTGGTCCCCGGGCCGGGCAAACCGCCGGGCACGGTGACGCCGTTACGCACACACGGCGTGGCGGAGAAATCGGGGCAGATGTAGCTCGGGTTGATCACCGTCGTCTGGTTGCCCGACTTGAACGCCGCCACGTAGAGCGTGTTTTTGTCCGGGCTCACAGCCAGGGCGCGCGGCGTATCGGCAAAGAAGCTCATGATCTTGACCGGCGTGCCCCCGACCGAAACGCCCAGGAAGACCGGGTCGAACACCCACACGTCGGCACGCCCCACGCCCGGCGTGGTGAGCTGAGGGTCGCCCGCCCCGGGCACGTTGGCGAGTGACGGGTCGCTGCGCTGCTGGCCGCGGTGCGCCGTGGTGATAAAAGCACGCTGGCCGGCACCTGCGAACACGATGTCGCGCGGCTCATCGCCTACCAGCAGCGTGCGCGTGACACGCGGCACGCCACCCGCCAGCGACACCACGCTCACACTGTCGGAGAGGTGGTTCACCACCCACACCTCGTTGTTGTTGCGCGCGGCCACGGCCACCGGCTCCAGGCCCACCGGCACGCGGCCCGCGAAGGTGATGCCGCCCGAGCCCACGTTGAAGATCTCCAGCGTGTTGTTGGGTGTGTTGACCGCAAAGAGCCGTGTGCCGTCGGGCGACAGGGCGATCGGCCGCACATGCCCGCTCTCGAACTCGACGGGCGCGGCCTGCGCCGGTACCAGCAAGGCCGGCACCACCATCAGGGCCCACAGGGCGCTCAGCCACCCTTTGCGATTAGGCGTATCCAGGTTATTCAGCATCGATCGTGACTCCATCGTGGTTGTTGGGATGAATTCCCTCGGTCGCTCTAGCGCGCGACTTTTCCCCGAGGTCTGGGACTGCCGGCACGGTAGCTGCGGCATCGGGCGCTTGCACCGTTCAAAAGGATGGGGAAAAAGTAGTGGGCACTGGTGGCAACACGCTTGGCTCGCGCAGCGCTGGCCGCTAGAGTCCCGTGGCGGCGCGCGCTGTTGCGCAGCCAGCAGAGGAGCCGGCATTGAACAGGCCTGTGCACGCGAGCGAGCTGCCATCCCCCCGTGTTGAAAGCGCGCCCGCTTTGTTGCCGCGCGCCCACCTGATCCACGCCAAGCTGCGACCGCCCCAACTCGCCTCGGCCCTGATCGAGCGCAAAACGCTGTTGGCCTCGATCGACGAGGCGGCACACAAAAAACTGCTGCTGCTGGTGGCGCAGATCGGTTCGGGCAAGACCACGCTGCTCAGCCAATGGCATGCACGCGCCAGCACACACCGCCCCGTGGCCTGGCTGTCGCTGGACCCGCACGACAACGAGCCGCGCAGCTTTTTCTCGTACCTGATTGCCGCGGTGCGCAGCGCCGTGCCCGAGTTCGAGGCCTATGTCACCGGGCCCTTGGGCGACGAAGGGGAGTTGCCCCTGGCGCACGTGACGGCGATGTTCCTTGAAAGCCTGGGCCGCATCGAGGCCGACCTGGCCATCGTGCTCGACGACTTTCAATGGCTCACCGGCGAGCCCGTGCTGCACGCCTTCCGCGAGCTCCTGCGTCATTCACCTGCCCATGTGCGCTGGGTGGTTTCGAGCCGGCGCATGCCGGAGCTTCCGCTCAGCCAATTGAAGCTGCAAGACCAGTTGGCCCGGCTCGGCACCCTCGATCTCAACCTGGGGGTGGCAGGCATCGCGGAGCTGAGCCTCAAGCTGCACGGCCGCAAGCTGGCTGCCGCCGACGCCGAGCACATCCACGGCTGCACCGAGGGCTGGGTCGCGGGCGCCAAGCTTGCGTTGCTGTCGGCCGACGACCCGACCCACGTCAGCGAGGCCTTGCAACGCTTCAGTGGCTCACACCAAGACGTGGCGCGCTACCTTGCGGGAGCGGTGCTGCACGACCAACCGGCAGAGCTGCGCGAGTTCATGCTCGTCAGCGCCGTGGTCGACAAGATGAACGGCGACCTGTGCAACGCGCTGCTGGGTGTCACCCACAGCGAAGACCTGCTGGAACAGCTGGAACAGTCGCAGCTCTTCGTGCAACCGCTCGACAACCACCGCCACTGGTATCGCTATCACCTGCTGTTTCTCGACTTTCTCCGCAGCAGCCTGGCGCGCGAGCAGCCGCAGCGCATTGCCGAGTTGCACAAGAAGGCCAGCCACTGGTTCGCTGAACACCAAATGACCGGCGAGGCGCTGGTGCACGCCTTCGCCGCGGGTGATCGCGCCTGGTGCGTGGAGTTGACCGCACGCTGCGCGCGCAGCTGGATGGAAAACGGCGAGATGCTTGAGATCCGGCGCTGGGCCGAAGAGCTGACGCCAGCCGAGATCCTGAGCGACAACCGCCTGAGCTGTGCCTACATCCTGAGCCTGATTCTTTCGCGGCGCTTTGCCGATGCCGGTGAGATGCTGCGCAAGGCGCGTGCGCATTCGGCGCGCGTGGGCCTGGCCGGCTGTCGCGAGGAGCTTGAGGCGCAGCAGTTCCGCCTCAAGCTGCTGACCATGGTGATGCGAGCCGACACCTCCGACGAACCGCTGATCTTCGGTGACGACATGCCCACCGGCGGCAGCCCCGACGCTTTCTACACCGGCATCCTGATGACGGCGCAGGCCTCACGCCTGCTGCGGCGCAACCAGTTCGACGCCGCGAGACGCCTGGCCCTGCGCGGGCGCGACGTGGGCCAGCAGGCCGGCAACGTCTATGTGATGAGCTATGGCGAGACGCTGGTGTGCCAGGCCGATCGGGCGCAGGGCCGCTTCAAGGCGGCCGGCGAGGTGTGCGAGCGCATCTTCGCGGCCGTGAAGGGCGCCCCGCGCAGCCCGGCCTGGGTCAACGCCGCCATCGCGCTCGCCTGCGCCCACTACGAACGGAACCGGCTCGCCGAAGCGCAGGGCTTGTTCGTGGAGCTGCTCCCGTTCATCTCGGCCGTGTCGACGGTGGAGAACTTCGTCACCGCCTACACGGTGCTCGCCCGTCTCAAGTCCATCCAGGGCCGGCATGAAGAAGCCTTTCAGCTGCTCGACTACGCGCACAGCGTGCTCGAGAACGGCGGGCACCCGCGCTTCCTGGCGCAGCTGTGTTTCGAGAAGGTTCGCCTGGCCCTGTTGCAGGGCCAGATCGAGCAGGCGAACGCAACGGGCACGGAATTCGGCCTCCCCCGGCAAGCCGCACGCGGCGATTGGAAGCCAGCGAGAGAGTACGACGACGCCTGGGGGCGCTGCGGGTTTGCGCAGGCCTTGCTGTGGATGCATGCCCGACGCCAGGGCGAATGCCGGGCCCTGCTGCAGGTGCTGCGCGACAGCGCCCAGCGCGCCGGCCACCTCTACCGGCAAGTGCCGTTGGAGCTTGCCCTGGCGGTGTGCCACTGGCGCGCCGCCCGCGAAGAAGAAGCCTTCGACGCTCTCAACCGCTGCCTGGAAACCACCCGTTCCCTCGGCTTCGGCCGCGCGGTGTTCGATGACGTTCCCGCCCTGGCGGAGCTGATCGCCGCCGCGTCGAGCGCAGGGCGCCTGCTGGGCCCGCCGCCGGCGAGCTACGTCAAGCAGCCGGCGGCACTGGCGCTGGGCGACAAGCCAGTGCACTTCACCACCAACACAAACACCATCACCCGCCCTGCTCCGCCGCTGGAGCCGCTCACGGAGCGCGAGATCGAGATCCTGAAGCTGGTGTCCAAAGGCTATTGCAACAAGGCCATCAGCGAAGCCTCGTGCATCGCGCTGTGCACGACCAAATGGCATTTGCGCAATGCCTTCGCCAAGCTTGACGTGAACTCCCGCACCGCAGCCACCGCCCGCGCACGCGAGCTGCAGCTGATCGACTGAAGAGCGGGGCCTACAGCGCCACGGGCCCCTGAATCTGCGCCTTGCCCGCCTCGCGCGCCTGCTGCTGGCGCACGCGGTCGATGTACTGCTCGCTGCGGGTGAGCTGCTCGGCCATGATGGCGTTGTTCTGGCCCATCACGTCAATCGCCTTGGCACGAAAGGTGTCCATCGCATCCATGGCCTTGAAGGTCTGGTCGAACATCTCCTTGATCTTGTCGATGCCGATCATCGGGTTGCTCGCAAACTGCGCCGTGGCGTCAACGTGGGCGTTGAGCTGCTTGCCGGTCTCGCTGATCAGGTTGCCGATGGTGGCGTTGACGCCCTGCAGCATCTCCATCACCTGGATCTGGTTGCCGGTGGCGCGCGCCACGGTCTGCGCCACGGCCAGCGCGCTCATGCCGGTGGTGGCCACGCGGCTGCAGCCGTTCATCATCTCGCGGCCGGTTTTTTTGAGCACATCGAGCGCGAGGTAGCCGTTCACACACACCGCTTGCTGGGTCAGGATGTCGGCGAGGTTTTGACGCGCGTAGAACAACACTTCTTGCTGCAAAGCGGTGGCGCGCTGTGGGTCGGTAGCCTGCAGCGCGTTCACCCGCTCGGCCAGGCGGGCGTCGAGGGTGGTGGCAAAGTGGGCGGCGGCGGCGAGCTGCTGCATGGCCTCCCAGAGCTTGGCGCGGGTGGCCTCGATGTCGACGATGTCTTTTTGCACATCGTCACGTGCCTCATACAGCTGGCTCATCGACTTTTGCAGCTGCGACCCGGCGCTTTCGAACTTACGAAAGTAAGCCTTGAGCTTGTTGCCGAAAGGGATGATGCCGAGGATCTTGTTGGGCGCCAGCAGGTCACCCTCATTGCCGGGGTTCAGCTTGTCGAGGTGGCCGCGAATGTCACCAATCGCCTTGTAGGCGGCGGTTTCTTCGGCGCCAACGAAGTTGCGCTGCAAAAAGCGGCCCTGCATCAAGCCGGCAGCGTTGGAGATCTCTTCGCGGCCGAGTGCAAAGGCGCTGTCGAGCTTGTTCTTGAAGGCGCTGCTGTGCACGTCTTCGGTCATCAGCGCGTCGATGAAGCGGCTCACCTGGTCGTCCACCGCGGTGGCGGTGGCCTGCTTCAAGGGCACGGCCGTGCGTGTGGCTTCGGCCGGCACCGGGGTGATGACCTCTGGCGGGGTGAGCTGGAAGTTGGGCGTGAGAGGAGTGGCGATGGTCGGGGTGTCGTCAAAGTTTGGCATCGGGGGCCTCCGTGGGAGATGGGGTATCGGGTGCTTGCAGCAGCGTAGGCTGGCCGAACTTGTCGTGCAAGAAGCGCGAGTGCACAAGGAAGGCGTGCGCGTCTTGCCCGGCCAGGTCGTCGGCGAGTTGTTTGACCTTGCCTTCGAGCTCGATCAGCGTGTCGCGAAAAATCTCTTGCGCCGTTTTGCCGTCGTGCAGCACTCGGCTGCTGGCGTACTGGGCGGGGATGGAGAGGTAGGCCTTGAGCGCGTCAGGCAGGTAGGAGATGGCGATGTGCCTGGCGTGAAAACCTTCTTGCAGCGACAGCGCACCTTTGCTGCGCTCCCATTGGGCGAGCAGGCTCTCGAGCGACTTGCACAGCTCCAGCGCCTTGGCTTGCAGGCTGGCGGGCAGGCGGTTTTCGGGGTTGTACTCGACCAGCCCGCGCACGCCGCTGAGGGCGCGGTTCATGGCTTCTCTGGTGTCGCCCTCGTCGGTGAATTCGAGGGCGTCTTCCCACATCGGGCCGGCCAGCTTGGGGAAGCCGAACCACATGCCACCGGCCATGAAACCGGCTGTGTAGCCGAAGGCTGCGAGCGGCAGGCCGGCGATACCGATGAAGTTCAGCGCCTTGAGGAGCAGCACGGCGGTGGCCAGGCCCAGGCCGCACCAGTTGGCGGGGCTGAGCAGGATGCGGAGCAGTTTGTCGATCATTGGTAGGCGCGAATGTCCTTGAACACGGCATACAACGGCGTCTTGCGCGCATCAAATACCTTGCCCCCCGTTGTCTGCACCAGTGCCTTGAGATCAGTCTCCTTGGCCTCACCAAACAAGACCATGAACACCGGAATGCCGCGCACGTCTTCAGGCAAAGCCGCATACGCCTGCTGAAACTGCTGCAAGTCGCGCCCCTTGGTGTTTTCACCATCGGTAAACGCCACCACCGAATACTGGTAATTAGGGTTCTTGGCCTTTTGCTCCAGCATGTGGCGCAAGGCCGCGAGCACGCTGTCATACAAGGCCGTGCCACCGGTCATGCGCAGGCCATCGGCATAAGCGCGCACGTCGGCCAACACCGCCTGCTTGGCCGCCGAGTCTTCCTTGATCTGCACGCCACGCGCCTGGGTGCGGCCCGCCGGCAGCTCGAAATAGGTCATGCGCCAAGGTTGGTCAGAAAACGGCAGCATCCACACCCGTTCACGGTCGGTGAGCTTGGCCAGGCGGCCGGTGAGCGAGCTGTCGGCGCCGGCCACATAGTGCAGCGCCTGGATCAGCTGCGCGCGCCGGCCGTTGCCTTCCATGCTGCCGCTGGTGTCGAGCACAAAGGTGCTGGCGATCGGGCGGCGAAATTCATTCAGATACGCGTCGATCAAGCCATCGGCCAATTGGCGGTCGGGCGAAAACGGCAGCTCCACGCGCATGCCTTCTTTGGGGAACAAGTCACCCACCGTGGCCATCACCTCGCTGTTGATGGGCCGACGCAGCGTCTGGCGGGCCAGCCACTGCTGCGCGTCGGTGCCCTTCAGATAGGCCACAACCTTTTGATAGTCAGCGCGGCGCTCGTCTTTCAGCAACATAAAAGGGTAATCGGCGGTGGCCACCCCCTCGTGCGGGTACACCAGCACCAGCTTCTCACGCAGCTTGCCGCCGTTGTTGAGCGAGAGCAGCCAGCTTTCATAGTTGATGAAGCTGTTGACCTGGCCCGGCTGTGAGCCTTGTTGTTCGATGAACTTTTCGGCCAGGTAGGTGGAGTTGTCGCCCACCAGTTTGTAGCCCTTCAAGAAGCCGGCAATGGCACCACGGTCCACGTCGGCCGCCGTCAAGGCTTCAGCCTTGTTGTTGGCCGCCGCCACCACACCCATCAACGCCATGAAACCCTGGTTTGAGGTGGCAGGGTTCGAGAGTGCGTAGACCAGCTTGCCCTGTGACGCGGCTAAGGTGATCTCTTTCCAGCTCACCTTGGCGGCCACGACGGGATCGTCCCAGCCCAGGCGCTTGGCCGTGGTCTGGCTCACGCCCACGGTGATGGGCGACAGCATGATCTTGTCTTGCAGCTTGACGCGGCTCTGGCCGGCGGGGTCGCTCAGCAAGTACTTGGCGTTGGCAAACCAGGCGGCATGGGCAGGCGTGGCGCCACTGGCCACCGCCTCGGTGCTTTCCATCGTGCCGCCGAAGGTGAAGCGCAGTTTCACGCCGGTGGCCTTTTCGACCATGGCTTCCAGGGGTTGTGCGTCTTTCAGGTCACTGGTGGCGAGCACCGAAAACACCGGCGCGTCGGGCGCTGGCGGTGCATCGGCCTCCTTCTTGCCGCAAGCGGCCAGCAACACGGCCAAGCAGATGACCAGCCCACGTTTCACGAACTTCATTGCGCCATCTCCTTGGTCACCACCTCGATCATCTCGGCCATCAGGTCGAACGACGGTGGGTCGATCACCTGCGTGATGCGCTCTTCCACCGCCAGGCCCGTGGGCTTGATGGCCTGCATGAAGACGCCGGTGTCGGCCACCCGGAAGCCGTAAGACACCGCGATGCGCTGCAGCTCGGCGTTGCGCGCCAGCAGGTCGGCCAGAGCCTTGGCGCGCTCGCTCGCCGCAATGAACACCACCTTGTTGACGATGGTCGGCTGCGGGTAGAGCAACACCATGTCGGCACCCACGCCTTTCTTCTCTAGCGCGTAATGGACGAGCTGGTTTTCATAGATGAAGGCCATCGGCGTCTTGCCAATGCCGATGGCCACGTAATCGTCGAAGTTGCCGTTGACGTAGTTCTCTTGATAACCCTGGCGCTTGAACAGCTCGGCCAACTTGGTGGCCAAGGGCACGGCGGTGGCGCGGTCGGTCACCACGTCGCCATGCACGGCGTAGCTGGTAAGCGCCAGGTACATGGCGGCCGAGTTGCTGCGCCGCACGTCGGTGGTGGAGACCAGCACGCTGCGGCCCACGTCGTAGGCCTTGCTGTCTTTCAAATCCTTCCAGCGTTTTTTGGCCAGCATGGCGGCGGTGAGCTGGGCCATGTCGACACCATAGATGCGCTCACCCAACGGTTTTGCCAAGCCATTGGCCACCAGGATGTTGGCAATCGGCGCCCAGCTGGCAATCACCATCGGGGTGTGAAAGGGGGATGACTGCGCCACCGCAATGCCGGCCTTGCGCGCCGCGTCGCTCACCTGGTTGGCCGCCACCACGCCAGACGGAAAGATGAAGTCGGGCATCTGCCCCGGCACCACCTTGGCCGCCATCTCGCGGCTGCCCACTCGCGTGACGGCCACGGGCAGGCGGTTGTCGGCCAAGATCTTGCGAACCCGCTCGTCTTTGAAAAACGGCTCGACATCGAGCGCGATCACGCCGGTGAGCTCGGTCATCGGGCCCAGCGCTTGCTCGGCCACCGCCGCCTGCTGCCCCCGCAGCGCAAAAAACAGCGCCACCCCGAACCCGGCCAACAGCACCAGGGTCAGAAAGACTTTGCTGAGTCTGGACATACGCACACCCCCCTTGTGGCTCGGAAGCATAGCCGGTGACGACCGGCACAAAAGGGCCGCCGCCTACAATTCCGCCCTTCCCCGTTGACACCCAGCGGCGCCGTTTTCCTGGCCCAACCCGCCCCCATGACCGAACTCGCCAAATCGTTTGAACCCGCCGCCATCGAAGCCAAATGGGGCCCGCTGTGGGAAAAGAGTGGCGCCTACGAGCCCACGCTTGACGCCGCCAAACCCTCGTTCAGCATCCAGCTGCCGCCGCCCAACGTGACCGGCACGCTGCACATGGGCCATGCGTTCAACCAGACGATCATGGATTCGCTGACGCGATACCACCGCATGAAGGGCCACAACACGCTGTGGGTGCCGGGCACCGACCATGCCGGCATCGCCACGCAGATCGTGGTGGAGCGCCAGCTGGAGCAGCAGAAGATCAGCCGCCACGACCTCGGCCGCAAAAACTTCGTCGCCAAGGTGTGGGAGTGGAAGGAAGTTTCGGGCTCGACCATCACGCAGCAGATGCGCCGCATGGGCGCCAGCGTCGACTGGAAGCATGAGTACTTCACCATGGACGAAAAGCTGTCCAAGGTGGTGACACAAACCTTCGTCACGCTCTACGAACAAGGCCTGATCTACCGCGGCAAACGCCTGGTGAGCTGGGACCCGGTGCTGAAGTCGGCCGTCTCCGACCTGGAGGTCGAAAGCGAAGAAGAAGACGGCTCGCTGTGGCACATCCGCTACCCGCTGGCCGATGGCAGTGGAGAGCTGGTGGTGGCCACCACCCGACCCGAGACCATGCTGGGCGACGTGGCGGTGATGGTGCACCCTGAAGACGAGCGCTACAGCGCGCTCATCGGCAAGCACGTCACGCTGCCGTTGTGCGGGCGCACGATCCCGGTGATTGCCGACGACTACGTGGACCGCAACTTCGGCACCGGCGTGGTGAAGGTCACGCCCGCGCACGACGCCAACGACTATGCCGTGGGCCTGCGCCACAAGCTGCCGATGATCGGTGTGCTCGACCTCGACGCCCGCGTCAACGACAACGCGCCGCTGCCCTACCGTGGGCTCGACCGGTTTGTCGCCCGCAAGAAAGTGGTGGCCGATCTCGACGCGCTCGGCCTGCTGGCCGAAGTGAAGAAGCACAAACTGCAGGTGCCACGCTGCGCACGCACCGGCGCGGTGGTCGAGCCCATGCTCACCGACCAGTGGTTCGTGGCCGTCAGCAAGCCGGGGCCCGATGGCAAATCGATTGCGCAAAAAGCCGTCGACGCCGTGGCCTCCGGCGAGGTGAAGTTCGTGCCCGAAAACTGGGTCAACACCTACGACCAGTGGATGAAGAACATTCAAGACTGGTGCATCTCGCGCCAGCTGTGGTGGGGCCACCAGATCCCGGCCTGGTTTGGCAGCAACGGCGAGCTGTTCGTAGCGTCCAGCGAAGAAGAAGCCCGCGCCAAGGCCACGTCTGCTGGCTACGGCGGCGAGCTCAAGCGCGACGAAGACGTGCTCGACACCTGGTTCTCGTCGGCCCTGGTGCCGTTCTCGTCGCTCGGCTGGCCCGAGAAGACCAAGGAGCTTGATCTTTTTTTGCCGAGCAGCGTGCTGGTGACCGGCTACGAGATCATCTTCTTTTGGGTGGCACGCATGATCATGCTGACCACACACTTCACCGGCAAAGTGCCTTTCCACACCGTCTACATCCACGGCATGGTGCGCGACAGCGAAGGCAAGAAGATGAGCAAATCCGAAGGCAACGTGCTCGACCCGGTGGACTTGATCGAAGGGGTGGATCTCGACACGCTGGTCAAGAAGTCGACTGTCGGCCTGCGCAAACCTGAGACCGCGCCCAAGGTGGCCGCCCGTGTGAAGAAGGAGTTCCCAGACGGCATGCCGGCCTACGGCGCCGACGCGCTGCGTTTCACCATGGCCAGCTACGCGAGCCTGGGCCGCAACATCAACTTCGACACCAAACGTGCCGAGGGCTACCGCAACTTCTGCAACAAGCTCTGGAACGCCACCAAGTTCGTGTTGATGAATTGCGAAGGTCAAGACTGCGGTCTGAAGGAGCACAACAAGGCCGAATGCGCGCCGGGCGGGCCAGCCCATGGCTACCTCACGTTCAGCCAAGCCGACCGCTGGATCACGAGTGAGCTGCAACGCGTGGAAGCGGCGGTGGCCCAAGGCTTTGCCGAGTTCCGCCTCGACAACGTGGCCAACACGCTTTACCAGTTTGTGTGGGACGAATACTGCGATTGGTACATCGAGATCGCCAAGGTGCAAGTTCAGACTGGCGACGAGTCCCAGCAGCGCGCCACCCGCCGCACGCTGATCCGCGTGCTGGAAACCATGCTGCGCTTGCTGCACCCGATCGCACCTTTCATCACCGCCGAGCTGTGGGACACGGTGGCGCCCATCGCCGGGCGCAAGGCAACCGACAGCATCGTGACGGCCGCCTACCCACAAGCGCAGCTGGAGCGCATCGACGCGCGTGCCGATGCATGGGTGGGCAAGCTCAAGGGGCTGGTGAGCGCCTGCCGCACCTTGCGCAGCGAGATGCAGCTGTCACCGGCGGTGCGTGTGCCCCTGAACGGCTTTGGCGACCCGGCTTTCCTGCGCGAAGCCGCGCCCGTGCTCAAGGCGCTGGCGAAGGTCTCGGAAGTGAAGATCTTCGATGACGAGGCCGCCTTCAGTGCAGCGACGAGTCAGTCACCCGTGGTCGTGCAAGGCGAGTCACGCTTGGCGCTGCATGTGGAGATCGACATCGCCGCCGAGAAGGAGCGCCTCAACAAGGAGATCACGCGATTGTTAGGCGAGATCACCAAGGCGAGCGGCAAGCTGTCGAACGAGTCGTTCGTGGCGCGTGCGCCGGCGGCCGTGGTGGCTCAGGAGCAGCAGCGCATTGCCGAGTTCACGGCAGCTCTGGCTAGGCTGCAAGATCAGTTGGCACGCCTGGGTCCGTCGACCTGAATTCGCGCGGTGCGGGCGGCGTGGCCGCCAGCAGCTCGTCGATGCGCCGGGCCACCGCCCACGAGCTGCGCAGCCGCGATTCGCGCGTGGTGCTGGCCACACGCGGTGTGATCTGAAGCGTGTCCATGCCGTTGAGCGGGCGGGCATCGTCCAGCGCACCGGGCTCCAGGCTGTCGAGCCAGCACGCGGCCACCCGGCCGCTGATCAACACATCGGCCAGTGCGCGTTCGTTGAACACGCCCGAGTGGGCCACGCTCACGATCACCTGGTTGGGTTTGCAAAACGGCAAAAAACGCTCGCCCAGCAGGCCGTGGTAACGGCTGAAGTAGTTGAGCTGCACACACACCGCGTCACTCGTTTCCAGCAGCTCGCGCAAGCCCAGTGGGCTCACACGCCAACGCTCCCACACGCCGTCGGTCGAATGCAACGAAGGGTCGTAGCCCACCACGCGCGAACCAAAACCGCTCAGCATGTTGACCATGGCCTTGGCGGCAGGCGGCATGCCGATCAGGCCCACGGTGCAGGCGCCCAGCTCGCGGCCGACCAGCATGCCGTCGGCTCCCTCGATCGGCACACGGCGCAGCAGCGACAACATGGCACCGATCATGAACTCGGCCTCGGCCTGCGCGGTCGCGGTGAGGCTGCGCACCACCTCGACGCCGGCGCGCGAGCAGGCGTCGACGTCGATGTTTTCGGCGCCACCGCTCACCCGGCCTACGGCACGCAGCACGGGCGCGTAGTGCAGCGTCGCCGGGTCCAGCGCCAGCATCGAGGGCAGCACCAGGGCCCGCACGTTGTAGAGCGATTGCCTGAACTCGCGCAGGTCACGGATCAGCTCGGGGGCATACCGCACCGAATAACGCTCCGCCAACCATTGCGTCACTTCGGCTTCTAACGGCTCGATGATCAAAATGTCCATGCCATCCCACTCATGCTCGGTGTACGCGCGTCACAAAGCACATGACACAATGATTTCGAAGCACTCCCTCACTCCTTGGACGATTGTAAGCAAATGTTAGTCACCAAAGCGATCTTTCCTGTAGCAGGCCTCGGTACGCGCTTCCTGCCCGCGACAAAAGCTCAACCCAAAGAAATGCTTCCCGTGGTCGACAAGCCGTTGATCCAGTACGCCGTGGAAGAAGCTTATGCCGCCGGGGTGCGCGAAATGATTTTCGTGACGGGCCGCCACAAGCGCCCCATCGAAGACCACTTTGACATGACCTTCGAGCTGGAAGTAGCCCTCGAACAGGCGGGCAAGCAGGAACTATTGGACGTTGTGCGCTCGGTCAAACCCGATGACATGGAGTGCATCTATGTGCGCCAGCCGCAAGCATTGGGGCTGGGCCATGCCGTGTTGTGCGGTCAGCGACTGGTGGGCAACCACCCGTTCGCCGTGCTGCTGGCCGATGACCTGATGGTCGGCGAGAAGCCCGTGCTGCAACAGATGACGGAGCAATTCAACGAATGGCGTGTCTCGCTGCTGGCGGTGCAAGAAGTGCCGGCTGAGCACACACGCCGCTACGGCATCGTGGCCGGCACACCGGTCAACGACAGGCTGATGGACGTGACCCGCATCGTCGAGAAGCCCTCCCCTGAAGACGCACCATCGCGCCTGGGCGTGGCCGGTCGCTACATCCTGACGCCGGGGGTCTTTCACGAGATCGCCAACCAGCCTCGCGGCGTGGGCGGTGAAATCCAGCTCACCGACGGCATTGCCGGCCTGCTGCGGCGCGAAAAGGTGTTTGCCTACCGCTACGAAGGCAAGCGCTACGACTGCGGCAGCAAAGAAGGCTTTTTGCAAGCCAACGTGGAGCTGGCGCTCAAGCACCCGCAGTTGGGCCCGGGCTTTCGCGACTACCTCAGGTCGTTGGAGATCTGAAACTGACAGCCCCGCGAGGGCATGCGGCCCCGCTCAGGAGCGCCGCGGCCCTCGGACTGCCCTCGCTTATCTGCGCCTGAGAAAGTGCACGAACTCGTCGTTGGCAGTTGACTGCTCGACAAGTTCGTTGCCCGTCTGGCGGGCAAAGGCCTGAAAGTCACGCATTGAGCCGGGGTCGGTGGCCACCACCTTGAGCACCTCGCCGCTCTGCATGTCGGCCAAGGCCTTCTTGGCTTTCAGGATCGGCAGCGGACAGTTCAGGCCGCGGGTGTCGAGTTCTTTCTGGAAGTCCATTTCAGCTCCCGCTAGGCCGCCCCGAGGGGGCAATGAACAAAATGAGCGTGGGTGCAGTGGTTCATCTTCAATCCTCTTTGGGGCGACGTGGTGGCAGCTCGATCCACTGCGGCGTGATGCCGCGTGAGGTCAACCAGTCGGCCATCGCCTGCCCGGTGCCGGCAGGCCAGCATTTCACTTCAGCCGGTGGCACGGTCTTGTACTCGGCCAGCTCAGGTGAGAGCACGATCTCGCCGCGCGCCACCGCGTGGTAGGCAATGATCACTTGGTTCATGCGCTTGAACTCGTAGACACCAATGAGTTTGAGCGCATCGACCTGCAACGAAGTTTCTTCGGCCACCTCACGGGCAATGCCATCCATCGGTGTTTCGTCGGCCTCCATGAAGCCGGTGATGAGCCCGAAAAATTTGCCCGGCCAGGCCGCGTTGCGCGCAAGCAGCACCTGGCCCTCACGGTCGGCCAGCTCGATCACGGCGGCGAGCACCGGCGTGGGGTTGTTCCAGTGGGTCCAGTCGCAGGCTGGGCAGCGGGTGCGAACCTTCGCGCCGCCGTCTTCTTCTTGCGAAATCTGCTGCAGCGGGGTGGCACAGTTGGGGCAGTAGTTGAATTGATGTTTCATGTTCAGGCTGGGAAAACGCCGGTCGAAAGATAACGGTCACCACGGTCGCAGACGATGAAGACGATGGTGGCGTTTTCCACCGTCTTGGCAATCTCCAGCGCCACCCAGGCCGCGCCCGCGGCCGAGATGCCAGCAAACAGGCCTTCTTCGCGCGCGAGGCGGCGTGCCATGTCTTCGGCGGTGTCTTGTGTCACGTTGACGGTGTCGTCGATGTGCGTCGGGTCGTAGATCTTGGGCAGGTAGGCCGCGGGCCACTTGCGGATGCCGGGGATGCGCGAACCTTCAGCGGGTTGTGCGCCGATCACAAGAACCTTCGGGTTCTGCTCTTTCAGAAAACGCGAAGTGCCGGTGATGGTGCCGGTGGTGCCCATGGCGCTCACGAAGTGCGTGATCTGGCCTTCGGTGTCGGCCCAGATTTCGGGGCCGGTGGTCTCGTAGTGCACCCGTGGGTTGTCGCCATTGGCAAACTGGTCGAGCACCCGGCCCTTGCCGTCGCGCTGCATCTGCTCAGCCAGGTCGCGGGCGTATTCCATGCCGCCGCTGCGTGGCGTGAGCAACAGCTCGGCACCAAAGGCCTTCATGGTCTGCGCACGTTCGATGCTCAGGTCCTCGGGCATGATCAAAACCATGCGGTAGCCACGAATGGCCGCCGCCATCGCGAGCGCGATGCCGGTGTTGCCGGAGGTGGCTTCGATGAGCGTGTCGCCGGGCTTGATGTCACCACGCTCTTCGGCGCGGCGGATCATGCTGATGGCCGGCCTGTCTTTCACCGAGCCGGCCGGGTTGTTGCCTTCGAGCTTGCCGAGAATGACGTTGCCCCGGCGGTCATTTTCGGCCCCCGAAACACGCACCAAGCGAACGAGCGGCGTGTGCCCGATCGCGTCTTCAATCGTCTTGTATCGCACCATGGTCTCTCCTGCGCGCATTGTGGCAGGGGCCACATAAACCCGCTGCCGGCGTGCGCTCAAGAAAACCCGATCCAGCGCCCGGCCGCCGCCACCGTCAACCAGAGCAGCAGCGACACCACGGCGATGAGCCGGCTCTGCAGCGTGATCGCGGTCGCGCGGCGGGCGAACGGGTTACGCACAGCGAAGGTGTAGACCAACACCGTCAACAGGGCACCCGCCTTGATCCAGAACGGGGTGCTCGCGTAGAGCTTGAGCGCCTCGGAGAGGAACAACACACCGCCGGTGACGACCAAGCCCAGCACCGCGGCGATGAGCCACGGGCGGGTCTGGCGTTCGAGTTGTGCGGGGGTCGGGCTGGTGAGACCCCAGCCCAGCAGCCGCAGGTCGAGCATCAGCACCGCACCGCCCAGCAAGGCCAGCGCGAGCAGGTGCACCGCTTCGATGGCGGGGAACAACCAGACCGACTGCCTGATCGCCTCACCCAGCCAGGTGCGCTCGCAAGCTTCGAACAGGGCGAAGAGATCCATGCTCAACGTGGGTAGTCGTTGCACTGGGCGACCCAGCGGATCCAGCCGGGCTGCGGGCGATCACAGTCGGCCCAGTTATAGGCGATCATGCGCCCCGCCACGATGACGCCGGCCCACATCAACAAAGACACTGCGGCCGCGATGCGTGCATTGCGGGGTGGCACGGGGTCGCTGTCCCAGCGTTCGCAGTCACGCTGAATCCGTCGGTGCAGCCACCACACGTTGACAGCCGCCACCACCAGCAGCAAGACCTTCAAACGAAACCACAGGCTGTGGTACGAGCGCACGGGAATCGCGTAGAACAGCAGTGCGCCGGTGATGAGCAACACGATGAATCCAATCACCGTCCAGGGCAACATGCGGCGCGTCATCTCGCTGACCGGTGTGTCGGTGAAGCCCCGGCCGAGCAAGCGCAGGTCCACCATGCTGATGCTCCCGGCGAACAGAAAAATCGCCAGCACGTGCGTGGTCTCGATCAGCGGGTACATGTAGAACGACTCGTGCAGCGCGATGCTGCCCTGCGTTTCGCTCAGCCAGACGGCCAGTGTGGACAAACCCATGAAGCGCCTCCGCTGCGGCTTACTGGAAGCCGGGGACGTACTTGAGGTGGCAGCTGCGGCACACCACATAGATGCGCCCACCGGCATCGAAGACCGCGGTTTCGTTTTTGGCCTCAGCCGCATGCATCGCCGCGAGACTGGTCTGCGTGAGCTCGCGTGCGAGGCGGGCCCACTCCTCGGTGTCACGCGCGCGGCCGGGCAGCTGCAGCAGGCTGCCGGCTTCGGCCAGGGTGGCGGCCGCATTCTCGGCGGCGCCCCAGCCTTCTTGCGTGGTGGGGGCACGGCTTGTCTCGCCGGCAGCCGTGACGATGGTGCCCGAGGACTCCCAGTACACATCGGCCGCGGGGTCGATCACGTGGCCCATCAAGTCCTTCACGCTGAGCACCGGCGGCGGCAAAGCTGGGGGCGGTGGCGCAGGTGGTGAACACGCGCTGAGGGCGGCCACGAACGAAGTCCACCAGGCCACAAGCAGCAGCCTCATTTCGGCAGCTCGTTCGGGTCAGACCCGTCGCGTGGTGCTCCGGTGCCACTGGACCCCATGAACACCTTGCGGCCATCAGGGAAGGTCACGTCCCGGCCATTGGCCTTGCAGGTGGGCTCGCAATGGTGATCCTTGCTCTGGAAGCCGCGCACCACGATCTCGGTGCCGATCTTCAGCGTTTCTTTTGACAGCCCCGCACGCAGCAAGGTGTTGGGGGTGCCGCCCTCGACCGCCCAGGTCTTGGGTGGCTTGCCGGGCTCTTCGACCACGATGTGCACCCAGGCATGCGGGTTGATCCACTCGATGCGGCTCACCTTGCCACGCAGCAGCACCGGCGCATTGGCGTCGAACTCGGCGGCAAACGCATGGTGGGCCTGCGCCAGCGGTGCGGTCAGCACCAAAGCCACCGCCCACATGAGGGCAACCCGACGTTTGCGCAGCTCAGGGGTTTTCATTTCGCGCCTCCGGCGGTGTTGCGTTGTTTTTCCTCGTAGCGCGCACCGCGCAAGATGCCCGAGAGGGAGTGGTTGCCCTCGTGGCAGGCGTACTCGTACATCGGTCCGGCGGTGGCACGCAGCGGCATCTCACCACGCCAGGTCTGGGTGTAAGCCGTGCTGTCTTCGACCGTGAACTGGTAGAGGATCTGATCGGTTGCCACCCGCGTGAAACGCTCGATGAGCTTGGCCGTGGGTGGCAGGTACAGGTAGTGCCGCACGTCGGCATTGAAGGCCTGGCCCGGGTGCAGATTGGTCGTCTCGACCACCAGGGTGTCGCCTTCCCAATGACCAATCGAATCACCCAGCCACAGCTTCACCTGCTCGGGCGGGTGCTTGCCGCCGAGGCGCACGATGCGGGCGTCGTGGTTCATCTCAACCACGATCGCCACGTGGCCTGGCGACTGCACGATCTGGTAGTGGTTGTTGTAGAGCACGTTGAGCATCGGCGGCCCACTGGTCGAGCCAAAACCGACGATGCAGCGTTCGCCGAGCGGGCGCTGCTCGGGGTCATCAAAACCGCGCTGCACCGAGGCCCGCAGGCCTGCCCAGCCTTGCGGCGAATACGGCACACGCCCGTTAGGCGGGTCAACGATCCAGGAGCTGCGAATCTCCCCGTTGACCACGGCCAGGTGCGAGCCCTGTTCGAGCCAGGCGAGGTTGTAGCCACGCACGTCGCTGCCGGCCTGGGGGGCGCCGGCATGGGGATCGGTGGCCTTGTTGTCCATCGCCAGGCGCGTGCGCCAGGCTTCTTCGATGCGCTTGGCCTCATCGGCCGTGATCACCAGCTTGCTGATGCGCTGCGGGCGCTCGAGCACGGTAAGCGAGGCGTTGGTCCACAGGCCTTGCAGATCGGGATCGCCGAAGGCGGTGCGCGGTGCTTTGTAGGTCTGCGCTGGCGACGCGCCGGCGAACAGGGCCAGCAACCCGGCCAACAGCGAGCAGAGATGGGGCTTCATTTCAGCGGCTCCTTGCGCAGCAAGCCGTACATCAGCTCTTCGACGAAGTCGACACACTTGAACTGCTGCAGTTGTGCATCGGCACCAACACGGCGGTACAGCGTCATGCTCATCTTCCACGGCCGTGTGAAGGTTTGTGGATCGGTGATGGTCGCCTCGTACAGCATGGTGTGGGCGCTGGTGAGCATGTAGCGCTCGGTGACGCGCATCTGGTCGGAGTGGTGGTTGCCGGCACGATCGAACCAGGTGCTGTCGTTCTGGCCAGTCACCTCGACCACCAGTGTCTGCCCTTCCCAGCGGCCCACCGACTGGCCCATCCATGAATCAAGCGGCGGCGGGCCGGGATCCTTGAACAGGATGTTGCGCGTGGCGCCCGCGTATTCGTAGACGAACAAGAGCGCCGAGTCGCTGTGAAAGATCTGAAACGGAAACGGCATGTAGGTGGCGCGCGGTACCCCCGGCAGGTAGCAGCGAATCTCGGGGTCGCGCTCAAGCCATTGGGTCTGGTTCTCGCGTTTGCGCGCCAGTGCTTCGGCTTTGTAGGGAATGGCCCCGCCCTCGACCACACCCAGCCCCGCAGGCACCGCGCCCACTGCGCCGAGTGCCAGCACCGCCTTCGCCGGCACAGGCCCGTGCGGGCCGGCACGCAAGGCCATGGCGGGGCGCGCGGCGTGTGGCTCGATGTCGTAGTGGGCGGTGTTGAGTACCTGCCACACACCGCTCAAGTCAGGGCGCGCCCACGTGGCACTCGCGAAAAGGCACAGCGATGCCGCGACCCAGCCAGCAGGAACGAAAAGACGAAGCCACATCATCGAAGCCCTTTCCACCACAGCCCCGGCACCTTATTGCTTGTTGCTTGACAAGCAAGCTGGTGGATTCCCGGGTCAGGCGCACGCAGCGTGTCAAGCAGAAGGGTGTTGCCGTTTGATGGCACGCGATGCGTGGGTTCGCGTGTGCAACCACGCAGAGTGGTTGGTGCCTCGGGTCGGAATCGAACCGACACTCCTTGCGGAACGGGATTTTGAGTCCCGCGCGTCTACCAATTTCGCCACCGAGGCCGGTGCAGCAGAGGGCGCGATTTTGCCACAGGCGATCGGTCGCTTTGGTCAAACCGGGTACGCTTGCGCCTTTATTCTGCAGCCCCCTGACGCATGCCGCCGATTCCACCGATCACACAGTTCCTGATGCTGGCTTGCACAGCGGTCTTTTGCTTGCAACAGATCTTGCCCATTGCACGCTGGTTCGCGCTCTACCCCGTGGCCAGCAGTTTTTTCCTGCCGTGGCAGCCGCTGACCTACGCCTTCCTGCACGGTGACATCCTGCACCTGTTCTTCAACATGCTGGGCCTGTGGATGTTTGGCGCCGAGCTGGAGACGCTGTGGGGCCGCAAGCGCTACCTGATCTTTCTGGCGATCGGTGCGATCTTCGGTGGCATCACGTTCATGGTGGCAACCGCCTTGCCCGGCATGGGCGCCAACAGCCTGGTGGGTGCCTCGGGTTCGATCTACGCCTTGTTGATGGCCGCGGCGATGTACTTCCCCGACCGCACCATCATGCCGCTGTTCCCCCCCATCCCGATGAAGATGAAGGTGTTCGTGGCTGTGTTTGGCGCCATCTCGCTGGTGCTGGGCCTGGCCGGGGGGCTGGGCTCGCTGGCCCACCTGGGCGGCATGATCGGTGGCTTTCTCACCATCCGCTACTGGCGCGGGCAGGCGCCCTTCAACCGGCGGCGCTGAGCCTCAGGCCAGCAGGCCTTCGCGCACCGTCGGGAAGCGCAGCCTCAACCGCAGCTCGCGCTTGAGGCGGGTGTTGTCCAGCCGCCGTGACTCGCTCGTGAACGACAGCTGCACGGCCGACATCTGATCGCCCGCCTGCTGGCGCGTGATGCGCGGCGGGCGCGGCAAGCCGCACAGATCAGCCGCCAGGTCGAAGTAGTCGCCCATCTTCAGCTCGGTGTCGTCACTCGTGTGCAGCACACGTTGTGGCAGGCCGCGGTGCAGCGCTGCCACGCAGGCACGGGCGAGGTCGTCGGCGTGGATGTGGTTGGTATAGACGTCGTCATCGGTCGCCAACACCGGCGTGCCTCGCGCCAGCCGCTCGCGCGGGTGGCCACCCGGGCGGTCGCCTGCATAGATGCCTGGGATGCGCAACACGCTGACACTCGCCCCCAGCGCGCGGCCGTACCAGCGCACACGCGCCTCGGCGTCGACCCGGCGGCGCGCACGGTCGGTGGTGGGGTTCACGGCGCGGGTCTCGTCAAAGCGGGCACCTTGTGCGTCGCCATACACCCCACTGGTGCTGGCGTAGACGATGCGGCGCACGCGGCCGTTGCGCGCCAGCGCCTGCAGCAGGTGCTGGGTGCGCGTGTCGCTGGCGCCGTGGCCGGGTGGTGGTGCGAGGTGCAACACGGCATCGGCCAACCCGGCCAGGCGAGCCAGGCTGGCGGGCACATCCAGATTGCCGATCAATGGCAACACGCCGGCCTCACGCAAATCCGGCGCACGCTGCGGGCTTGAGGTGAGCGCCAGCAAACGCCAACGCCCACGCAGCAAACGCGCCACGCGCATGCCCACATCACCACAACCGATGATCAGTAAAGTGGGCCGTTTGAATCGTGTGGGCAAGCTGGCCTGGAGGGTCATGGGGCGAGCGGGCAAAATTGCGGGCTGTTTTGCGAAAGTGTTCACCGAGGTTATCCGATGACGTTCACCGTGACCGTGCTGCCCAGCGGCGTGAGTTTTTCCGTCGACCGCGACGAGCCCATCCTCACCGCCGCCATCCGTCAGGGGGTCGGCCTGCCTTATGGTTGCCGCGACGGCGCCTGCGGTTCGTGCAAATGCAAGCTCATCGAAGGCCGC
>JBKJJF010000149.1:0-17141 GCA_046598195.1 Rhizobacter sp. | reverse complement strand
CCCGCCTGGCCCAACAAACCGGTGCGCTGGGTGGTGGCCTACCCGGCGGGCGGTGGCTCCGACTTTCTCGCACGCCAACTCGCACCGCAGCTCGGCAAACAACTTGGCCAAACCCTGGTGATCGACAACCGGCCCGGCGCTGGCGGCATCATCGGCACCGACAACGCGGCCAAGTCGGCACCCGATGGTTACACCATCGTCACCGGCGACAACGGCGCGATGGTGTTCCACAGCGCCATGTACAAGAAGCTGCCGTATGACCCGAAGGACCTGGTGCCGGTGGGCTTCATGGCGCGCTTTCCGTTGATCCTGGCGGTGCACCCGGGCTCGGGTCTTACCAGCGCCAGGCAGCTGCTCGACGAGGTGAAGAAGAACCCCGCCAAGTACAGCTACGCCTCACCCGGCGTGGGCAGCCCGCACCACCTGGCGATGGAGCTGCTGAAAGACCGCACCAAGAGCTTCATCGTGCACGTGCCCTACCGTGGCACGGCGATGGCGGTGCAAGACGTGATCTCGGGCCAGGTGCCGATGATGATTTTGGACACCGCAGCCGGCCTGCCGCAGATTCGTGCCGGCAAGGTGAAGGCGCTGGCGGTGATGTCGAAGAAGCGCATTCCCTCGCTGCCCGATGTGCCCACGCTGGATGAGATCGGCATCAAGGATTTTGAGGTCACGGCGTGGCAAGGTTTGTTCGCGCCCAAAGGCACACCGGCCGACATCGTGTCGCGCTTGAGCAGCGAGCTGAGCAAGGCCATCAGCGTGCCTGAAGTGAAGGCGCGGCTGGAAGACTTCGGCCTGGAGGTGACACCGTCGGACGGTCCTGCGCTCACAAACTTCCTGCAGAAGGAAACGACCTTCTGGCACGCGCTGATCAAGGAGCGCGGCTTGTCTGCGGAGTAAAGCTCCGTTCGGGCTGAGCCTGTCGAAGCCAGCGTGCCGCGCTGCCCTTCGACAGGCTCAGGGCGAACGGTACTGGCTCAGACCAGAACTCGTTCTATCCCGCCCTCGTTTGCCTTCTCCACATACTCAGGCATCCAGTCGGGCCCGAGCAACTTGTTAGCCATCTCGACCACGATGTAGTCGGCTTCGAGCAAGCCGTTGTTCAGGTCGTTGCCGAAGCGCGTGAGGCCTTGCAGGCAACTCGGGCACGAGGTGAGGATCTTCACGTCGGCTTTCGCATCCACCGAACCGGTGGCCCGCAGCTTGGCCTCGTCCTTGCGCAGCTCTTCTTCTTTGCGGAAACGCACCTGCGTGGCGATGTCAGGCCGCGTCACGCCCAGCGTGCCACTCTCGCCGCAGCAACGTTCACTCTTGAGCACGTTGTCGCCGAGCAGCGCCTTCACCGTTTTCATCGGCTCTTGCAGTTTCATCGGCGAGTGGCAGGGGTCGTGGTACAGGTAACCGCCTGCGCCCGGCAGCGTGATGTTCTTCTCTAGCAGGTACTCGTGGATGTCGATGATGCGGCAGCCGGGGAAGATCTTGTCGAACTGGTAACCCTGCAGCTGGTCGTAGCAGGTGCCGCAGCTCACCACCACGGTCTTGATGTCGAGGTAGTTCAGCGTGTTGGCCACACGGTGGAACAGCACCCGGTTGTCGGTGATGATCTTTTCGGCCTTGTCGAATTGGCCACTGCCCTTTTGCGGGTAGCCGCAGCACAGGTAGCCCGGCGGCAGCACCGTTTGCACACCGGCATGCCAGAGCATCGCCTGCGTGGCGAGGCCCACCTGCGAGAACAGGCGCTCCGAGCCACAGCCCGGGAAATAGAACACCGCTTCGGTGTCGGCTGTGGTCGTCTTCGGGTCTCGAATGATCGGTACGTAATTCTTGTCTTCGATGTCGAGCAGCGCCCGTGCCGTTTTTTTCGGCAGGCCACCCGGCAGCTTCTTGTTGATGAAGTGGATCACCTGCTCTTTGATCGGAGCCGTGCCCACTGAAGACTTGGGCGCCGTCGTCTGCTTCTTGGCCAGGCCGCGCAGCAGGTTGTTGGCGGTGCGTTGCACCTTGAAGCCCACGTCGACCATCAGCGTGCGCAGGAACTTGATGGTTTCGGGGTTGGTGGTGTTGAGCATCAACATCGCCAGCTTGTTGCCGGGGCGGAAGCTCTTCTTGCCCATCTTGCGCAAGAGGTTGCGCATGTTCATCGACACGTCGCCGAAGTCGATGTCGACCGGACACGGGCTCAGGCACTTGTGGCACACCGTGCAGTGGTCGGCCACGTCTTCGAACTCTTCCCAATGTTTGATCGACACACCCCGGCGCGTCTGCTCTTCGTACAAAAAAGCTTCGACCAAGAGCGAGGTCGCGAGGATCTTGTTGCGTGGGCTGTACAGCAGGTTGGCGCGGGGCACGTGGGTCGCGCACACCGGCTTGCACTTGCCGCAGCGCAGGCAGTCTTTCATTGAATTGGCGATGTCGCCAATGTCGCTCTGCTGCATGATCAGCGACTCATGCCCCATCAGGCCGAAGCTCGGCGTGTAGGCGTTGGTCAGGTCGGCCTTGAGTGCCGGATCTCTCAACAGCTTGCCCTTGTTGAAGCGGCCTTCAGGGTCGACACGCTGCTTGTAAGCGGTGAAGGCCGAGATCTCGTCTTCGGTCAAAAACTCGAGCTTGGTGATGCCGATGCCGTGCTCGCCCGAGATCACACCGTCGAGGCTGCGCGCGAGCTTCATGATGCGCGCCACGGCCTGGTGCGCCGTCTGAAGCATCTCGTAGTTGTCGCTGTTCACCGGGATGTTGGTGTGCACGTTGCCGTCACCGGCATGCATGTGCAGGGCCACCCACACCCGGCCGCGCAGCACCTCTTTGTGGATGCGCTGGCATTCGTCGACGATGGGCTTCAGGGCCGAGCCGGCAAAGATGCCTTGCAGCTTGGCGCGAATCTGCGTCTTCCACGAGGCGCGCAGCGTGTGGTCTTGCAGGTCAACAAAGTAGCTGCGGCCGGTGTCGGCGGGCACGGCGTCGAGGTCGCTCAGCCACAGCTGCCACAGCGCGCGGACATCGCGCAGCAGCGTCAAGGCCTGCTGCACACGGTCTTCCAGCAACTCGGCGGAAGCAATCTCGCCGGCATCGTCGCTCTTGCCCAACGGCAGGTTGCCGGTCTCGAAGAAGCGTTCCAGCGCGTCGACCAGCGCCAGCTTGTTGCGCAAGCTGAGCTCGATGTTGATGCGCTCGATGCCGTTGGTGTACTCACCCATGCGCGGCAGCGGGATCACCACGTCTTCGTTCACCTTGAACGCATTTGTGTGCTTGCTGATGGCGGCCGTGCGCTTGCGGTCGAGCCAGAACTTCTTGCGTGCATCGGCGCTCACCGCCACAAAGCCTTCACCGGCGCGGCTGTTGGCAATGCGCACCACCTCGCTGGTGGCGCGGGCCACCACGTCGGGGTCGTCACCGGCGATGTCGCCCACCAGCACCATCTTCGGGAGCCCGGAACCGCCGGCGGTTCCGTTGCCATTCGCGCGCTTGCTCTTGGTCGCGTAACCCACCGCCTTCAGGTAGCGGTCGTCCAGGTGCTCCAGGCCGGCGAGGATGGCGCCACCCGCCTTGGCCTCGGCAAACATGAAGTCTTTGATCTCGACGATCGACGGCACCGCGTCGTGCGCGTTGCCAAAAAATTCGAGGCACACCGTGCGTGTGTGCGCCGGCATCTTGTGCACCACCCAGCGCGCGCTGGTGATGAGGCCGTCGCAGCCTTCTTTCTGGATGCCGGGCAGGCCGGCGAGGAACTTGTCGGTGACGTCTTTGCCCAGGCCTTCTTTGCGGAAGGTGCGGCCGGGGATGTCGAGCCGCTCGGTGCGCTCCAGCACCTTGCCCGAGGCGTCAAAGTACTTCAGCTCGAAGCTCGCCACGGCCACGTCATGGATCTTGCCCATGTTGTGATCGAGGCGCGTCACCTCCAGCCATTTGGCTTCGGGCGTGACCATGCGCCACGAGGCCAGGTTGTCGAGCGCGGTGCCCCACAACACGGCCTTCTTGCCGCCGGCGTTCATGGCGATGTTGCCGCCGATGCACGAGGCTTCAGCGGAGGTGGGGTCGACCGCGAAAACGAAGCCCGCGCGCTCGGCCGCATCGGCCACACGCTGCGTGACCACACCGGCTTCGGTCCAGATGGTGGCCACGTCGCGGTCCATGCCCGGCAGGCGCAGGTGCTCCACCTCGGTCATCGCTTCGAGCTTCTCGGTGTTGATGACCGCGCTGTTCCAGGTGAGCGGGATCGCGCCGCCGGTGTAACCCGTGCCGCCGCCACGCGGAATGATGGTCAGGCCAAGTTCGATGCAGTGTTTGACCAGCGCGGCCATCTCGGCCTCGGTGTCAGGTGTGAGCACCACAAACGGGTATTCGACCCGCCAGTCGGTGGCGTCGGTCACGTGAGAGACACGCGACAGGCCGTCGAACTTGACGTTGTCTTTGGCGGTGTGGCGGCCCAGCACGCGCGTGGTCTTGCGACGCAGCTCGGCCACCCGCTCAAACTGCTCGGCAAACGACTTCACTGCCGCGCTGGCGGCCGCAAGCAGCTCGCCGACGAAGCCGTCACGCGCACCATCGGCCTCGGGCTTGCGGCGGGCTTGCACCTCGCCCAGGCGGTGGTGCAAGGCGTCGATCAGCAGCTTGCGGCGGCGCGGGTTGTCGAGCAGGTCGTCTTGCAGGTAGGGGTTGCGCTGCACCACCCAGATGTCGCCCAGAACCTCGTACAACATGCGCGCCGAGCGGCCGGTCTGGCGCTCTTCGCGCAGGCGGTTCAGCAGCTCCCAGGCGCGCGAGCCCAGCAGGCGGATCACGATCTCGCGGTCGGAGAACGAGGTGTAGTTGTACGGAATTTCGCGCAGCCGGGGCGCGTTGTGCGCAGCGTCGGCTGCGGCGGTGATGTGGTTCAGCGGAATCGGTGCGTTCATGGGTTCCAGGCGTCTCGCGCGCCTGCTATGCACTTGGGCGCAAATAGTACCGCAGCCCTCCGAGACGCCCGCCCGGCCAGGCCATGGGGCGCCGCACCTCCCGGGCCACAAAACCCAGAGGGGTTATCCCCGTTGTTGTGGCCGCGCATAAGCGACATAAACACGCCTGTCACAAGCCTGACGCAAACTGACCTGCTGGCCACAAGCCCAGATTCACTTCAACGGAATCGTCATGAACAACAAACGAATTGCACTCGCTTCAACTCTGCTGGCCCTGGCCTTGTCGGGCCCGGCCCAGGCCCAGGTCGAAATCCAGTGGTGGCACTCGATGACCGGCGGCCTCAACGACTGGGTGCTCGACCTGGCCAACGGCTTCAACGCCAGCCAGAAAGACTACAAGGTCGTGCCCACCTACAAGGGCACCTACGACGAGACCATGCCGTCTGCCATCGCCGCGTTTCGCGCCGGCACTGCGCCGCACATCCTGCAGGTGTACGAGGTGGGCACGGCCACGATGATGTCAGCCAAGGGCGCGATCGTGCCCGTGGGCAAGGTGCTGGCCGACGCCGGCCACAAGTTCGACCCCAAGGCCTACATCCCCGCGGTGGTGGGCTACTACACCGCGCCCAACGGGCAGATGCTGAGCTTTCCGCTGAACAGCTCGACCACCGTTCTCAACTACAACAAAGACGCCTTCCGCAAGGCCGGTCTCGACCCCAACAAACCGCCGACCACCTGGCCCGAAGTGGCTCTCGCCGCCGCCAAGCTGAAGGCCTCGGGCGTCCCTTGCCCCTTCACCACCAGCTGGCAGGGTTGGACGCAACTGGAGAGTTTTTCGACCTGGCACAACACACTCTTCGCCACACAAAACAACGGCTTCGGCGGCACCAGCGCTCGCCTGGTGTTCAACAGCCCGCTGCATGTGCGCCACATCGAGAACCTGGCCAACATGGCCAAACAGGGCTTGTTCATCTACCGCGGGCGCGGCAACGCGGCCGACGCAAGCTTCTACTCGGGCGAATGCGCCATGGCCACGGCCTCGTCATCCACCTACGCGAGCATCAAGAAAAACGCCAAGTTCGACTACGGCATTGCCACCCTGCCCTACTACCCTGACGTGCCCGGTGCACCGCAAAACACCGTGATCGGGGGCGCCTCGCTGTGGGTGATGGCGGGCAAGAAGCCGGCCGAATACAAGGGTGTGGCCGCCTTCTTCAACTACCTGACCGACGTCGAGATCCAGGCCAAGAGCCACCAACGCACCGGCTACCTGCCAATCACGCTGGCCTCATTCGCCCTCACCGAAAAGTCGGGCTTCTACAAGCAGAACCCAGGCACCGACACCGCCGTCAACCAGATGATCCGCAAGACCACCGACAAGTCGCGTGGTGTGCGCCTGGGCAACATGCTGCAAATTCGCTCCATCATGGACGAAGAGCTCGAACAGGTTTGGGCCGGCAAGAAGGCCGCCAAAGACGCGCTCGACAGCGCGGTCAGCCGAGGCAACGAGTTGCTGGAACGCTTCGAGAAGGTCAACAAGTGATGTCTGCCCCCACGTCGCAGCGCTGCCGCCTTGCAGGCCGCGCTGGGCCGGCGGCCCATCCCTTCGCCAGGCACAAACAGTCCACTGGACTGTTTGTGTCCGGGCTCAGCCCCCCGAGGGGGCGCAGACTCGGCTTGGGGCGGCCCGGCGCCGGGTCTGTTTTGTCCGCCCCCACGTCGCAGCGCTCACGGTCTGTCTGCCACTGAACTGTGTCTAGCGAAAAGCGCGTCGTCTTCAGATCGAGCTGGCTGCCTTGGGTGCTGATCGCACCCCAGGTGGTGGTCATCGCCGTGTTCTTCTTCTGGCCGGCAGGCCAGGCCTTGTGGCAGTCGTTCCAGCAGTCCGACGCGTTCGGCATGTCGACCAGCTGGGTCGGCCTGGAGAACTTTGCCAACCTGATCAAAGACGCGACCTACCTCGCGTCGTTCAAGACCACGGCCGTGTTTTCGGTGCTGGTGGCCGGCCTCGGCCTCTCCATCTCGTTGCTGCTGGCGGTGTTTGCCGACCGCGTGGTCAAGGGCGCGCTGGTCTACCGCACGCTGCTGATCTGGCCGTACGCGGTGGCGCCGGCGGTGGCTGGGGTGTTGTGGTTGTTCATGTTTGCGCCGTCGATCGGCATCGTCTCGTATGTGCTGCGCGGCCTGGGCGTTGACTGGAACCACCTGCTCAACAGCGAGCACGCGATGACGCTGATCGTGCTGGCCGCGGTGTGGAAGCAGATCTCGTACAACTTCCTGTTCTTTCTGGCTGGGCTGCAAAGCATTCCGCGCTCGCTGATCGAGGCGGCCGCGATTGACGGCGCACGGCCATGGCGGCGCTTCTGGACCATCCAGTTCCCGCTCTTGTCACCGACCACCTTCTTCTTGTTCGTGATCAACGTGGTGTATGCCTTCTTCGACACCTTTGCCATCGTCGATGCCGCCACTCAAGGCGGGCCAGGCAAAGACACGGCCATCCTGGTCTACAAGGTTTACTACGACGGCTTCAAGGCGCTCGACCTCGGCGGCTCGGCAGCGCAGTCGGTGGTGTTGATGGTGATCGTGATTGCGCTGACCATCGTGCAGTTCAGGTTCGTTGAAAAGAAAGTGAACTACTGATGGTCGAGCGTCGCCCCACCCTCGGCATCCTCGCCCACGTGATCCTGATTTTGGGTGTGTTGGTCATCGCGTTCCCGCTGTACGTGACCTTCGTCGCGTCCACCCAAACCGCCGAGGCCATCGTGCAAGCGCCGATGTCTTTGCTGCCCGGCAATCAACTGGTCGAGAACTACACCGCAGCACTCAAAGGCACCGGCATGGGCGCGGCCTCGAACGCGCCAGTCGGCCGCATGATGTTCATCAGCCTGGTCACGGCGCTGGTGATCGCGCTCGGCAAGATCGCCATCTCGTTGCTGTCGGCGTTTGCCATCGTCTACTTTCGTTTTCCCTTTCGCATGTTCGTGTTCTGGTCGATCTTCGTCACGCTGATGCTCCCGGTAGAGGTGCGCATCGGGCCCACTTACTCGGTGGTGGCCAGCCTCGGCATGCTCAACACCTACGCCGGCCTCACGGTGCCGCTGATCGCCTCGGCCACCGCCACCTTTTTGTTTCGCCAGTTTTTCCTCACCGTGCCCGACGAGCTGACCGAAGCGGCACGCATCGACGGCGCGGGGCCGATGCGTTTTTTCAAAGATATCTTGCTGCCGCTCTCGGCCACCAGTTGCGCGGCGCTGTTCGTGATTCAGTTCATCTACGGCTGGAACCAATACCTCTGGCCTTTGCTCGTGACCACCGACGAAAGCATGTACCCGGTGGTGATCGGCATCAAACGCATGATCAGCGGCGGAGACGCCGCCACCGACTGGAACATCGTGATGGCCACCGCGGTGCTGGCGATGATCCCGCCCGCACTGGTGGTGATCTTGATGCAGCGATGGTTCGTCAAGGGCCTGGTGGATACCGAAAAATAGCGACCAAGAAATAAGAAGACAAACATGGCAGCCATTTCACTTCGCAACGTGGTCAAACGCTACGGCACCGGCCCTAAGGCCAACCAGGTCATCCACGGGGTCAACGCCGAAGTCAGCGACGGCGAGTTCATCGTCATCGTCGGCCCCTCGGGCTGCGGCAAGAGCACGCTCTTGCGCATGGTGGCGGGGCTCGAAGAAATCTCCGGTGGTGAGATCGCCATCGGCTCGCGCGTGGTCAACGACATCGAGCCCTCGGAACGCGACATCGCGATGGTGTTCCAGAACTACGCGCTCTACCCGCACATGACGGTGTTCGACAACATGGCCTACGGCCTGAAGATCGCCAAGCTGCCGGTGGCCGAGATCAAGGCCCGTGTCGACAAGGCCGCGGGCATCTTGCAGCTTGGTGCCTACCTCGAGCGCAAACCACGTGAGCTGTCGGGCGGCCAGCGCCAGCGAGTGGCCATGGGCCGCGCGATCGTGCGCCAGCCGCAGGTGTTTTTGTTCGACGAACCGCTGTCGAACCTCGACGCCAAGCTGCGCGCGCAAACGCGCATCGAAATCCGCAAGCTGCACGCCGAGCTGGGTGTCACCTCGCTCTTCGTCACCCACGACCAGGTCGAGGCGATGACGCTTGCGCAACGCATGATGGTGATGAACGCCGGTCGCATGGAGCAGTTCGACACACCCGATGAGGTGTACACCCGGCCCGCCACCACCTTTGTGGCGAGCTTCATCGGCTCACCGCCGATGAACCTGTTGAAGGGTCAGGCACAAGGTGCCAGCTTCACGCTCGATGGACAGACGGTGCCGCTGCCCGGCCCGGCGCCGCGCAACGGCGAGTTGAGCTTAGGCTTGCGGCCCGAACACGTGGTGGCGGGCGGTTCGGGCGGCTGGCCGCTGAAGGTAGAGCTGATCGAGATGCTCGGCGCCGAGCGCCTGGTACACGGCCAACTGGGCAGCCATGACTTCACCTTGCGCATGGACGGCATGTTGATGCCGCCGCCAGTGGGCAGCACGGTGCAGTTGCAGCTCTCGGCGCAGCACCTGCATTGGTTCGATGTGGCCTCCGGAGCGCGCGTGGAAGCAGCATGACGCGGGCCGCTGCGCCGGGCCGCCCCAAGCAAGGCCCGACCCTCTCGGAGGGTCGATGGCCGTATTCGGCAATCGGGGAGTCCATATGAATTGGCCCTACCCGCTCTGGATCGCCCACCGTGGCGCCGGCAAGCTCGCCCCCGAAAACACGCTCGCCGCATTTCGACTCGGCGCAAGCCACGGTTACCGCGCCTTTGAGTGCGACGTGAAACTCAGCGCCGACGGCGTGCCGTTTTTGTTGCACGACGCCACCCTGCAGCGCACCACGCCCGAGACGGGGGTGGCCAGCGAGCGCCCGTGGAGCGCGCTGTCTCGCCTGGACGCCGGGGGTTGGCACAGCGCAACGTTTGCCGGCGAGCCTCTGCCCAGCCTCGACACCATCGCGCGCTACTGCATTCACAACGGCTTTGCGCTCAACATCGAGATCAAACCGACGCCGGGCCACAACGAAGAGACCGGCCGAGTGGTGGCACAACACGCCGCGGCGCTGTGGGCCGACGAAGCGTTCAAGCCCTTGCTGAGCTCCTTCCAGCCCGACGCACTGGCCGCCGCCCGTGCCGCCGAACCCTCGCTGCCCCGCGCGCTGCTGCTCGACAGCCTGCGCGAGGGTTGGCTGGCCGAAGCACAAGCCCTGGGCTGTGTGGCCATCGTTGCCAACTGCCGCGTGCTCGACGCCACCGTGATCGCACAGGCCCACCATAGCGGCTTGCGGGTGGCGAGCTACACCGTCAACGAGCCCGTCGAAGCACGGCGCCTGTTTGACGCCGGCATCGACGGGTTGATCACCGACGCAGTGGATCTTTTTTCACCGGGCTCGGCCGTTCAGGTCTGAGCGTCCATCACCGTCGTGGGCCGCACCGAGGCCTCACCGCCCAGCCATTCGTCGGCGTCTTCGGCCTCGGGCAACACCTTCACCCCACGGATCGCGGGGTGCTGCCAGGCCAGCACGGCCAACAACAAGGCCGAGCCGCCCGAAAACGCGAGCGCCGCGCGCAACCCGATGTGTTCACCCAGCCAGCCACCCAACAAGGCCCCAGGGCCGGCCGCCAGCAGCGTGAGCCAGCGCATTGCGCTTGTCATACGGCCCAGCAGCGGGGCGGGCGTCACCGCCTGTCGCATGGCCAGGAAGTTGATGAACACCAGCACCGCCCCAGCGCTGAACAGCAGCAACATGACGGCGAACGCGGCCACACCCCAGGCATTGGCCGGCGCCACGGCCAGCAGCAACCAGCCCGCGCCGCACACCGCCGTGCCGATCACCAGGCTCGGGCCGGGGCCCACACGCCGGCTGATGCGGTTGCCCAGCACGCTGGCGATGATGGTGCCCAGGCCCATGCCCATGTAGCTCAGGCCCACTTGCTGCTCGTTCAAACCGAGCGTGCGGGTGGCAAACAAGATCTGCACCACCAGGGCGGCGTGGTGGCACATCTGCCACGTGCCCACCACCACGGCGAGCGCCACCAGCAGCGGCGTGCCCAGCACGAAGCGCAGCCCGGTGCGCAGGTCGCGCCAAAAATGGGTGCCGCGCAGCGAGCGCCGGTCCTCTTGCACATGGACGCCTCGCAGAATGGCGGCCGACACCACCAGCAGCACCGCATCCACCAGCAAGGCCAGTGGTGCACCGACCAGCTTGATCAAGGCGCCGGCAAAACCGGGGCCGGCCACTTCAGCGCCCGAGGTGGCGAGTGCGTTTTTCGCATGCGCCTCGACCAGGCGGTCGCGCGCCACCACCTGCGTCAACACGATCTGCGCCGCCGTGCCGGCCACGGTGTAGATGGTGCCGATCACGAAGCCGATGACGTAGAGCCAGGTCATCGACAACCAGCCCATCCACCACGCAAACGGCACGCTGGCCACGATCACCCCCAGCAAGCACTCGCCCACCACGTAGACCGGCAGCTTGCGCACACGGTCAAGCCACACGCCCGCGGGCAGCGAAAACAGCACGAAGGGCGCAATCTCCATCGCCGTGAGAAAGCCCATTTGTGTGGGGCTGGCGTGCAGCAGCACGGCGGCGGTGAGCGGCAAGGCCAGCATGGTCACCTGGCCGCCGAACGAGCTGATCAGGATGGACGTCCAGAGTCGCCGGTAAACCGCGTCGCGCAGCAAGTCGTTGGGGGCCAGGCTGAAGCGCTGTGCCCAGGCTCGCCATCGTGCGATGAGCCGATTCAACATGTTCCTCTCCTCTTTCGTCTGTCGTTCGGGTGCGGGTGGCACCCTGGTGGATCGGTGGATCCGGATCAGCGAAAGAAGAAGCGCAACAAACCGGTTCTTCCGCTGAGGGTCTCAGCGGAACTTCGGTGGAAGCGAAGCTGAGAAGTCAAATGCCCCGGGAGGCCTGCGTGACCGACGGGGCTCGCGACGGCAGCGGAATGCCGCGTCGATGCAGAGCCACGCCCAGAGCGCTGCCAAAAGCAGCGTCATGCGAGGGGCGTGCGAGGCGTTTCATGTCATGCAGGTTGGGGTGAGTGGCCATGCTATCAGCGGCGTGTTGGGCGAGGCAAGCGCCAACAGCAGCGCCTCCCTAGAACCGAAGTGGGGCCGCGCACGGTGGCGTGTCGCGATACCGCGCGCGTCGGCGCTGGCCACTTCGTGGCTTTGCCTTGCGCACGCCAGTGCCCGTGCAGACCATGGGGGCTCGTTCGTTTGACAGCCAAACCGCACCCCACCATGAACCGCAGCACCCACCTCACTCCCATCCCCTCACACCGTGGGCGCTGGCTCGCGCTGATCGCCGCGCTGGCCGTGATGCTGCTTGGCTTGCACGGCCCCATCACCCAATGGGCCAGCTACCACCAGTTTGCCGACGCGCGACCCTGGGGCTTGCTGCCGCATGCTGCCAATGTGCTGAGCAACCTGCCGTTTGCCGTGATCGGGGCCTGGGGAGTCTGGCGCCTCGCCGGCCGGCCAGGCATGCAGGCCTGGCGCTTGTTCGCGGCGGCGGTGATGCTCACGGCCATCGGCTCGTCGGTGTATCACTGGCAACCGAACAACTGGAGCCTGGTCGTCGATCGACTGCCCATCGCCTGGGCCTGTGCCACGCTGCTGTGCGCCTTTTTGGCCGAACGTGTAGACGCACGCTGGGCCCACACAAAGGCATTGGTGGTGGCTCTGTCGGTCAGCTCGCTCGCCGTGGCTTGGTGGGCTGTGGGTGAAGCACACGACCAGGGCGACTTGCGGCCCTATGTCTTCGTGCAGTTCTTGCCCATGCTGTTGATTCCGGCCGCCCTGGCGCTGAACATGCGGCCGGTGTTGCCACACGCCTTGCCTGCTTCAGCCTGGTGGGCGGCCTTGGCCTTGTATGGCCTAGCCAAGGCGATGGAAGCGGCAGACCACAACGTGCTGGAGGCGCTCGGTGTGGTGAGTGGCCACAGCCTCAAACACCTGCTGGCCGCCGGCACCGCCGGCGGGCTGCTGCGCGCCGCCTGGCTCAGCCGCCTCAGCTCCGATAGTCGGCGTTGATCTTGACGTAGTCGACGCTGAAGTCGCAGGTCCACACCGTGGCCTGCGCCGGGCCACGGCGCAAGTCGATGCGCACCGTGATCTCGGCCTGCTTCATCACCCGCGCGCCATCGGCTTCTTGGTAGCTGGCCTTGCGCCCACCATCGGTGACCACGTGCACATCATCGAGAAACATCTCGATGAGCGTCTGGTCGAGGTCGGTGATGCCGGCATAGCCGACCGCGGCAAGGATGCGGCCAAGGTTGGGGTCGCTCGCAAAGAACGCCGTTTTCACCAAAGGCGAGTGGGCGATGGCATAGGCCACCAGCTTGCACTCGGCCTCGGTCTTGCCACCGTCAACCTGCACGGTGATGAACTTGGTGGCGCCTTCGCCGTCGCGCACGATGGCCTGGGCCAGCTGGGTGGCCACGTCGGTCACGGCCTGGCGCAGCAGGGCGCCATCGCCGGAGTTGAGCTGGGTGATCGGCACATGCCCGGCCTGGCCGGTGGCCACCACCACGAATGAATCGTTGGTCGAGGTGTCGCCATCGATGGTGATGCGGTTGAACGACTGGTCAGCCGCTTCGCTGGTCAACGCCTGCATCAGCTGCGGCGCGATCACCGCGTCGGTGGCCAGGAAGCTCAGCATGGTCGCCATGTTGGGCCGGATCATCCCGGCGCCCTTGCTGATGCCGGTGATGGTGACCGTCTTGCCGCCGATCTGGATCTGCTTCGACGCCGCCTTGGCCACGGTGTCGGTGGTCATGATGGCCTCGGCCGCGACGCCCCAGTTGGTTTCATTCAGGTCGGCAATAGCGGCCGGCAGGCCGGCTGCGATGCGATCGGTGGGCAGCGGCTCCATGATCACGCCGGTGGAAAACGGCAGCACTTGCTCGGGCGAGAGGTTGAGCAACTGCGCCACCGACACGCAGGTTGAAAACGCCCGCATCAGGCCGTCTTCACCCGTGCCCGCATTGGCATTGCCGGTGTTGATGACCAAGGCGCGCGGGCCGATGTTCGCGGCCAAGTGCTTGCGGCACAGCTGCACCGGCGCGGCACAAAAGCGGTTGGCGGTGAACACACCCGCCACCTGCGAGCCTTCGGCCAGAGTGATCACCGTCAGGTCACGGCGGTTGGCCTTTCGCACACCGGCCATCGTGATGCCGAGCTTGACGCCGGCAACGGGAAACAGGCGCGAAGGGTCGGGGGCGTGCAGATTGACGGGCATGGTGACTCCAAAAATCAAAAGGTCGGCTGAACAAGGCTTCGATACCTCAGCCCGAACGGACTTTTAACCAGGGAGCGAAGCGAACCGTGACAGAGCAATGGCCGCCCGCCGGGCCGCCCCAAGGGCTGGCCAGCGCCCCTCGGGGGCAGGAGCGTCAACGACTGGGGGGCCTCATCACGCCAGCCTGCCGTGGCACAGCTTGTATTTTTTGCCGCTTCCACACGGGCAGGGGTCGTTGCGGCCGACCTTGGGCACCACGGTCGACTCATCGGTTTCCTGCACCACGCTGCCGTCTTCGCTGGGGTGCGTGTAGGTCAAATTGCTGATGGCTTCGGCGCGCTCTTCGATCGCCTCGGTGGCCTCGGCCACCTGCTCTTGCGACTGAATGCGCACCGTCATCAGCACACGCGTCACGTCCATCTTCACAATGTCCAGCAGCTGGCTGAAGAGTTCGAAAGCTTCGCGTTTGTATTCCTGCTTGGGGTTCTTCTGCGCATAACCGCGCAGGTGAATGCCCTGGCGCAGGTAGTCGAGTGCGGCCAAATGGTCGCGCCAGTGCTGGTCGATCGACTGCAGCAAGATCATGCGTTCAAAGGGCATGAATTGCTCGGCGCCCACACGCTCCAGCTTCTCGTTGAAGTTGTCGTTGCCGGCCTTGACGACCAGCTCGACGATGTCTTCCGCGGTGATGGCGTTGCTCTTTTCGACATGGGCCTTGACGCCCAGGTCGAGCTGCCATTCGTCGCGCAGTGTCTTCTCGAGCGCGTCCAGGTTCCACTGCTCTTCCACGCTGTTGGCGGGCACATACGTGTGCACCACATCGGCCAGCGTGCTTTCGCGCAGGCTGGTCACCTGGGCGGTCAGGCTTTGTGCTTCGAGAATCTCGTTGCGCTGCTGGTAGATCACCTTGCGCTGGTCGTTGGCCACGTCGTCGTATTCGAGCAGCTGCTTGCGCATGTCGAAGTTGCGCGCTTCGACCTTGCGTTGCGCACCTTCGATGCTGCGGCTCACGATGCCGGCCTCGATGGCCTCACCTTCGGGCATCTTCAGCCGGTCCATGATGGCGCGCACACGGTCGCCCGCAAAAATGCGCATCAGCGGGTCTTCGAGCGACAGATAGAAGCGCGAGGAGCCCGGGTCACCCTGGCGGCCCGAGCGGCCACGCAGCTGGTTGTCGATGCGGCGTGACTCGTGGCGCTCTGTTGCGATGATGCGCAAACCACCAGCCGTCTTCACCTGATCGTGCAGGCCTTGCCATTCGCTCTTGAGCTGGTCGGCACGCAGCGACTTTTCGGTTTCGCTGACTGATTCGTCGGCCTCGATGACCTTGATCTGATTCTCGACGTTGCCACCCAGCACGATGTCGGTGCCGCGACCGGCCATGTTGGTGGCAATGGTGATGACACCCGGGCGGCCGGCCTGGGCCACGATCTCGGCCTCCTTGGCGTGCTGTTTGGCGTTGAGCACCGCGTGCGGCAACTTGGCGGTCTTGAGCTTCTCGGAGATCAGCTCCGAATTTTCGATCGAGGTCGTGCCCACCAGCACCGGCTGGCCACGCTGATGGCAGTCTCGGATGTCGTTGATCACGGCGTCGAACTTCTCCTTGTTGGTCTTGTAGACCAGGTCAAGTTCGTCTTTGCGTGCGGTCGGTTTGTTCGGCGGCATGACCACGGTTTCCAGGCCGTAGATCTCCTGGAACTCGTAGGCCTCGGTGTCGGCCGTGCCGGTCATGCCCGACAGCTTGCCGTACATGCGGAAGTAGTTCTGGAAGGTGATCGAGGCGAGCGTCTGGTTCTCGCTCTGGATCTGCACACCTTCCTTGGCCTCGACGGCTTGGTGCAGGCCATCCGACCAGCGGCGGCCCGTCATCAGGCGGCCAGTGAACTCATCGACGATGATGATCTCGCCCTCTTGTACCACGTAATGCTGGTCGCGGTTGTAGAGGTGGCGCGCGCGCAGCGCCGCGTACACGTGGTGCATCAGCGTGATGTTCTGCGGGTCGTACAGGCTCGCGCCTTCAACCAAGAGGCCGGCTTCGCGCAAGATGCGCTCGGCGTTTTCGTGGCCATCTTCGGTCAGAAAAACCTGGTGCGATTTTTCATCGACCGTGAAGTCGCCCGGGTCGATCACGCCCTCGCCGGTGCGCAGGTCGAGCTCGCCGATCTGCTTCTTGAGTCGGGGCACCACGGCATTGATCTGCACGTAGGTCTCGGTGTGGTCTTCGGCCTGGCCGCTGATGATGAGTGGCGTGCGGGCCTCATCGATCAGGATCGAATCGACCTCGTCGACGATGGCGTAGCTCAGGCCGCGCGCGACGCGATCGGCCACGTCCTGCACCATGTTGTCGCGCAGGTAGTCGAAGCCGAACTCGTTGTTGGTGCCGTAGGTCACGTCGGCGGCAAAGGCGGCCTGCTTGGCCTCGCGCGTCATCTGCGGCGTGTTGACGCCGACGGTGAGGCCCATGAAGGTGTAGAGCCGGCCCATCCATTCGGCGTCGCGCCGCGCCAGGTAGTCGTTGACAGTGACCAGATGCACGCCCTTGCCGCTGAGCGAGTTCAGGTAGACCGGCAGGGTCGCCATCAGCGTCTTGCCCTCGCCGGTGCGCATCTCGGCGATCTTGCCTTCGTGCAGCGCCATGCCGCCGACCAGCTGCACATCAAAGTGGCGCATCTTCAGCGTGCGCTTGCCGGCCTCTCGCACCACGGCAAAGGCCTCGGGCAGCAGCTGTTCCAGGGTTTCGCCTTGGGCGATGCGCTGGCGGAACTCATCTGTCTTGGCACGCAACGCGGCATGGTCCAACGCCTCGAACTGGGGTTCGAGGTCGTTGATCTGCAGCACCGTGCGGCGGTAGCCCTTGAGCAGGCGATCATTTCGGCTGCCGAAGATCTGGGTCAGTATCTTGGGGAACATGCGGCGACGAGGCGTTTTTGGTGTTCGGATCGATCGGCGGTGCGCGCAGCACCGCGGTCAGGGCTGCGAAGGCCGGGCCATGTG
>JBKJJF010000044.1:0-21885 GCA_046598195.1 Rhizobacter sp. | reverse complement strand
GACCAGCTCCATGCAGAGGCGACCTATCGGGATGCCTCGCCCTCAAATCATCTTCGTACCAGTAGATCGGAAGAAAACATGTCCTTCATCAAAAAACTGAACACACTCGTCGCGGCTTTCTTCATCACGGCCTCGTTGGCTGCCATGCCTGCCAGCGCACAGGCCCCGGCCTCCGCACCCGAAGCCGCAGCGCCTGCCGCTGTTCCTGCGCCGGCCGCTGCGCCTGCCGCCATCGTCAGCAAGGAGACGGTCGAGAATCCCTATGACCTGAAGCACCTCTGGGCTCAGGGTGACATCGTGGCCCGCGGCACGCTGATCATCCTGGTGATCATGAGCCTGGCCAGTTGGTACATCTTGGTGACCAAGCTGTTCGAGAGCTTCAAGCTGAGCTCTGAGGCCAAGTCGGCACGCCAGACCTTCTTCAAGTCGGCCACCCTGCAAGAAGGCATGAAGACCTTGAAGACGGGCAGTGCGTTCCAGTTCATCGCCGAAAGCGGTGTCGAGGCGGGCAAAGACCATGCAGGTGAACTCACCGCCAACATCGACCGCAACACCTGGATCGGCATGAGCGTGCAGCGCGCTATCGACAATGTGCAAAGCCGCCTGCAAGATGGTCTGGCTGTATTGGCGACCGTGGGCTCGACAGCACCGTTCGTTGGCCTCTTCGGCACGGTGTGGGGCATTCTGAATGCGCTGACCGCCATCGGCATCGCCGGCCAGGCCTCCATCGACAAGGTGGCGGGCCCGGTGGGCGAGTCGCTGCTGATGACGGCCATTGGCCTCGCGGTCGCCGTGCCTGCGGTGCTGGGCTACAACTGGCTGGTGCGTCGCAACAAGGTGACCATGGAATCGGTGCGCAGCTTCGGCGCCGACCTGCACGGCGTGCTGCTGGGCAGCCGCGCTTCGTCACGCTGACCTTTCGCCACCACAGGAGCCTCTCATGGCCATGAATGTCGGATCGTCTGACGGCGATGAAGACGAAGTGGTGTCCAGCATCAACACCACCCCGCTGGTGGATGTGATGCTGGTGCTGCTCATCATCTTTTTGATCACCGTGCCCGTTGTGACGCAGAACGCCGCGGTCTCTTTGCCGAAAGAGACCAACATCGTTCGCCAAACCAAGCCTGAGAACATCGAAATCTCGGTCAACAAGGACGGCGATGTGTTTTGGAACGCGCAAGCGGTGCCAGACAACAACGCACTCGTCGAGCGGCTGAAGAAGATTGCGGTGATCACCCCGCAACCCGAGATCCACATTCGTGGCGACAACAAGTCGCGCTACGAATCGGTGGGCCGGGTGGTCTTTGCGTGCCAGCGTGCTGGCATCCAGAAGATCAGCTTCGTCACCGAACCGCCGCCGCGCGGCTAACCGTCACATTTGCCGGGAGACACAAACCATGGGAATGAACGTAGGTTCAGGAAGCAGCGGTGGCGAGCCGGAAGTGATGGTCGAGATGAACACCACACCGCTGATCGACGTGATGCTGGTGTTGTTGATCATGCTGATCATCACCATCCCGATCCAGCTGCACTCGGTCAACCTCAACATGCCGGCCGGCAACCCGCCGCCGCCGACCGCCCCGCCGGTGGTCGTGACCATCGATATCGATTTCGACGGCACCATCTTCTGGAACGGTGAAGCCATGCCCGACCGCGCGGCGCTGGAAGCAAGGCTGATGAGCACCGCCGCCATGCCCGACCAGCCCGAGGTGCATCTGCGCCCCAACAAGCTGGTGGAGTACGGCTCCGTGGCGATGGTCATGGCCAGCGCGCAGCGCCTGGGCGTGACCAAGCTCGGCATGGTGGGCAATGAGCAATTCATCAAATGAACGTATGCGCATGAAGAAGCTTTGCCTACTCCAACTGATCTCGTCGGTGCTGCTTGTTGCCGGCATGGCCGGCGCGCAGGCGCAAGACGGCTTGCGCCCCGATGTGGGTAAACCGCTGCAGGCCGCGCAAGAACTCGTCAAGGCGCAGAAGTTCAAGGAGGCGCTGGCCAAGGTGCGTGAGGCCGACGCGGTGCCGAACAAGAACGCCAACGAGAGCTACATGGTCGAACGCATGCGCATCGCCGCTGCTTCGGGCGCCGGTGATGCCGAAACGGCGGCCAAGTCGTTCGAGGCCTTGAAGGCCAGCGGCAAGCTGCCGGGGCCTGAGCAACTGCGCATGCTCGAGTCCCTGGCCGGGGCTTTTTACCGCGCCAAGGATTACACCAAGACGGTCACCTGGGGCAAGCGCTACCTGGCCGAGGGCGGCACCAACGGCGTGATCCGCACCTTGGTCATCCAGGCGCAATACCTCAGTGGCGACTACGCCGGCGCCACCAAGGAACTGGTGGTCGAAGTGCATGGCGACGACCGTGCAGGTCGTGTACCGGCCGAAGACCGCCTGAAGCTGCTGCTCAACTCGGCCCAGCGCATCAACGACAACAGCAGCTATGTGATGGCGATGGAACGGCTGGTCACGCATTACCCCAAGAAGGAGTACTGGGGTGACCTGTTGAGCCGCGTGCAACGTAAGCCCAATTTCAGCGACCGTCTCGCGCTCGACGTTTATCGCTTGATGCTGGCATCGGGCAGCATGCGCAACGCCAACGACTACATGGAGATGGCGCAGCTGGCGGTGCAAGCCGGCTTGCCGGGCGAGGGCAAGCAGGTGGTGGAAAAAGGTTTTGCCGCTGGCGTGTTGGGCGCGGGCACACCCGCCGAGGCCGACCGCCATCGCCGCCTGAAAGACCTGGTGAACAAGCGCACCGAAGAAGACAAGGCCACCCTGGCAACGCGTCAGACGCAGGCTGCGTCGGCCAAGTCAGGCAATGACCTGGTTGACCTTGGGTTTGCCCAGTCTTTCAACGGTGAGCCCAAGAAGGCCATTGCGCTGATGGAGCAAGGCATCGCCAAGGGCGGCCTCAAGCGCGCTGATGACGCCAAGCTGCACTTGGGCATTGCCTGGTTGATGGCCGGTGAAACAGCGCGTGCGCAGGCCGCCTTCAAGACCGTGACCGGCACCGACGGCACCGCCGACCTGGCACGCTTGTGGTCGCTGCTTGCGAGGCAGAAGTCGTAGTCAGGGGGCCAATCACTTCGGCGCCAGGCGGATGGCCCCATCCAGCCGGATCACCTCGCCATTGAGCATGTCGTTGGTGATGATCTGGTGCACGAGCTTGGCGTAGTCAGCCGGTGTGCCCAGGCGGCTGGGGAAGGGCACCCCGGCCGCCAGCGTGTCTTGCACGTCTTGCGGCATCGAAAACAACATGGGCGTGCCGAAGATGCCGGGCGCGATCGTCATGTTACGAATGCCGTTGCGTGCCAGGTCGCGGGCGATCGGCAAAGTCATGCCCACCACGCCACCCTTGGAGGCCGCGTACGCTGCCTGGCCGATCTGGCCGTCGAAGGCCGCCACGCTGGCGGTTGAAATCAGCACACCGCGCTCGCCGGTGGCTTCGGGTTCGTTGCGGCTCATGGCTTCGGCCGCCAGGCGGATCATGTTGAAGCTGCCGATCAGGTTGACGGTAACCACCTTGCTGAACAACGCCAAGGGGTGCGCTCCTTCTTTGCCGACCGTTTTGACGGCTGGCGCAATGCCTGCGCAGTTCACCAAGCCCATCAGTTTGCCCATGGCCGTGGCGGCGGCGACCACCGCCTGACCGTCGGCCTCCTGGCTTACATCGCACTTGACGAAGCGCCCACCGAATTCCTTCGCAACGGCTTCACCTCGATCGGCTTGCAGATCGGCAATCACCACCTTGCCGCCGTGCGCCGCCAGCATGCGCGCCGTGCCCTCACCCAGGCCGGAGGCTCCGCCGGTGACGATAAAAACCTTGCCTGCGATGTCCATGCTGAGCTCCTGTGGAGGGTGGTGAAGCGTCTTGATTCTGGATGAAAAAAAGCCGCTCATCGAGCGGCCTTTTGGGGAGCGTGCAACCGACCTCAGCTCAAGGCGCCGAGTGCGCGCGCAGTGATCTCGTCGACTGTGCCGGTGCCCGAAATCTTGCGGTACTTCGGAGCCCCGGCGTCGCCGGTGGCGGCCCACTTGGAGTAGTAGTCGACCAGCGGGCGAGTCTGGCTCTGGTACACCTCCAGGCGCTTCTTGACGGTTTCTTCCTTGTCGTCTTCGCGTTGGATCAGGTCTTCGCCAGTCACGTCGTCCTTGCCGGTGACCTTGGGTGGGTTGAATTTGACGTGGTAGGTGCGGCCCGAGGCCACGTGCACGCGGCGGCCACTCATGCGCTCGATGATGGCGGTGTCGGGTACGTCGATCTCAAGCACGATGTCGAGCTTCACGCTGGCGGCCTTCAGCGCGTCAGCCTGCGGGATGGTGCGCGGAAAACCGTCGAACAAAAAGCCGTTGGCGCAGTCGGGCTGGGTGATGCGCTCTTTGACCAGGCCGATGATGATGTCGTCGCTGACCAGCGCGCCCGAGTCCATCACCTTCTTGGCGGCCAGGCCCATCGGTGAGCCCGCCTTGACGGCGGCACGCAGCATGTCGCCGGTTGAAATCTGGGGGATGCCGAACTTCTGGCAAATGAATGCCGCTTGTGTCCCTTTTCCGGCGCCGGGTGCGCCCAGCAGGATCATTCTCATCTGGTGTCCTCTATTTATGGAATTTGCAGGGCGCCTGCAGCGGCTGCCGACCCAACGTTGCCAACGAGAATAGCATGCACTTCTATGCGAGAAGCTGACGCACACGTGCCAGGTCTTCGGGGGTGTCGACGCCCGGGCCGGGCCGCGACGCACTCACGTGCACCGCGATGCGCTCACCGTGCCACAGCACCCGCAGTTGCTCCAGAGATTCGATCGCCTCTAGCGGGCAGGGAGGCAGCATCGGGAAGCGGCGCAAGAAACCGGCGCGGTAGCCGTACAAGCCGATGTGGCGCAGCGGCAGGCTGCTCGGGGGCAGCTGCGTCAAGCCGTTCGCATAACCGTCGCGCCACCACGGAATGGGTGCGCGTGAGAAGTACAGCGCGCGGCCTGCGCCGTCGAGCACCACCTTGACTACGTTGGGGTTGCCCAGTTCGTCGACCGAGTCGATGGCGTGTGCAGCGGTGCTCATCACACAATCGGGCCGCGCGCTGAGCAAGGCTGCGCAGGCGTCGATCAGGGCAGGGTCGATCAATGGTTCGTCGCCTTGCACGTTGACCACGGCGTCGTCGCCATCGAGGCCGAGCAGGGCACAGGCTTCGGCCAGGCGGTCACTGCCGGTGGCATGGTCGGCACGTGTCAGCACGCAGTCGACCTGGTGGGCTTGGCAGGCTTGCACGATCTCGTGGTCGTCGGCTGCGACCACCACGCGGCTTGCCCGCGAGCGTGCGGCCTGTTGAGCCACGCGCACCACCATCGGCACGCCGCCGAGGTCGGCAAGTATTTTGCGGGGCAGGCGGGTCGATTGCAGCCGCGCCGGCACCAGCACCGTGAAACTCACGCCGCGCTCTCCGCCGCCGGCGTGTCGAGCGAGCGAGCCTCGGATTCGAGCATCAGCGGGATGCCGTCGCGCACCGGAAAGGCCAGGCGGTCGGCGCGGCAGATCAGCTCATGCTTCGCGTGAAAGGGCGGGCGCTCGTGTTCAAGCGGCCCTTTGCACAAGGGGCAGACCAGCAGTTCAAGCAATCGAGTGTCCATGTCAGATCCTTCAGGGTCTATCGGTGGCAGGCAGCCACTGCATCAGTTCGGACGCGAACGCCGGGCTCAGCTCAAAGTCTAGCGTCGCGACCCACACGCGGGTGGCGCCCATCGCTTCGGGCCGCAGTTTGACCGCGTCTTTTTCAGTCACGAGCACCTCCCGTGTGTCTGCGGGCCAGGGCAGGGCGGCGAAGTCATGGTGATCGGGCAGCGGCAGTTCGGTGATGGAGAGCCCTTGTGCGCGCAGCATCTCGAAGAACCGCTGAGGCCGGGCCAGGCCCGCGGCGGCGAGCACGGTGCGGCCTTTGAGTTCGGCAAATGTTTCGGGGCGGGCGGCTTGCCCCAGCCACCAATGGTGCAGGCTCACCAGGCCGCTCAAGCGCCTGCCGGCGAGGTGGCCGGGCAGCGCGGTGCTCGGCGCTGCGGCGTTGTAGAGCACCACGCTGCGTGGCGGCACGGTGGCGGGCACCGGCTCGCGCAATGGGCCAGCCGGCAGCAGCCACCCGTTGCCTGCGCCGCGCTCGTCGAACACGATCACTTGGGCGTCGCGGGCGAGGCGGCGGTGCTGCAAACCATCGTCGCTGATCAGGAGGTTCACTGTGGGGTTCGCGCGCAGCAGCGCCTGACCCGTGGCGACCCGGTCGGCGCCCACCGCCACGGGCGCACCGCTGCGCAGGAGCAGCAGCAGGGGTTCATCGCCCGCCTCACGCACTGGTGTTTCGCGGCTGAGCAAAACGATGTGATCGGATTGCCGGCCATAACCACGCGAAATGATGCCGGGCGTGAAGCCACGATCGCGCAACAGTTGCACCAGCGCGATTGTTGTCGGCGTTTTGCCAGCTCCACCGGCGACCAGGTTGCCCACCACCACCACCGGGGCAGGCAACTGCACCGACCGCATCAGCCCGAGGCGAAAACACCCCGCACGAACCGACAGGAGGGCGCCGTACAAGAATGACAGTGGAAGCAGCGCGCGGGCGAGCGCGCCTCGTCGCAACCAGGCCGCCTGCAACTGCGATGCAGCCGACACGGCGTGGCCTTTAGCGGCTCGGCCGAGCCGTGGTGCTTGGCGTGACCAAGCCTAGCGCCCCTGGCCGGCCTGGGTGGCGAAGGTCAGCTTGGCCAAGCCAGCGCGGCGTGCGGCGTCCATTACGGTCACCACCGACTGGTGGGCAGCGGTGGCGTCGGCCGAGATGATGACCACCGTCTCGTTGGCGCCGGCAGCAGCCACCGCCAGCTCGGCGGCCAGCAGCTCGACGCTGCGCCCCTCCAGGGTCTTGCGGTTGATGGCGTAGCGCCCTTCACCCGATACCGAAACGATGATCTCGCGCGGGTTGTCACGTGGTTTGTCGGCGTCGGCCACCGGCAGCACGACCTGCAGTTCAGTGAACTTGGAGTAAGTGGTCGACAGCATCAGGAAGATGAGCACCACCAGCAACACGTCGATGAACGGGATCAGGTTGATCTCGGGTTCTTCGGGTTGGTGCTTGCGAAAGTTCATCGCCATGTCGGGTCAGGGCGCTGCCTTTTTGGCCGGCACCGAGAAGCGCATCAGGTGCGGCACCATGCGCTCGGCCGCTTGTTCCATCTCAAGCGTGTAGGCGTCGATCAGGCCGCGGAAGTGGCGGTAGAACATCAACGACGGAATCGCGATCATCAGCGCGAAGGCGGTGTTGTAGAGCGCGATCGAGATGCCGTGGGCGAGCAGCGCGGGGTTGTTGCCACCGGTCGGTGCTTGGGCGCCAAAGATCTCGATCATGCCGATCACCGTGCCCAGCAGGCCCAGCAAGGGCGCGGCCGAGGCAATGCTGCCCAGCGTGTTGAGGTAACGCTCCATCCGGTGCACCGCAGCGCGGCCAGCGGACTCGAACGAACTGCGCAACACCGCCTCGCTCAGGCGCGGGTCGGCGATCACGGTGCGCAAGCCACGGGCTAGCACCGTGCCGAGGATCGAGTTGTCAGCGAGTTTGTTGACCACGTCGGCGCCGGGCAGGTGGGCGCGGGTGACCGACACCACTTCATCGAGTAAACGCGGTGGTGCCACGCGGGCTTGGCGCAGGCTCGACAAACGTTCAATGATGATCGTCAGGGCGACGATGGAGCACAGGAGAAGAGGCCAAATTGGCCAGCCAGCGGCTTGTATGATCGAAAACAATCCGGTCCTCTTGGATAGTGTTGGGGCCCCCTTCGGGAGGGGCGATTATGGCCCCAAGGCCCACGCTGTCACGGAGGCAATCGTTTGATGTTGTCACCACGCCGTGGTTGACACGAAGCGTGTTTGCCGCAATGCCCACAGACCGTCCACTGCAACTGTGGACAACTTTGTGGGCAACTGGGTCTCAGCGGCGCGCAAGCCGCGCGAATTCAGGCGCTTCAACAAATTGCTTAAAACTTAGGCATAAAAAATCCTTTGAAAATCAATTACTTGCATGATTGTGAAAGCGGCGTGACAGGCAAACCTGCTCGCCAGGCCTTGTTTGGCGCGCTTGTGGAGTTCTCAACCCGCGCCCACGCTGGCTTTGCACGTGGTTGAGAACACGTTCGCGCGCAGCGAGCGCATGGTCTGGAGCGTGGCGGGCTTGGTGCGCGCGGTGTCAGATGCACTCGCCGCGCGCTTTTCGGTGTGCACGGTGCGAGGCGAAATCTCGGGGTTTTCACGGGCCTCAAGCGGCCACTGTTACTTGAACCTGAAAGACGCGGAAACCGGCGCCGCCTTGATTCGCTGCGCGATGTTCAGGCGCGCGGCGAGTCTGGTCGACTTTGCGCCAGCCGATGGGCAACTGGTCGAGGTGCGTGGTCGCCTGGCCGTGTACGAACCACGAGGTGAACTGCAGTTCGTCATCGAGTCGATGCAACGTGGCGGTGCGGGCGCCTTGTACGAACAGTTCCTCAAGCTCAAGTCTCGGCTGGAGGCTGAAGGGCTGTTCGATGCGCAACGCAAACGTGCGCTGCCACCGTTTCCGCGCAGCGTGGGTGTTGTCACCTCGCTGGGCGCTGCGGCCTTGCACGACGTGCTGACGACGCTCGCGCGCCGCGCGCCGCATGTCGAGGTGGTGGTCTACCCGAGTCTTGTGCAGGGCGCCGATGCACCGGCCGCCCTCGTCAACGCGATCACCCTGGCAGGCCAGCGCGGCGAGGTCGAGGTGCTGATCGTGTGCCGCGGCGGCGGCTCGCTCGAAGACCTGTGGGCCTTCAATGATGAGCGTGTGGTGCGCTCCATCGCCGCCAGCCCGATCCCGGTGCTGTGTGGTGTGGGCCACGAGACCGACATCACCCTGGCCGACTTTGCCGCCGACGTGCGCGCGCCCACCCCCACCGCGGCGGCCGAGCTGGTGTCGCCGACGCAAGAGGAGGGCTTGGCCATGCTCGCTGCGGTCGCTTCGGTGATGACGCGCCGCATGCACCATGTGATCGACACACAAGCGCAGCGTCTCGACCACGCCACGCTGCGCTTGATGCGGCCCGCCGACCTCGTGCGTCGGCAGACGCAGCGCCTCGCTTTGCTGGGTCAACGCATGGCGGGTTACGCACAACAAAGCGTGCCGCGCCAGCGGCAGCGTGGCGCAGAAAATTTGTCGCGCCTGCATCGCGCCGTGGGCGTGACGTTGGCGGCGCGTGCGCAACGCTTGGCTTCGCTGGAGGGGCGCCTCGCAGCGCTCGACCCACGCCGGGTGCTCGCTCGCGGTTATGCCTGGCTCAGTGACGAGCAAGGCACACCAATCACGAGCGTCAAAGCGCTCAAACCGGGCCAGCCCGTGCAGGCCGAATTCGCCGACGGCCAGGCCACCGCCACCATCACAGGCGTTGGCATGACCCGCACCGAATAACCCGCCTGCCGAAGGGCGCGTCTCTGATGCCGTGTCTGATGCCGCGCAAGCTGCCTACAATCCCGCGAAACACTTCGACCCGCTGAAAGGACTCTCACATGGAACACACCCTGCCTTCGCTGCCTTACGCGCAAGACGCTCTGGCCCCGCACCTCAGCAAGGAAACGCTGGAGTACCACCATGGCAAGCATCACAACGCCTACGTGGTCAATCTGAACAACCTCCAAAAGGGCACCGAGTTCGAGGCGATGAGCCTGGAAGACATCATCAAGAAGTCGTCTGGTGGCATCTACAACAACGCGGCCCAGATCTGGAACCACACCTTCTTCTGGAGCAGCATGAAGCCGCAAGGCGGCGGCGAGCCGACAGGCGCCCTGGCCGCGGCGATCAACGCCAAATTCGGTAGCTTCGCGGCCTTCAAGGAAACGTTCACCAAGAGCGCGGTCGGCAATTTCGGCTCGGGCTGGACCTGGCTGGTGAAGAAGCCTGACGGCAGCGTGGACATCGTCAACACCGGCGCGGCCGGCACGCCCTTGACCACCGCCGACAAGGCGCTGCTGACGATCGACGTGTGGGAGCACGCCTACTACATCGACTATCGCAACCTGCGCCCGAAGTGGGTCGAAACCTTTCTGACCTCGCTGGCCAACTGGGACTCCGCGGCCAAGAACTTCGCCTGATCGAAGTTGACGCCAAAAAAAAGGGCCGGTCACTGACCGGCCTTTTTGTTGCATGGCGTTGAGCGTGGCGTCAGCGCGAGAAAGGCTGGCCCGTCAGCTTGGCGCCGGCCTTGATGCCGCGCTTGGCAAACCAGCCCTGGTTCATCTCCAGCACGTAGCGCACCGGTTGCAGCGAGCAGTGCGAGTCGAGGGCCTGGGGTTTCATGTCTTCGATGTTGACCACGGTGCCGTCGTCAGCGAGGAACGCGATCGACAACGGCAGGTAGGTGTTCTTCATCCAGAAGCATTGTTTGGTCGGCGCCTCGAAGACGAAGAGCATGCCTTCGTTGTTGGGCATGCTGCGCCGAAACATGAGCCCGGTGGCCCGCTGATCCGGGTTTTGCGCCACCTGGGCCTGGATGTTGTGGATGCCGGCGTTGAGCCTGATGGTTGGCAGGCTCTGCGGGCTCTCTTGCGCCCATGCAGCACAAGTCCAGGCCAGGGCCACACAGGCTAGAAGACCTCGTTTAGTCATGTCGATGTTGTCTGCCAGTTGATCAGAGAGAAACGATTATCCGTGGACGCACCATGAAAAACGCCCAGTGCGGACACCGGGCGTTTTCGAGGCACTGCAGCCAGGCTGCAGGAGACCAGATCAATCAACGAAACGTTGATTACTTCTTGGCTTCGGCCTTCTTTTCGGTCTTGGCTTCGGCCTTGGCTTCCACCTTGGCAGCAGCCGAAGCGGCGGGCTTGGCAGCTTCAGCAGCGGGCTTTGCAGCAGGCTTGGCGGCGTCAGCAGCGAAAGCGCCAGCGGCGAACAGGGAAGCGATCAGAGCAGCCAGAAGTTTGTTCATTTGAAGTTACCTTATAAAAAGTGGGATCCACCGCCCGCTTGTCGGGCGGTATGCGGCTAACGTGCGCTGTTGTCAGTCGGTTGACAGACACGCTGACATAGAATCTTTCGACACACATTGCGCAGTGGAGCCATCACTATGTACAAGCACATCAAGGTCCCCGCAGACGGGCAGAAGATCAGCGTTAACCCGGATTTCTCGCTCCAGGTGCCCGACCAGCCCATCATTCCCTACATCGAGGGCGACGGCACAGGCTTCGACATCACACCCGTGATGATCAAGGTGGTCGACGCGGCTGTAGAAAAGGCCTACGCCGGCAAGAAAAAGATCCACTGGATGGAGGTCTATGCCGGCGAGAAGTCGACCAAGATCTACGGCCCCGACGTGTGGCTGCCCGAAGAAACGCTCGAAGTGCTGCGCGAGTACGTGGTGTCGATCAAGGGCCCGCTGACCACTCCCGTGGGCGGCGGCATCCGCTCACTCAACGTTGCCTTGCGCCAGGAGCTCGATCTCTATGTGTGCCTGCGCCCGGTGCAGTATTTCAAGGGTGTGCCTTCGCCCCTGAAGGAGCCTGAGAAGACCAACATGGTCATCTTCCGCGAGAACTCGGAAGACATCTACGCCGGCATCGAATATGAAGCCCAGTCCGACAAGGCGAAGAAGCTGATCAAGTTCCTCATCGACGAAATGGGTGTCAAGAAAATCCGCTTCCCGAATACCTCGGGCATCGGCATCAAGCCGGTCTCCATCGAAGGCACCGAGCGCCTGGTGCGCAAGGCGTTTCAGTACGCCGTCGACAACGACAAGCCCAGCGTCACCATCGTGCACAAGGGCAACATCATGAAGTACACCGAAGGTGGCTTCCGTGACTGGGCCTACGCGCTGGCGCAAAGGGAATTTGGCGCCGAGCTGATTGACGGCGGCCCGTGGTGCAAGTTCAAGAACCCGAAGACGGGCAAGGAAATCATCGTCAAGGATTCGATCGCCGACGCCTTCTTGCAGCAGATCTTGCTGCGCCCGGCTGAGTATTCGGTGGTGGCTACGCTCAACCTGAACGGCGACTATATTTCCGACGCACTCGCTGCACAGGTCGGTGGCATTGGCATCGCTCCGGGTGCCAACCTCTCTGACTCGGTGGCCTGCTTCGAAGCCACCCATGGCACGGCGCCCAAGTACGCTGGCAAGGACTACGTGAACCCCGGCAGCGAGATTCTCTCGGCCGAGATGATGCTGCGCCACATGGGCTGGACGGCTGCGGCCGACCTGATCATCAGCTCGCTGGAAAAGTCGATCGCCAGCAAGAAGGTCACGTATGACTTCGCGCGCCTGATGGAAGGTGCAACGCAGGTGTCGTGCTCTGGCTTTGGCCAGGTGATGATTGAGAACATGTAGTCTTCAGCGACTCGCACGTCAAAAAGCCCACCACTGGTGGGCTTTTTGTTTCTGCCGGTGGCGCTTCAGGCGCTTGCGCCGGCTCCCGGCTGGGCAGCCGAGGCTGCCGCCAGCAGACTACTTGGCACCGCCTCCTGGGGGCAGATGTTTTGGGCGAGCTGCCCCTTCGGACCCTGGACAACTTCGTAGCTGACCAGCCCGCCTTGTTTCAGGCTTCTGAAGCCGCCCATCTGGATGGCCGAGAAATGGGCGAACACGTCGTCGCCTCCACCCTCGGGCTCAATGAAGCCAAATCCCTTTGCATCGTTGAACCATTTCACCGTTCCGATCGCCATGTTGGGGCCCCTCCCATGATCGGCGGCATTCTCAGTCTCGGTCTGTGGGCTGTCAAGGCGGCCGGGTGAGGCCTGGCATCCATCTTGAATGCAGAGAAAAAAGTGCTGTGCGTGAAGCATTTCTGGGCTTGTACCCACTGCATGTGGCGCAATATCCGAGACAGTGAATCGCCAAGCTCCAACTCGATAGAATGAACTCATGCCCGACGACACACCGCGCTCGCCAACGCCACCCAATGGGCTTCCGCCCGACCGGAGCCAGGGTGCGGTTGTCGCTGAGCGCAAGACGGCCAAGACAGAGCCGCCGCGGATGTTCCAGGTGGTGCTTCTCAACGACGACTACACACCGATGGAGTTCGTCGTGATGGTGCTTCAAGAGTATTTCAAACGCGACCTCGAGACGGCGACGCAGATCATGCTCAAGGTACACAAGGAAGGCCGCGGCGTTTGTGGTGTCTACACCAAAGACGTGGCAGCAACGAAGGTCGAACTGGTGTTGACTGCCGCACGACGCGGTGGCCACCCTCTGCAATGCATTATGGAGGCCGCATGATTGCGCAAGAGCTTGAAGTCAGCCTGCACATGGCGTTCGTCGAGGCGCGCCAGCAGCGCCACGAATTCATCACGGTCGAGCACCTGTTGATGGCGCTGTTGGACAACCCCTCGGCCGCCGAGGTGCTGCGCGCCTGCTCGGCCAACATTGACGAGCTGCGCAAGAGCCTGGCGCAGTTCATCAAGGAAAACACGCCCACAGTGGGTGGCGCCGAAGAGGTCGACACGCAGCCGACACTCGGCTTCCAGCGTGTGATCCAGCGCGCGATCATGCACGTGCAGTCCACCGGCAGCGGCAAGAAAGAAGTCACTGGCGCCAATGTGCTGGTGGCGATTTTTGGCGAGAAGGATTCGCACGCTGTGTACTACCTGCACCAGCAGGGTGTGACACGGCTCGACGTGGTGAACTTCATCGCCCACGGCATCAAAAAAACCGATCCGCCGGAGCAGCCCAAGGCGAACGACAGTTCCGGCAACGAAGGCGAGAAGGAAGAGGGCGAGTCCAAAGGCTCACCACTTGACCAGTTCACCCAAAACCTCAACCAACTCGCCCGCGAGGGCAAGATCGACCCACTGATCGGGCGCGAGCTTGAGGTTGAGCGTGTCATTCAGATCCTGTGCCGTCGGCGCAAGAACAACCCGATTTTGGTGGGGGAAGCCGGCGTGGGCAAGACCGCCATTGCCGAGGGCCTGGCATGGCGCATCACGCAAAACGATGTGCCCGAGATCCTGGGTGACGCGCAGGTCTACTCGCTGGACATGGGCGCCTTGTTGGCCGGCACCAAGTACCGCGGTGACTTCGAGCAGCGCTTGAAGAGCGTGCTCAAGCACCTCAAGGATCAACCGAACGCCGTGCTGTTCATCGACGAGATCCACACCCTGATCGGTGCCGGTGCGGCCTCGGGTGGCACGCTGGATGCGAGCAACCTGCTCAAGCCTGCGCTGAGCTCGGGCGCGATGAAGTGCATTGGCGCGACCACCTTCACCGAGTACCGCGGCATCTTCGAGAAAGACGCGGCCTTGTCGCGGCGCTTCCAGAAGGTGGACGTGGCCGAGCCTTCGGTCGAGCAGACGGTCGAGATCCTGAAGGGCTTGAAGTCGCGCTTCGAAGAGCACCACAGCGTGAAGTACGCGTTGGGTGCCTTGCAGGCTGCCGCTGAGTTGTCGGCCAAGTTCATCAATGACCGCCATCTGCCAGACAAGGCGATTGACGTGATCGACGAAGCTGGTGCCGCGCAGCGCATCCTGCCCAAGAGCAAGCAGAAGAAGACCATCACCCGCAACGAGGTGGAAGAGATCGTCGCCAAGATCGCGCGCATTCCGCCGACCAGCGTGTCGAGCGACGACCGATCCAAGCTCAAGACGCTGGAGCGTGACCTCAACAGCGTGGTGTTCGGGCAAGCGCCTGCCATCGAAGCCCTGGCCGCCGCCATCAAGATGGCCCGCTCGGGCCTGGGCAAGCCCGACAGGCCGATCGGCTCCTTCCTGTTCAGCGGCCCCACAGGCGTGGGCAAAACCGAAGTGGCCAAGCAGCTCGCGTTCATTTTGGGTATCGAGCTGATTCGCTTCGACATGAGCGAGTACATGGAGCGCCATGCGGTCAGCCGCCTGATCGGGGCGCCTCCGGGCTACGTGGGTTTTGACCAGGGTGGTTTGTTGACCGAAGCCATCACCAAGAAGCCGCATGCGGTGCTGTTGCTCGACGAGATCGAGAAAGCCCACCCGGATGTCTTTAACGTGCTGCTCCAGGTCATGGATCATGGCTCGCTGACCGACAACAACGGGCGCAAGGCCGACTTCCGCAACGTCATTTTGATCATGACGACGAATGCGGGCGCCGAGACCATGAACAAGGCAAGCATCGGTTTCACCAACTCGCGCGAACAAGGCGACGAGATGGCCGACATCAAGCGCCTGTTCACGCCCGAGTTCCGCAACCGCCTGGATGCCACCGTCAGCTTCCGTGCGCTCGATGAAGAAATCATCATTCGTGTGGTCGACAAGTTCTTGCTCCAACTCGAAGCGCAACTGACCGAAAAGAAGGTCGAGACGACCTTCAGCGACGCCCTGCGCAAGCACTTGGCCAAGAAGGGCTTCGACCCGCTGATGGGTGCTCGGCCGATGCAGCGGCTGATTCAAGACACGATCCGTCGTGCACTGGCCGACGAATTGCTGTTTGGTCGCTTGGTCGATGGGGGGCGCCTGGCGGTCGACATTGATGCCGAAGGCAAAACGGTGCTCGACATTCAGCCGCCGAAGAAGAGCGACAAACCCAAGGCCGAGCCTGCCACGACGACCTGAGTGCTGGGTGCAGCGCTGACAAAAGAACGGGGCCTTCGGGCCCCGTTTCACGCTCGCGCTGCGGGGTCTTGCTGAAAAAAATGTTGCAGCTGCAGGTACACCTGTGGGTGCTCGGCCTGCAGGTCGAGTGGTGCCACGAAGAAGGCCTCGCATGCGACAGCGAAAAACTCGCTGGGTGCCTCGGCGCCATAAGGGTCGAGCAAGGTGTTCTCACCCGCATCGACCTGCGCGCAAAAACTTTGATAACTCGGCTCGAACACCGACTGCCATTTGACCTGAGCCTGGCGGCTGGGCAAGGGTGGCATGCCGTTGGCCTCGCCGTCGCGCATGTCGAGCACATGCGCAAACTCGTGGATCACCACGTTGTAGCCCCATTCGGCGGAGTTGCCGGCATCGGCCACGTCTTGCCATGACAGCGTGACGGGCCCGCCTTCCATGGCCTCGCCGGACAGCGGCTCGTCGTAGTGGTGCACCACGCCGTCTTCGTCCATCACTTCGCGGCGTGCCACGACTTCGTCTGCGTGCACCACGATGCCGACGAAGCTGTCGTACCAGTCCAGCCCGAGGCGAAGAACGGGCAGGCAGGCTTGGGCAGCGATGGCGACGGCCATGTCATCGGTTATCAACAGGCCGTGGGCGCCGTTGAACTCCTTGCGGTCGAGGAAGAGCGTGCTCATCTCGCGCAGCAATGGCCCGTCTTGGGCGTCGAGGTGCGAGAGGAAGGGAAAACGCGCCAAGGTGGCGAGCCACAGTGCGTCGGGGATGGGGCGGCGAGTCAAGGTTCGCCGGTCACGCCAGCGGCGCAGCGCGTGGAGCATGCGAATTACTTCACTGCTTCGTCAAGCGACAGCCGAGCCAGGCCGGCAGCCGAGAGGCGCAGCACCTCGGCGCGCAGCGGCGGGTGATCGAGATCCCAGTCAGACAGCACAAGCCGCACGCAACCATCGCCCAGCGTCTCGGTGGCCGGGCGGTGCGTGTGGCCATGGATCAGTGTTCGCGCGTTGGCTTGACGCAGCCAGTCCAGCGCAGCGGGCGTGTCGATGTCAACCCAGCTGGCCGGCGAGGGCTGGCCCTTCTTTCGCATCTCACTCTGGTTGCGCACGTCGCGCGCGAAGCGGCGCCGAGCTTCCAGTGACTTGGAGAGGAAGTCGGTTTGCCATGCAGCGCTGCGCACCAGGGTTCGAAACGCCTGGTACTCGGTGTCTGCCAAACACAGCGCATCGCCGTGGGTCAGCAGCAAACGCTGCCCTAACGCGGTCAGCACACAGGGGTCGGCCAGCGCGGTGACACCGCAGGCGCTGAGCATGCGCGTGCCGACCAGAAAATCTCGGTTGCCGACCATGAAGCCGATGTGGCGTTGTTGCGCCGCCTTGGTCAGCACCTCGGCGCAGCGCGCCTCAAAACCGTCGAGGCGGGCATCGTCGCCAACCCACACTTCGAACAGGTCGCCGAGGATGAACACCGCATCGGCCAGCGTGCCTTGCAGGTAGGCGGCCCAGGCGGCAAAGGTCTCTGGCGTGTCGGCGCCGAGGTGCAGGTCGGAGATGAAATCGATGCACCGCCAGGCAGGCAGCGCATTCACTTCAGCCTGCATAAAGCTGGCTCAGAGCCTGGGAGTATTTCGAGCGTGACCGAGCAGCGCGCCAAAAGGCACCCAATCGAGGCGCAAAGCACAGCCATAGCTCGGGCTATGGCGAGCATTTGCAACGACGAGTGGGGGTGTTTTGGCGCGGTGAGCGGGCATGAGCGAAAAACTCTCAGGCTCTCAGGCCGCCTGGTTCAGCCGCGCGATGCGCTGCTCCATCGGCGGGTGGGTGGAGAACAGGGCCATCAAGCCGCTGGGGCGAGCGCTGATGCCCATGGATTGCATGGCCTTGGGCATCTCGCCCGGGTCCAATCCGCCCAGGCGGGCCAGCGCGTTGATCATCGGCTGCTTGCGGCCCATGAGCCGGGCGGCGCCTGCGTCGGCGCGGAACTCACGCTGTCGCGAAAACCAGGCCACGATGACCGCGGCCACGACACCCAACAAGAGATCCATCACGATGGTGGTCACGTAGTAGCCCATGCCCGGCCCGTCGTTCTGGTTGCGCAACACGACCTTGTCCACGAAGTAGCCGATCACGCGCGACAAGAAAACCACGAAGGTGTTCATCACGCCCTGGATCAGCGCCATGGTGACCATGTCGCCATTGGCCACATGGGCCACCTCGTGGCCGATGACGGCTTCGACCTCTTCTCGTGTCATGGACTGCAGCAGCCCCGTGGACACGGCCACCAGGGCAGAGTTCTTGAAAGCGCCGGTGGCGAATGCGTTGGGCGGCCCTTCATAGATGCCGACCTCTGGCGTCTTCACGCCCGCCTGCTGCGCAAAGCGTTCGACAGTGTTCACCAGCCAGGCATGCGTCGGGTCGGTTGAGGTGTTGATCACCTGCAGCTTGGTGGTCCACTTGGCCATGGGCTTGCTGATCAAGAGCGAGATGAAGGCGCCGCCGAAGCCCATCACCAACGCAAAGCCGAGCAGGCCGGTCAGGCTGAGGCCGTTGGCGGTGAGGAACCGGTTGAGGCCGAGCAGGTTCACCGCCAAGCCCAGCACGAGCATCACGCCCAGGTTGGTCAACAAGAACAAAACAATGCGTTTCATCGGGAAATTCCTTTATCAAAGTCTGTCGCGGCCCCCGCCCAATGACGTGGCGCTGGGGTTCGAACCGGGCGGTCAAGCCCGCTCAGGCCATTGCAAGCGAAGGTCTGCGGCGCTTGCTCACGAAAATCAACGCGCTCAAGCCGCCGCCCAGCGCCAGCAGCAGCGCGCCGCCCAGGGCCCAGACCACCCAGATCGCAGGTGCCAACCAGGCGACCAAGCTCGGCGCGTGGCTCAAGGCGTACTCGACCCAGGGCGTGAAAGTGGACACCATGGCACCCCACTGCTCCTGCGCGCCCGCAGGCAACCATGCGGCCAACCATTCGGGTGGCCGCAGCGCGCCCAGCGGATTGGCCACCTCGGCCAATCCGCCAGGCGCACCGGCTGCTTTCGCACCGGCAAACCCTGCGCCCCATTGCACCACCGCGTGTAGCACCCAGGCGCCCAAGGACCAAAGAACCAACAAACAGCCCGTCACCAGCCAAGCCACTCCGTGCCACATGTTTTTATCCTTAACTTGTGCTCAATGCAACGATCATCTGCAGATTCTGCAATCGAACCAAGCAGGCCTTTCGTAGCCCACGGTTCGGTTTTTGCAAACGGGTCGCAGCCCGAGCGGCGCTGCAACTCGGGGTGAGAGGGTGAGAGCGTCGCTTCGTCAGACGAACGGCGTCTGCGCACGGCACGGGCCGAGCACCGCCGCGAGCACGATCCCATTGCGCATTCCCGACAGACTGCCCAGCCGTGAGCGCCGCACCGGTCGCGCCGAGGCGAGCGCCATGGGCGCCGGGGTTCTGGTCGGCGCATTGCGCCGTGTCCCGAACTCCGGCGTCGGCGTCGGCGTCGGCGCGGGCGCCAGCACTGTTGGCGCCTCCTGCAGTTCGGGCGCGGGGTGACCCGCCGGCCCAACCTCCAGCTGCTTCTTAAGCCACGGCAAGATGACATTGACAAAAGCCGCCGCCACAACGGCCACGATCACCAGAAGTGTTTCCAGGCTCATCGCACGCTCCGGTTCTACGCCGCACGCCGGGGTGCCGGCGGTGCATCGTCGGTGGTCGCAATGGCGTCGCGCATGGCGGTGTCGGCCTGCACGTTCTTCATGCGGTAGTAGTCCATCACGCCGAGGGTGCCCTGGCGTAAGGCCTCGGCCATGGCGCGCGGCACCTCGGCTTCAGCCTCGACAACGCGGGCACGCATCTCTTGCTCAAGCGCCACGGCCATCGCACGGCGCTCTTCGGCCTTGGCCTGGGCGATCTGCTTGTCGGCATTGGCCTGGTCGATCTGCAGCTTGGCGCCGATGTTCTCGCCAACGTCGACATCGGCAATGTCGATGGACAGGATCTCGTAGGCCGTGCCCGCATCCAGGCCCTTGGACAAGATGTGCTTGGAGATGTGATCGGGGTTCTCAAGCACGCTCTTGTGCGAAACCGCCGAGCCGATGGTGCTCACCATGCCCTCGCCAACGCGCGCGATGATTGTCTCTTCGCCCGCGCCGCCGACCAGGCGGTCGATGTTGGTGCGCACCGTGACGCGCGAGACGACCATGAGCTGGATGCCGTCTTTTGCCACTGCGGCAATCTTGGGCGTCTCGATCACCTTGGGCAGCACCGACATCTGCACCGCCTCAAGCACATTGCGCCCGGCAAGGTCGATGGCGGCGGCGCGCTTGAACGGCAGCGGGATGTTGGCCTTGTCGGCCGAGATCATCGCGTTGACCACCCGCACCACATTGCCACCCGCCAGATAGTGGGCCTCCAGGTCGTTGATGGAGATGTCGATGCCCGCTTTGACCGAGCTGATTCGCGCCGTCACGATCACGCCGGGCGGAACGCGCCGCAGCCGCATGGCGATCAGTGTCATCAATCCCACGTACGCACCCGAGGCCCAGGCCGCAATCCACAGCGGAATGGGCGCCAGGTAAAGGACGATGGCGCCGACCGCCAGCAGCCCGACAAGCACGCTGAAGCCGCCGAACAAACCCGTGATTTCTGAGATACCCATGACTTTCTCCTTGATTTAAATGTGTTTCGGCGTGCGGCCGTCGCTTCAAATCCGATGGCTGTCGACGCGGCTCGCCGCAATGGACTCGCCCACTACGAAGAGGTTTTTGCCAGCAGGTTCCGGCCCGGCGACCGAAGCATCTCGTGGTGCAAGCCCCAGTGCTCGACGGCGGCAGTCAACACGATCGATTCACCATCGGCAACCTGCCCGTCGGCCTCGGCGATTTCGATGCACAGGCGCAGCAGCCTTCGCCGCAGTACAGGGTCTTCGATCTCACCCATCAACCCGGCCAGCGTGCGGTCATCCACTGGGCAAACGTCGGCCCATTGCAGTTGTTCGCTCGACAAGAGGTCTTCGCAAAGGCTGTCGAGCACGGCATGGAACTCTTTTCGTTCAAGACCCAGTTGTTCGTGAACGGCCAGACGATCAAGGATGTCGAGCTCGGTCTTGCCGATGTCGCGGTCTGCCAAGACGGTCAGCGCGACGATGCGGGCGGCGGCCTGCGGGCTGTTGTTGGAATAGGTGCGCATGTTGTCTCCTCCGAGGGTGGGGGGCTGGAGTCAATCAAAGATGTCGCTCAACCACGACTTCTTGCGCCGTCCATGCGACCCGCGTGCGCCGTCATGGGCATGGCCATGGTCGGAGTCGGCAAAGTCAGGTCGCGACCGGGCCGGTGCGCCGCCCCCAGGCGCGGCCATCACCGCGCCGGAGCGTTCGATGAGCTTGTCGAGCTCGCCACGATCGAGCCACACACCCCTGCACTGCGGGCAGTAGTCGATCTCTACGCCTTGGCGGTCGGTCATCACCAGCGATGTCTCGGTACAGGTCGGGCATTTCATGGTGTGCTCCTAGAGGTGTTTCATTCATCCGAGCTGCCGAAGCCGAACAGGCTCAGCAGGCTCGTGAACAGGTTGAAGATCGAGACGTACAGCCCCACGGTGGCCAGCACGCAGTTGCAGGTCGCGCAGGCCGGTGGCTTGTGGATGGCGGGACTTGAAGCGCACTTGCATCACGGATCTCCATCGGATGAGGGCCAGACGGAATATGGGCTGTTGAACCGCTCTGAAAAAGCAGCTTTTCGAGAATGCCAACATCGGAAAAAACTGAACACACGACACAATACCGTTCGCTTAACTCCGTTCGGCCTGAGGTATCGAAGGCCAGCGCTGGGCTTCGATACCTCAGCCCGAACGGAGGATGGGGACGATTTGGTGCTTAAACGAACAGCATTGACACACGACAACCCTTCGGCCGCAGGCTTCGGTGCTTCGGTGCTTCGCGGCTGCGGCGCGCACTCGCTGCACGCGGCAGACTTCCCGGCGCTGCAGACGCTGTGATGCTTGCGAGGCGTCGCACCCACCTACCGGGTTGTCACTCACGCGGGCGTTGCGCTACCGGTCGGCGCCTGACATGGCACGTGGTTCGGATTTCCCGAACATCGACTCACGGAAGTTCTGCTTTTTCCTCTGACTCATCGAGTCAACATTCGACTGTGTTCAAACTTTCGCGTGGCCCATCATGAAGATTGACTTCAGTTCCAGAGACGCCGGTGTCGTGCGCTGGCAGCGGCGAGGCGTCGAACGTCTGCGCCAGGTATTTCGGTCCCTGCGACGGCTGCTGGCAGTGGATCGCCAACCCGAGGCAGCCGTCCAGTTGCCGACTTGATGACGGTCGCCGCTCGCCGCGCCCATCCTCCCCACCCATT
>JBKJJF010000028.1:0-23125 GCA_046598195.1 Rhizobacter sp. | reverse complement strand
CTGATGCGCAAGCTCATCACCTACATGATGGAAGACCCGCGCACCATCTCGTCGAGCATCGACCTGATCTTCGTGGCCAAGGCCATCGAGCGTGTGGGTGACCACGCCAAGAACTTGGCCGAGGTCATCATCTATATCGTCAAGGGCACCGACGTGCGGCACAACCCGATCGAAACCGTCGAGTCGATGGTCAAGTGACGAGGAACTGAAAATGAGCCAAGTTTTGGTGGTGGAAGACGAATCGGCGATTGCCGAACTGATGTCGATCAACCTGCGGCATGCAGGCTATGAGGTGGTGATCGCGACCACAGCCGACGAAGCGCTGGCGCAAGTAGATCGTGTGCTGCCCGATCTGGTGGTGCTCGACTGGATGCTGCCTGGCCAGTCGGGCCTTCAGCTCGCCAAGCGTTGGCGTTCGCAGGCGCGCACACGCGAGCTGCCCATCATCATGCTCACCGCGCGAGCCGAAGAGGCTGACAAGATCTCGGGCCTTGATGCCGGCGCCGACGACTACCTGACCAAGCCGTTTTCGACCCACGAGCTGATGGCGCGCATCCGTGCGGTGTTGCGGCGTAAGGCGCCTGAGGCCCTGGATGCCGCGGTCGAAGTGGGCCTGCTCAAACTCGACCCGGCCACACGGCGTGTCTCGCGTGAAGGGCATGAGCTTCGCCTCGGCCCCACCGAGTTCCGCTTGCTGCACTTCTTCATGACCCACCCGGAGCGGGTGCACAGTCGCTCGCAGCTGCTCGACCGGGTGTGGGGTGACCATGTGTTCATCGAAGAGCGCACGGTCGACGTGCACGTGAAGCGGCTGCGCGAGGCCCTGAGCCCGGTGCAATGCGCGCACATGATCGAAACCGTGCGCGGCGCGGGCTATCGTCTGACCCATCAGGTGCAGACGCTGTCTGCATAAAACCCGCATGAACTGGTTGTATCCACGACTGCTGGCCGGCGCATTGGCCCTGGCGGCGGGTGGTTTCGTGGGTTACCTCGCGGGTGCGCCGCTGCAGACGCCGGTGATCGGCGCGCTCTTTGGTGGCGCGCTCGGCGTGAGTCTGCTGGCACTGCTCGACACACTGCGTGGCTACCGCCTCATCCATTGGCTGAGCGGCAGCCAGGAAGGCCAAGCGCCGCGCGACACCGGCTTCTGGGGCGAGATCGGCTACCGCGTCGAACGCTCCATTCGCAGCCGCGAAAAGAGCATGGCGCTCGAGCAGACACGCCTGGCGCAGTTTTTGTCGGCGATTGAGGCCTCGCCCAATGGCGTGTTGCTGCTCGACGAGGCCGACCAGATCACCTGGTGCAACTCGATCGCCGCCGATCACTTCGGGCTCGACCCCACGCGCGACCGCCGTCAGCGTGTGACCAACCTCGTGCGTGCTCCTGCCTTTGTGGCGTATCTGCAAGCCGGGCAGTTTGCCGAGTCGGTGTCGATCCCCGAGCCACGCGGGCGGGGAACCTTGTCGGTGCTGGTGCGCGAGTACGGCGACGGGCTGAAGTTGGTGCTGTCGCAAGACGTGACCGAACGCGAACGTTCCGACGCGATGCGGCGTGATTTTGTGGCCAACGTGTCGCATGAGATACGCACACCGCTGACGGTGCTTTCCGGCTTCATCGAGACCATGGACAGCCTGCCGCTCACCGAGGTGGAGCGACGCCGCGTGCTCAGCCTGATGGGGCAGCAGACCCAGCGCATGCAGACGCTCGTGAGCGACCTGCTGACGCTGGCCCAGCTCGAAGGCGGCCCGCGCCCGCCCGCCGATCGCTGGGTGTCGGTGGGCAAGCTGCTTGGCCAAGCGCACGCAGATGCGGTGGCTTTGTCGATGGGCCGTCACCAGTTCAGCGTGTCCGAGGCTGATGGTGCGCAACTCGCGGGCGTCGAAAGCGAGCTGATGAGTTCCATCGTCAACCTGGCCACGAATGCCGTGCGTTACACCCCCGAGGGCGGGCGCATCAGCATGAGTTGGCGAGTGCGCGACGACGGGTCAGGCGAAGTGACGGTGAGCGACACCGGCATCGGCGTCGCGCGCGAGCACATCCCGCGTTTGACCGAGCGTTTCTACCGTGTCGATGGCAGCCGCTCGCGCGAGACTGGCGGCACGGGTCTCGGGTTGTCCATCGTCAAGCATGTGGTGCAGCGCCACGGCGGCGAGCTTGACGTTCACAGCGAGCCGGGCAAGGGGTCGAGTTTCAGCCTGATCTTTCCGGCAGCGCGCGTGCGTATCGTCGAGCCGGCGCCAGACGCGAGGCGCTTCACACGCTCCGGTGACCAGGCTGTTTCCAGCTGACGCTTTGGGCTACGGCTTCGGGAAGGCCCCGCCGTCGCGGCGGTAGATGGCGACCACCTCTTCCTTGTCGGAAGGGCGTTGCTCACGCGCCATCAGTTGCCAGCCCGGTTCGACCGGTGCGCGGCGTTTGACGGTCTCGGTCAACAGCAAGAATTCGCAACGCGTCGTGTCGGCCTTGGCCAAGCCGTCGACACGGTAGTCACCGAAGTATTCGAGTGCTGCCAGTTGCGCGCGATTCATGCCGGGCGCGGCAATGCAGGCGTCACGTGGCACGTATTGCGCGATGCGGGTGATGAGCGGCCGGTAGCTGCGTGCGTAGTCGAACAAGGGCAGTCCAAGCGTCATCAGCAAGAGCCAGCACAAGGCCACACCGCTCGCGGGCAGCACCATGCTCTTCCACAGCGGGTGGCGGTGGCGCCCAGTGCGCCACTGCACGAGCCACAGCCAGGCGAGGGTGGCCAAGCTGGCCACCACCAAAGCCAACACCGAGAAGCTCGGCACGAAGCCGGGCGCGAGGCGCATCACGTTGGCCGCGGGCTTGGCCGGAATGCCAGCGTAGACCGACAGATACACCACCCAGATCGCCAGCGCCCAGGCGCTGAAGAAGAACACCGAAAACCAATCGATCGCCGCTGCCGTGCCACGGTGCAGCGTGGGCAGGGCGAATGCGGCGAGCACCGCCAGTGGCGGCAGCGCCAGCATCAGCGCTCGGTCGGAGCCCCCCATGGCCACGCAGGCCAACAAGCTGACCAGCGCACAACCCAGCGGCACCGCAATGTGCCGGTGCAGCAGATGCGCACGCCAGCGCCACAGCGTCCACAGCGCCAGCGGCCAGGCCGGCCACATGAACCAAGCCAAGAGGCGAACGACGCTGAAGACGTCGGTTGCATCGATGTAGCGATCGAGCCGCCAGCCCCATGCGCCGAGCGCAGTGGCGACCAGCGCTGCCGCCAGCGCTGCCGCGATCACCCACCACACAAACTGGCGTGCCGGCGCATAGCTGGAACGCCAGCAGGCAAGCGCGCCCGCTGCGGCCAGCAGCATCGCAATGCTGGGGGCGCCGCTGGCGGCCAGCGCGGGCAGGGCGACCAGCACGGCAACGCGGCTCTGTGAGGGCCGAAACGGGCTGGCCGACAGTGCGTAAAGAAACAGTGCCACGCTGGCCAGCTGGCCGAGCTCGGGCGTGGTTTCATGGCCCAGCTGCAGCAGACCCAGTGACGCGATCAGGGCCAGCAAGGCGCCGTCGGCAATGGCTCGGGCGTAGTCGACGGGGCTTGCTTCGCCACCAAAGGCAAAAGGCACCGGTTGCGCCGCGTCGGTACGCGCCAGGTGGTAGGTGCTGTACCAGGTGAGCAGGAAGCTCAGGCCCAACAACATGGTGAACGGAATGCGTGCCGCCAGCTCAGGCGCGATCAAACCACCCGACAGCTTGATGAAGATGGCGCCCAACCAGTAAGGCAGCAGGGCCGCATCGGCGGGCAAGCCGCCGACCATGGGTGAGAGCCACGGGGTGTGGCCCTGCGCAATGTTCACCATGTAGCCGAAGGCGGTGAGGTCGGCGTTTTTCCATGGGTCGCGGCCAAACAGGCCGGGCAGCAGGTAGGCCGCGCAAAAGAGCAGCAGCGCCAGCCGTGGCAGCCGGCGCGCCGCACGTTCGGTGACCAGGGCAGGGTTCGGAGTGTTCAAGATGTCACGGTATTCAACAGACGGCGATGATGCAGCAACTCGGGCGCGGCTTTGATCGGGGCAACAAAAAAGGCAGCCGAAGCTGCCTTTTTGAGTGCCTGCGAGAGGCGCTTATTTCTTGAGGTGCGCAAACTTGTTGCGGAACTTCTCGACACGACCGCCGAGCGAGTCGACGCTCTTTTGCGTGCCGGTGTAGAAGGGGTGCGACTCGCTGGTGGTTTCCAGCTTGTAGAGTGGCACTTCACGGCCATCGTCCAGCTTGGTCATTTCTTTGGCCTGAGCGCAAGAGCGCGTCACGAACTTGAAACCGTTGGACAGGTCGACGAAGCACACGTCGCGGTAGTTGGGGTGAATGCCATCTTTCATGGGAGCCTCTTCGCTGATGAGTGCTGGGAGCCACGCCAAACCCTTTGGCGCACTTTCCAGAATGCGGAAAACCCGCGATTATGCCACAAGGCTGTCTGCACCCGACCCGCCGAGTAGGGCGGGCCTGATGTCAGCCGCCGCGCCGCATCATGTCGAAGAAGTCGTGGTTGTTCTTCGTCGACTTCATCTTGTCGAGGATGAACTCCATCGCCTCGATCTCGTCCATGGGGTACAGCAGTTTGCGAAGAATCCAGGTCTTTTGCAGGATTTCAGGCTGCAGCAGCAGCTCTTCTCGGCGGGTGCCGCTCTTGTTGATCAGGATCGAGGGGTAGACGCGCTTCTCGGCCATTCGGCGGTCGAGGTGGATTTCGCAATTGCCGGTGCCCTTGAATTCTTCGTAGATCACTTCGTCCATGCGGCTGCCGGTGTCCACCAGCGCGGTGCCGATGATGGTCAGCGAGCCACCTTCTTCGACATTGCGCGCGGCGCCAAAGAAGCGCTTCGGGCGCTGCAGCGCATTTGAGTCCATCCCGCCGGTCAGCACCTTGCCCGACGAGGGCAGCACGTTGTTGTAGGCGCGTGCCAGGCGGGTGATGGAGTCCAGCAGGATCACCACATCGCGCTTCATCTCGACCAGGCGCTTGGCGCGCTCGATCACCATCTCAGCGACTTGCACGTGGCGTGCAGCGGGCTCGTCGAAGGTGGAGCTGATGACTTCGCCGCGCACCGTGCGAACCATTTCGGTCACTTCTTCCGGGCGCTCGTCGACCAGCAGCACGATGAGGTAGACCTCGGGGTGGTTGGCGACCAGCGCGTGGGCCAGCTGCTGCATCATCACCGTCTTGCCGGTCTTGGGTTGTGCGACGAGCAGGGCGCGCTGGCCTTTGCCGATCGGGGCGATCAAGTCGATGATGCGGCTGGTGATGTTCTCTTCGGTCTTGATCTCGCGTTCGAGCTTGAACTGCTCTTTCGGGAACAGCGGCGTCAAGTTTTCGAACATGATCTTGTGCTTGCTCTCCTCGGGCGTCACACCGTTCACACGATCGACCTTGACCAGTGCGAAGTAGCGTTCGCCGTCTTTCGGCACCCGAACCTCGCCTTCGATGGCGTCGCCGGTGTGCAGGTTAAAACGGCGAATCTGGCTGGGCGACAGGTAAATGTCGTCAGTCGAGGCCATGTAGCTTGCGTCCGGCGCACGCAAGAAGCCGAAGCCGTCTGGCAGCACCTCTAGCACGCCGTCGCCGAACACCTGCTCGCCACCCTTGGCGCGCTTTTTCATGATCGCGAACATCAGCTCTTGCTTGCGCATGCGGGCGACGTTTTCGATCTCCAGCTCTTCGCCCATCGTGATGAGGGCGGAGACGTGGAGGGCTTTGAGTTCGGATAAATGCATGGGCGATGACCCTGGGGTGAGTGCCCGGCCGGCTGCTGGCAGCCAAGACCGGTGTTGCGATTGGAACCACCAGCAGCCGGTTGAAGCTGAGGTGCAAACGCGCGTTGCGAGCAGTGATACGAAACGCTGGAGTGGGGGCCGAACCGACGCGCCTCAGATGGGCGTGGTGGCTAAGTTTTCAGGCGGTGGCGTCTGGAAGGCCTCATGAGCCCGCGGCCAGGGCCACCGCAATTGAGACGGATTATAGATTACCGTCGATGAAGGCCGTCAACTGGGCCTTCGACAGGGCGCCAACCTTCGTGGCGGCCAGTTGCCCATCTTTGAACAACATCAGGGTCGGGATGCCGCGGATGCCAAATTTGGCGGGCACATCGCGGTTCTCGTCGACGTTCATCTTGGCGATTTGCAAGCGGCCGTCGTAATCCTTGGACACTTCGTCCAGAATGGGCGCGATCATCTTGCAAGGGCCGCACCACTCGGCCCAATAGTCCACCAGCACGGGCTTGCTGGCCTTCAGCACGTCGCTGTCGAACGATGCGTCGGTGGTGTGTTTGATCAAATCGCTGCTCATTGTCTTGTCCTTGTGCTTGAGCCCTTCGTTGCGAACGGCAAGGCGGAATGATTCTGACACAAAGCCCTCCTGAACGCGCCGGCGCCGCCCTCAAGCTTTCTATGGACTCAATAGCTCGCCAGCCCCTTGAAATGCCGCTGAGCTGGGCCGATATCGCCGCCCGCGCGTCGGCCTGGGCTGAGTCGCGAAACGTGGATTTGCGATCGGCTGTCGTGCTGGTGCCGTTCGCCCAGCACCTCGCGCCGGCGCGTCGTGCCTGGGTGCAGCGCGGCGGCTGGCAGCCGCGTGTGGAGACGACGCACACCTTGGCGGCCTCACTCGGGCCGGCGCCGCGCGCGGACGAAGGCCAACTCACGCTCGACGCCAGCACCGACCGGCTGAACGCGGCGCGCATGTTGCGATCGCAAACCTGGGTGCGCAAAGACCCCTTGGCGTTTGACGATGCGGTGGCCGCGGTGGTCACGACCGCGCACGTGTTGGTGAAAGCGGTCGCGGCCATCGAGCCACACGAGCGGGCGGTTCATTGGCAGCAAGGCCGGGAGTTGTTGATGTCGGCCGGCGGCCCCGGTGCGAGCGAGCGCGCTCTGGCGCGGCTGGCGCTGGAGTGGGCGGCGCTCGCGCCCGCCCGACAGACAGACTTGCTGTTCTCCCACCTGCCCGCAGCCTGGGTCGTGATTCAGGCCGGTGGTGCCGATGCCCTGACCGAGCGGTTGTTGTCCGCTGCATCGATCCCCTGTCTGGTGCTGGATGCCGACGCGCCTGCGCAGGACTGGCTCGCGCCCAGCCTGTCGCTGGCGGCCTGCCACGGCTTCGAGCACGAGGCCGAATGTGCCGCGGCCCAGGTGCTGGCTCACTTGGCAGCCGGCGCTGCGCCGGTGGCGCTGGTGGCCCAAGACCGCGTGCTGGTGCGTCGTGTGCGTGCGCTGCTGGAGCGCCAGCGGGTCAGCCTGCTCGACGAAACAGGTTGGAAGCTTTCGACCACCCGCGCAGCGGCCCAGGTGATGAGCCTGCTGCGGGCCGCCAGTCCCGTGGCTGCCACTGACCTCTGGCTCGATTGGCTCAAGGCGGGCCCGTGGCCGCTGGCGGGCCGCGCCTGCATCGAGCTGGAATCGGTATGCCGGCGCGAAGCCTGGAGCCAGGCCGCGTCGATCCATGTCACCAAGCTGGGCACCGCCTCGGCGGCTTTGTATGGCGATGCGATCGCGGTATTGAGCTTGCTCACCGTGGAGCGCCGACAGTCGTTGTCGACCTGGTTGTCAAGCCTTCAAGCAGCCTTGCAACAGAGCGGTGTGCTGGAGGTTTTGCGGGCCGATGAGGCGGGCAGTCAGGTCTTGCGGGTGTTGCGCATCGCCGAGCCTGGTGCATGGTCGGGCCAGGCGGCGCAGACGCTGATGACACTCGACGAGTTCAGCGCATGGGTGGATGGGGCGCTCGAAGAGTCGTCGTTCATCCCCGGTGCGCCGGCAGAGCAGGCCAGCGTGGTCATCACGCCCTTGGCCCGCGTGATGTTGCGGCCCTTTGCGGCGGTGGTGTTCCCGGGGGTGGACGACCACCACCTGGGCGCTGTCGCCGCGCCGCAGCCTTTGCTGAACGACGCCCAGGCGCAGGCTTTGGGCGTGCCCACCTCGGCGCAGCGGCGTGAAGCCGAGACGCTGGCGTTTGCGCATGCCGTGAGCGCGGCGCCGGTGAGCCTCTTTTACCGGCGCAGTGAGGGCGCGGAGCCCTTGGCGCTCAGCCCGGTGGCCGAGCGGCTGGGCTTGCGTCTGCGGCGTGCAGGCCGCGATTTCACGCCGTGGGTCGACCCGCGTGAGGCGCAAACCATCATGCCCGCGCGCACCGGCATGCCGGCGCCCAGCGCGGCGACGCTGCTGCCGGGCAGCCTGTCAGCCAGCGCCTGCGAGGCCTTGCGCGCCTGCCCCTACCGCTTTCATGCCTTGCACCTGCTGCGCTTGCGTGAAGCCGACGAGCTTGATGACGAGATCGAAAAGCGCGACTACGGCACCTGGTTGCACGCCGTGCTGATGAGCTTTCACGAGCAACGCAGTGAACCGGGTTCGCCCGAAGCCGAGTGCGCACATCTGTTGGCAGCGGCGCAGCAGCAGAAGCTGCAGCTCGGGCTGAACGACGTCGATTTTCTGCCCTTCGAGGCCGGCTTCGCCGAGCTCGCGCCGCGCTACATCGCCTGGCTGCACCAGCGCGACGAACAAGGCGCACGCTGGTGGCAAGGTGAGCAAGATCGCCGCGCTGCGCCGCCCGAGTGGCGTGGCATCGGCTTGCATGGCCGCATCGACCGCATGGACCATGTGCGTGGTGAGAAAGGTGCGGCCATTGAGCTGATCGACTACAAAACCGGCAGCGCTGGCGCCTTGCGCGAGAAGGTGAAGCAGCCGCTTGAAGATACCCAGCTCGCCTTCTACGTGGCGTTGATGCAGGCCGAGGCCACCGTGCCGCTGCAGGCCACCTACCTGGCTCTCGGCCGCAAGATCGAAACCATCGCCCACCCCGAGGTGGAAGACAGTGCACGCGCGCTGGTGCAAGGCCTGGCCCGCGACCTCGATCACATTCGCGCAGGCGCTGGTTTGCCCGCCTTGGGCGAAGGCCAGGTCTGCGATTACTGCGAAGTGCGTGGCCTGTGCCGCCGTGACCACTGGGCTACCCCATGACCCAGCCCGCCTATCAAGCCGACGGCCGCAGCGTCACGCGCGAAGCCTTCTACGCCATCGCCTGCGACCCGCAGCGCAGCGTGGTGGTCGAGGCTTGCGCCGGCGCCGGCAAAACCTGGATGCTGGTGTCGCGCATCTTGCGGGCCTTGCTTGAGGGCGCGCAGCCGCAAGAGATTCTGGCGATCACCTTCACCCGCAAGGCCGCAGGCGAGATGCGTGCGCGCCTGGGCGAGTGGCTGCGCGAATTCGCCGCCCCGGAGTTCACTGATGCACAGCGTGCACACGAGCTGGTGATGCGTGGCATGCCGCCCGCGCAGGCGCAGCTGCTGGCGCCGAAGCTGGCACATCTGTACGAGAACCTGCTGGTGGGCGGCCGATCGGTCGAGATTCGCACCTTCCACGCCTGGTTTTCGCAGCTGCTGCGCGCCGCGCCACTCGACCTGCTGGCCGAACTGGGTCTCGCCTCGGGCATGACGCTGATGGAAGACCTCGAAGACCACCGCGCCGCGGTATTTCGCCGCTTTCACACGGCCGTGCTGGCCGACGACGCCTTGCGCGCTGACCACACCGCGCTGGTGCAGCAGCGTGGCCGCGACCAGGTGCGCGTGTGGCTCGACGCAGCGCTGAACAAACGTGTCGAGCTGGAGCTGGCCGATGAGGCCGGCGTGCTGGAGGCCAGCGTGCCCGCACCCGCCTGCGAGGGCGACCCCACGCTTGCACTACTGGGTGCCATCTGGCGCGACAGTTTGCGTGAGCTGGCCATCACCCTGGCGCTCGGTGGCGTGAAGGCGCAAGACGCGGCCACGGGCATCGTGATGGCGCTGGCCCAGACTGATTCGCAAGCGATCTACCAAGGTGTTCGCGAAGCTTTGTTCACCAAAGCCGGCACGCCGCGCAAGCTCGGCCAGGTGCCGCAGCTTGCCGCCACCCAAACCGAAATCGAAGCCATCGCCGCGCAGCTGCAGCAGCACGACGCGCACCTGGAGCACCTGCGCCTGGTGCGGCTCTCGCGTGTGCTGCTGCGTGAACTGGCGGCCTACAAACGCTCGCGTGGCCTGGCCGACATGGCCGACCTGGAGCGCTGTGCCTTGGCGCTGCTGCGCGACGCCACGCTCTCGGGCTGGGTGCAGGAGCGGCTGGACACACGCATTCGCCACGTGTTGATCGACGAGTTTCAAGACACCAGCCCGCTGCAGTGGCATGCGCTGCACAGCTGGCTGTCGGCCTACGCCGGCGCGGGCGGCGGGCAGAGTGGGCAGCGCCCGCCGGGGGTCTTCATCGTGGGCGACCCCAAACAAAGCATCTACCGTTTTCGCCGCGCCGAGCCGCGTGTGTTTGCCGCAGCGCGCGAGTTTGTCAGCCAGGGTTTGGGCGGCGCCTGGCTGGCCTGTGACCACACGCGGCGCAACACGCCCGAGGTGCTGCACGCGGTCAACCAGGTGTTTGCCGCGGCGGTGCGCCTCGGCGACTACGACGACTTCCGCGAGCACACGACCGAGCTGGCTGAGACGGCCGGCGCTGGCTTGTCGGCGCTGCCGGCCGTGCTGCGCGCCGGGAAGGAAAGCAAGGCCGCTGCCCCCACCGAATGGCGAGACAGCCTCACCACCCCGCGCCACGAGCCCGAGGCCCTGCTGCGCGAGCAAGAGGCGCGCTGGGTGGCTCTTGCCGTTCACGAACTTTTGCGCAGCGGCCAGGCGCGGGCGGGCGAGGTGTTTGTGCTGTGCCGCAAGCGCGCCTCGTTGCGGTTGGCCGCGCAGGCGCTGCAAAACCTGCACCTGCCGTTTGCCGCGGCCGAAGACTTTTCGTTGATGGACGCGCCCGAGGTGCGTGACCTGGTGTCGGTGCTCGACGTGCTGGCCTCGCCCTCACACCGCCTGTCGCTGGCGCATGCCTTGCGCAGCCCGCTGTTTGGCGCGAGCGACGACGACCTGGTGGCGCTCGCACACGCCGCCACCGACAGCGGCGACTGGTGGGCGGCGCTGATGCAAACCGCGCACAGCCCGGCCTTGCAGCGAGCGGCGCGTTTGTTGGGCGCATGGCGCGACGCCGCCCAGCAGCTGCCCCCGCACGACCTGCTCGACCGCATCGTCAGCGAGGGCGCCTACCGCGCGCGCATGGTTGCGGTGGTGCCGGCCGAGCGGCGCCTGGCGGCGCTCGATGCCGTCGATGCACTGCTGAGCCAAGCCTTGATGCTCGACGGCGCACGCTATGCCACGCCCTACAACTTTGTGCGCGCGCTCAAGCGCCGCGCCATCAAGGTGGCGGCTCCCGTGCAAGCCGACGCGGTGCAGCTGCTCACGGTGCATGGCGCCAAGGGTCTGGAGGCCAAGGTGGTGTTTGTGATGGATGCGCAGCCCGAGGCCAGCAAGCCTGACACCGCCACCTTGCTCGTCGACTGGCCGGTCGAAGCGGATCGGCCCACACGCTGCGCTTTCATCTATTCAGAAGCCAAGTGCCCGCCCTCGCTGCAGACCTTGCTCGACCAGGAAAAGACGGCCCGCCAGCGTGAAGAACTCAACGGCCTTTACGTGGCCATGACGCGTGCCAAGCAGCGGCTCGTGTTCAGCCGCACCGAGCCCTACCTCAAGGCGCCTTCGTGGTGGCAGCGTGTCGAAACCCTGGTGCAAGCCTGGAAGCCTGCGCCGGCACACGCCCACGACCAAGCTGTGGCCGAACCGCCGATCGTGCTGCCGACGCTGCCGGTTTGGGCCGCGCCAGCTGCTACGCCCCAGGCCGAGCGCGAGCCCGACAGCGAAGCCTCGCGCCTGGGCCAGGCGGTGCACCGCACGCTCGAATGGGCCAGCGCCGCCGCAGCGCCCAGCGTCGACATCGACACCCTGGCCAGCGCTGCCGCGGCAGAATTTGACGCGCCGCCCGCTGAAGTGGTGCGTGTGGCCGGCGCCATCTGGCGCAGCCCGGCGTGCCAACCGTTTTTTGCCGGCCCCGGCTTGCGCTGGGCGGGCAACGAGGTGCCGGTGGCTGAGGCCGGTGAGCTGCTTCGAATCGACCGCCTGGTGCAGCTGGAGCAGGGCGGTGCAAACGTCTGGTGGGTACTCGACTACAAGCTCGCGCTGCGCCCCGAAGCCGAGGTGGGCTACCGCGAGCAGATGCTGCGTTACCGCCGCGCGGTGGCCGCCCTGCAGCCTGGCGAGACGGTGCGCTGCGCGCTCATCAATGGCCATGGCAACGTGATCGAAATCACATGACATTGCCGGCCTGAAGAGCACACCGGGCGGCAGCGGGCAGGCGCGAATTGGTGTGTCTTTGGGCAGCTGATCCGCGCATTGCGTCACGTGGCGTGGCCGTCCAATTGGGCGGTGCGCCCCATTTGCGCGCCAGCACCGATGCGCCTTCATGCTTGAACCGGAACACTCCAGCCCCAAGCCGACCCCCACTCGGGCGTTCGGGCGCTTTGAGTTGCGCCAGTTGCTGGGCAAGAGCGAGCGCACCATGCTGTGGCTGGCGCTCGACCCGCGCTCCAGCCAAGAGCTGCTGCTCACCTTGCCGCGCGTGCAGCCCCCCACCGCAGGCGCGCTGGAGCTGTGGCTGGCCGATGCCAAACACGCTGCCCGCCTGAACCACCCCAACCTGGCTCACGTGGTCGAAGTGGGTGTGCAAGACCATTGGCCTTACGTTGCCGTGGACCGTGCCCTCGGCCAGACCCTGGGCGAACGCCTGGAGTCGCAACGACAGCTCCCGCCCGATGAAGCGGTGGGCTGGTTGACCCAGGCGCTGGAAGGCCTGGCCTTCGCCCACGAAGCCGGCTTAGCCCATGGCGATGTGCAATTGCACCAGCTGCTGGTGAGCGAACAAGGCACGGTGCGCGTGATGGCGCTGGGTGCGAGCTTAATTTCCGCCAACAGTGCCGAGCATGCCAACGACCGTGCGATGCCGCTCGACCCCAACCGCTTGCGTCAGGCGCGCGAGTCGGCGGTGCGAGACGTGCTCTGCGCCGGGGTGTTGTTGCACCACCTGCTGACTGCCGCGCCGGCACTCGACGAACCCGACACCGGCCGTGTCATCAACCGCCTGCCGCCGCTGGGCCGCGAGATGCTGCGCCTGCCCTGGACCACACCGAAGCCGGTGCCCGAGGCGCTGCGCGCCATCGCCAACCGAGCCACCACCGCACAAGAGCGCCAGCGTTATCACAACGCCCGCACGTTGCTGGCCGCGCTGAACGGCTGGCGCGAAGCCGCGGCCCAAGCAGACGCTGGCGCACTGGCGCTGCTGATCGACCGCCTGCGCAGCGTGGGGCACTTGCCTGCCGCGCCTGGCGTGGGTGCCCGTGTGGCGCGCCTGGCCGTGGCGGAGAGCCAGCGCACCGACGAGATGGCCGAGCAGATTTTGCAAGACATGGGGCTCAGCTTCGAGCTGCTGCGCACCGTGAATTCGGCGCAGGTGCAAGGCACGCAGATCGCCGGCAACGGGCCGGTGCTGACGATTCGCCGCGCGATTGCGCTGGTGGGCCTCAAGGGTGTGCGCCAGGCGGCTGCCTCGCTGCGGGCCTGGCCGGGACCACTGTCTGAAACCCATGCCGCAGCGCTGCAACGTTTGATGGAGCGTGTGCGCTTGGCCGGCCACGCGGCGCAGGCCTTGCGACCGGCGGGTTATGACCCCGAGGTGGTGTACCTCATCACGATTTTGCAAAACCTGGGGCGTTTGATGGTGCAGTACCACTTTCCTGAAGAAGCTGAGCAGATTCGCCAGCTGATGCAAAGCGCGCCCGCAGCCGAGCCCGGCGAGCCCGGGCTGCCCGGCATGACGGAAGAGGGCGCTTCGTTTGCCGTGCTGGGCGTCGACATCGAATCCCTGGGCACGGCGGTGGCCAAACACTGGGGCTTGAGCGACGACGTGTTGCACATGGTTCGCCGCTTGCCCGCCGGTCGCCCGGTGCGGGTGGCCGACAGCGACAGCGACATGCTGCGCCTGGCCGCGAGCGCGGCCAACGAAGCGGTTGATGCGATCACGCTGACCCCGCCCACGCGCGTCGGCCCGGCGATCAACAACGTGGCCCAGCGTTACGGCAAGGTGTTGTCGATCACCGTCAAAGACATCACCGAAGGCCTGCAAGCCGCCAAGGGCAGCCTGCGCAACGGCCCTTCGGCCCCGGTGCCGCGTGCACCGGCCCGTGAACACGCCGAACAAGGCGACCCCGGCACGACCGAGTTCTCGGCCTTGCTGGCTTCGCGCAGGAGCTCAAGCCCATGACCGCTGCCATCGCCGTCGACACCCTTGGCCGTTTCCAGTTGCGCCGCCAGCTGGGCAAGGGCGCGCAGGCCACCGTGTGGCTGGCGTTTGACCCGCGCCTGGAGCGCGAGGTGGCCGTCAAGCTGATGCATGCCGGTGCCAACACGCTCAGCGTGGACCAGTGGCTGCAAGAGGCTCGCCACGTGAGCCGCTTGAACCACCCGCACATCGTGCCGGTGTTCGAGGCCGACACCCACAACGACCAGCCCTATTTGGTGTTCGAATATGTGCCGGGCCGCACGCTCAGCGCCCACCTGCGCGCCCGCGGCGCGCTGCCGGCGCGCGAGGCGGCGGAGATGATGGTCGGTGTGCTCGACGCCCTGCAAGTGGCACACGCCGCCGGTGTGGTGCACCGTGACTTGAAGCCCAGCAACATCTTGGTTGACGGCAGCGGCCGCGCGCGGGTAATGGATTTCGGCATCGCCGCCCGCATGCAAGACGCGGCCAGCCAGCAGCAGGTGGTGGGCACGCCGGGCTACATGTCGCCCGAGGCCACCCATGGCATGAAACCTTCGCCGGGCATGGATGTGTTTTCAGCCGGCCTGGTGCTGGCCGAGATGCTCAGCGGCAAACAACTCATTGCCGAAAAAGACCCCTTCCGAGCCATGTACCGCGTGGCCCACGAAGACATGGCCCTGCCGGCCAGTGCCGCGCCCGATGCCGACGACGCCTTGCGCGCCATCGTGCTGCGCAGCCTGGCGCGTGACCCGTCCAAACGCTTCACCAGCGCCGCCGACCTGCGCGATGCGTTGCAGCAATGGTTGGCGCCCGCGCCTGGCGCTGAAGCGGCACCCACCGGCAGCGCCAACGGCACGCTCGACTTCCTGCTGCGCCGCATGCGCCACAAGAGCGACTTCCCGGCGCTGTCTGATTCAGTCGCCCGCATCCAGCGTGTGGCCAACTCCGAAAACGAGAGCCTGGCCAGCCTGTCGGGCGAGATTCTGAAAGACGTGGCGCTGACCAACAAGCTCTTGCGCCTGGTCAACACCGCGCGCTACAGCAGCGCAGGCGGCGGCAACATCAGCACCGTCTCGCGTGCGGTCGCGCTGATCGGCTTTGCCGGCATTCGCAACATGGCGCTGAGCCTGGTGCTGCTGGAGCACATGCACGACAAGGCCCATGCCAACCAGCTGAAAGAAGAATTTTTGCGCTCGCTGATGGCCGGCTCGCTGGCCAGTGAGTTTTGCGGCGCGCAGCGCGATGGTGAAGAAGCTTTCATCGGCGCGACCTTCCAGAACCTGGGGCGCTTGCTCACCGAGTTCTACTTTCCAGACGAAGCGCGCCAGGTGCGCAGCCTGGTGGCGGCCGCCAGCGCCAAAGCCCCCCACGCCACGCGCAACGTGAATGCCGAACATGCCGCATCGATCACGGTGCTCGGCCTGAGCTTCGAAGAGCTGGGCCTCGGTGTGGCCAAGACCTGGGGCCTGCCCGACGGGCTGCAGCGCTGCATGCGCCGGCCCCATGGCGAGCCGCCCACCCGTGCGTGCGACAAGACCGACCGTGTGCAGTGGGTGGCCGCGGCGGCCAACGAGGTGACCGATGCCTTGATGAAGGCCGAGCCCGGCCGCGCCAGTGCCGCCATTGCGGCCTCGGCCGAACGCTACAGCAAGGCCCTGGGCCTGAGCGTGCGCGACATGCAGGCCGCGGCCGTGCTCGCGCAGCAGCGCCTGATCGAGCTCGCGCAGGCGATGAACCTGCAAGTGCAGCCCGGCTCGCCCATGCGCCGCCTGCTTGAGCAGCCCGGCAACGGCACCGCCCCGGCGATTGAACACGACAGCCTGACCGAGCACGCCTTGCATGCCACCATGACGGTGACGCCTGAGCATGCCTTGCCCGGTGGGCAGCCTGCCTTCGACCAGCAAGCTGCCATCAACATGCTGGCCTCGGGCATCCAGGACATCACCAACACCATGGTCGAAGACTTCAAGCTCAACGAGGTGTTGCGCATGATTCTGGAAACCATGCTGCGCGCGCTGGGCTTTCGCCGCATCATTTTCTGCCTGCGCGACCCCAAGACCGAGATGCTCACCGGCCGCTTCGGCCTGGGTGAGGGTGTGGAACAGGTGGCGCCGAAGTTCAAGGTGCCGCTCAAGCCGGTGGCCGGCGCGGCCATCGACCTCTTCGGCGCCGTGTGTGTCAAGGGCGCCGACACGCTGATCGCCGACGCCACCGTGCCGCAGATCGCGGCGCGCCTGCCGCTCTGGTACCGCCAGGGTGTGAACGCACCGGCGTTTTTGCTGTTGCCGCTGCTGCTCAAGGGTGCACCCTTTGCGCTGATCTATGCCGACAAGGCACAGCCCGGCGCGATCGAGTTGGGTGAAAGGGAACTCTCACTTTTGCGCACCCTGCGCAACCAGGCCGTGATGGCCTTCAAACAGGCCAGTTGACGGGTGCGAACGGGGGGTGTGCACCCACCCGTTTGTACGTTTTTGAACGGTCGTTGAATTTTGCCGTGATGCCTGTCACGTTCGCCCTGTGCTTGATGCACAACAGGAGGATCACCCTCTTGTGAGGCGCTGTTACGCGGTGGCACATTGACTCCCATCGATGCTTCGAATCAACCAGGAGAAAAGAACATGACCAAACCGCAATGGAATCGCCGTCACGTCTTGAGCGCCATGGGTGCCGCCAGCGCCTTGGCCGCCATGCCACTGAGAGCGCAAGACAGTGCCGCCTCCGCGGTTGCCGCCACCGGCGGCAATGAGATTCGAATCGGGCAGAGCGCCCACCTGACCGGCCCGCTGGGCCCGACCTTCTTGCCGGTGGTCAAGGGCCAGCAGATGGCCATCGACGAAGTCAACCGCAAGGGTGGCATCCAGGGCCGCCCGGTGCGCCTGATCACGCTTGATGATGCTTACGATGCCAAGAAGTGCGTCGAAAACGTCAACACCCTGATCGACAAGGAAAAGGTGGTCGCGTTGTTCGGCCTGGCCAGCTCGCCGAACGTGGGCGCCATCCTGCCGATCCTGAGCGAAAAGAAGGTCCCGCTGATTGGCGTGTACACCGGCCTGCCCGCACTGCGCGCGAAACAGCACCCGTACTTCTTCACCACCATGGCAAGCTACCGCGACGAGATCGCGCAGATGATCCGCAACCTGGTCACGCTGCAAAAGCCCAACATCGGCCTGGTGTTCCAGAATGCCCCCTTCGGGCACATGATGAAGCCAGTGGTGGAAGAGGTTGCCAAGGAACTCGGTGCCAACCTGGTGGCCATGGTGCCGCTCGAGGCCAACGGCAGCGATGCCGTGGCATGTGCGCAGTCGCTGGCGGCTGCCAAGGCGCAGGCCATCATGTTCATGGCGTTCGGCCCGTCGATGATCCCCTTCGTGAAGGCGGTGCGTGCCTACGTGGGCGTGCCGATCTACGCGGTGTCGATCGCCAACTCGCCGGCGCTTCTCAAGGCCATGGGCGATGACGCACGGGGCCTAGCCTTCACTCAGATCGTGCCCTACCCGTTTCGCCAGACCACGGCGCTTACCCGCGACCTGGCGGCGGCGGCTTCACGTGACGGCGTCGAGGCGGGCTTCGACCACATGTTCGGCTACCTGAACATGCGCATTCTTCTCGAAGTCATCCGCCGAGCCGGCAAGCAGATCACGCCCGCCAGCATCACCAAGGCGGCCGAGGGCATGAACAAGTACGACCCGGGCGGCTACCCGGTGAGCTTCGGCCCCAACAAGCACCACGGTTCGTCCTTCGTCGAGATCACCATCGTCGGCCCGGGTGGGCGCTGGATCCGCTGAGCCACTCTGACGCTTCTTGAGTGACAACGGCAGGCCTGCGGGCCTGCCGTTTTTCATTTGTAGGCCGCCGGCAATATTTGTGCACGACTGTGCAATTTCTCCATCAAAATGCGCAGCGCCGAATGTCGGTGTGAACAAAGATGGATGGAGGAACGATGAACCAGAACATGAACGGCCGCAGGCGCGCACTGCAAGGCGCCGTGGGGGCGGCCGTGGCGATGCTGGGCGTGAACGCCCGCGCGCAAGACAACAACGCCAACGACGCACGAGAAATCCGCATCGGGCAGAGCGCGGTGCTGACCGGCCCGTTGGCGCCTTCGGTCACCTCGGTGATCAAGGGCCAGAAGATGGCCATCGACGAGCTCAACCGCAAGGGCGGCATTGCGGGGCGCAAGCTGCGGCTCATCACGCTCGATGACGCGTATGACCCCAAGAAGACGGTCGAAAACACCGCCACCCTGATCGAGCGCGACAAGGTGGTGGCGTTGTTCGGCTTCACCAGCACCTCGAGCGTGGCGGCTGCGTTGCCGCTGCTGATCGAAAAGAAGGTGCCGCTGATTGGCGCCTACGGTGGCTCGCCTTCGCTGCGCGCCAAGCACAACCCGTATTTTTTCACCATGCTGGCCAGCTACCGCGACGAGCTGGTGCAGATGATCCGCACACTGGTGTCGGCCAAGCGCACGCAGCTGGGCCTGGCCTATCAGAACCACCCCTTCGGCCAGCTGATGCTGCCGGTGGTGGAAGAAGTGGCCCGCGAACAAGGCGCCACGCTGGTGGGCAAGGTGCCCCTCGAATCGAGCGGCGTTGACGCCATCACCGCGGCGCACGCACTCGGCACCTACAAGCCGCAGGCGGTGTTGTTGATGGCCTTTGGCCCGTCGATTGTCGGTTTCGTCAAGGCGGCTCGTTCGTACATCGGTGCGCCGATTTACGCCTTGTCAATCTCCAACTCCAAGTCGATCGTGACCGCGCTGGGCGACGAGGCACGCGGTGTGGCGTTCACCCAGGTGATTCCGTACCCATGGCGCCAGACCACGTCGCTGACGCGTGACTTCGCCGCCGTGATGGCGCGCGAAAACACCGAGATCGACTACGACCATTTCATCGGCTACCTGAACGTGCGCGTGTTGATCGAAGGCCTCAAGCGCGCTGCGGCCGGGGGCCGCGCAGTGACATCGGAGTCGCTGATCGTGGGCATGGAAGCCATCGGCAAATTCGACCTGGGCGGCTTCCCGTTGAGCTTCGGCCCGCAGAAGCACCACGGTTCGAGCTTTGTCGACCTCACCATCGTGGGGCCGAACGGGCGCTACATGCGTTGAGCGCGCCGCCCGCTCAGACGAGCGGGCGCTGCGGCGGCTTGCCGTCGCCGTAGAGCGCCGCAGTGCGGGCCAAGGCCTTGCCGTCCTTCAGGAACAGCAGGCCGTTTTTGATCTCGTGCAAACCGCGGCGCTCAAGTTTTCGCAAGGTCTTGTTGGTGTGCACCAATGACAAGCCCAGCGCATCGGCAATGTGCTGCTGAGTCAACGGAAAGGGCACACCGCCCGCGCCCGCGTCGGGGAACATCGCCGCCGCCCGCTTGAACAGCAGGATGAGCAGCGCCGCCACCCGCTCTTCGGCGCTGCGCCGCCCCACCGACAGCAAGCCATCGTCGACCAGCGACTGCTCCTGCGCGATCAGCCAGGTGAGGTTGAAGCCCATGTGGGGCAGGGTGCGGTGAAGCTGCCACAAGGTGTCGCGCGAGAACACGCACAGCTGCACATCGCTCAACGCTTGCACCCCGTGTGAGAGCGCGTCCGACATCTTCTGCTGCACCCCGATGAAGTCACCCGGCAGCAAGAAGTTGAGAATCTGCCGCCGTCCGTCGCTCAGTGTCTTGTAGCGAAAGGCCCAGCCCGACCACAAGGTGAAGAGCGGGGCATCGGCCTGCCCTTCGTGGATGATGTCTTGCCCGGCGCTCACGCCCAGCTGACCACGCTTGAGCGACTGAATCAGCGCGACTTCTTCGTCCGCATGCGGCATGAACAGCTGCAGCGTGCGCAACGGGCAGTCCTTGCAACTCACTTCCTTCATGCCGTTCTCCCTTCGGGCCCCATGGGTAGCAAGTATCGGCCACACAACGCTATGTCATTCGACACAGCGGCTCCAGAAAGCCGCGGCTAAATTGCCCCATGTTTTGCGAAACCACCCGCCCCATGTCAGCGACCGACCTCGTTTCCTGCGTCTTGTGGGTCAGCTGGCTGGCGCCCGAAACCAGCGTCAGCGTCGTCAAGGACATCTGGCAGACATCGCGCCAACGCAACGCCACGCTGGGCCTGACGGGTGCCGTCGTCTTCGATGGCGAGCGCTTTTGCGAGCTGTTGGAGGGCCCGGTTCTCGACATCTCCGAGGTGTACCGCGATGTCGAGGCCGACCCCCGCCACACCGGTCTGCGGGTGCTGCACATGTCGTCGGCTGGCTCGCCCAGGCGCCAGACACAATGGCGCAGCGGCTACTGCGACGCACCGGCGCTGGACCCGTTCTTTGATGAAACAGGCTTGCAGGGCGACCCCGCCGCGTCAGCGTTCCTTGACCTGCTGCCGCGCTGCGACCTCTCGCCCTGAGGTGCTGAGGAGCTGAGAGGTTTGACCGGGAGGTCGGACTCGTCCTACCGGTGCCAGGCCCCTGATCCGACCCGCACTTGGGCGAGCCACCGGTGGCGGTCGTTGACTCGCATGCCTATCGTTGCCTTCTCACATTCACTCCCCGCAAAGGAGAAGACCATGAAGGCATCAACACCCAAGACGGTGGCTGGCAAGAGCAGCAAGATTCAAGGCGAAGGCGACTACGAAGCCGCTCGCCGCTACGACAAGTCGGCGCAAGACTTTGCCCAATCGGGCAAGGTGGCCGAGGCTGCGCGCAAGGCCAAGCCGCTCGACCCCAAAGAAGCTGAAAACTTGAAGCAGGCGGAAGAGATTGGCAAATCGCGTTCCAAGGGTGAAGACCCTGGGGATGCGCGGTGAACTCGAAACGCTCCGGGCGCACCAGCTCGTCGATCCAAGACAAGCCGGTGCCTCGGTTGCCGCACGAGCACGACGAGTCGTCAGACAGCCAGACCAGCGCTGAGGTGCAGCCCATCATTCAGCAGGCTCACGACGACGTGATGGCCGGGCGGGTTGACACCGACCGCGGCGTGCCGATGGAAAAGGCTTACCAGCGCCAGAAAGAACCCGCTGCGCCATCCCCCAAAAAACCGAAGCGTGCGTGAGCACCGAAATCGATGCGTTTACGAGCATCCACACGAAGACATGAACCCGACCAAGCACCATGGCAACGAGCACACCGCCAAATACCTCATCTTGCTGGGCAGCGACACCGCAACACGCGCCTTGCTGTTCGGCCAGGATCACCGTTTTCTCGCCGAAATGTTCGACGATGAAGACGGGCTGATGCTGGACAACCTGATGCGCGCCGGCACTTCATGCCTGCCGCCCGACGATGTGCGGATGCCTGGGCCGGCGAGCGCTGCGACGCGATTGCAATGCTTCGCGCTGACGGGCCAAGCGGCCGCTGCGGCTGTATCTTGAGGGGAGGAGGGTGACGAGCCTTACCCCCGGCACTGGTTGCAACGCTTAGGGCTGCTTCGTTCCCAACCTGACCCGTTTGGGCGCGCTTCCATGCGGGGAGGCCCGTCACCGGCGATTGTAGGGGACGAGTTCGACGACTCGGCCCCACAAGGGCTTGTTCAGATCAACGCAGTTGCAGCGCGTCGTCGCCAAACTCGATGTTCAGCGGCTCGATGATCAGCCTCTTGGGGCCCGCTTCCACACGGCCGGCGATCAAGGCCTTTACACCGAGTGCTTCGGCCACCTGCACCGTGCGCTCGGCGTCTTCGGCCTTGACGAACAACGCAAAGCCTGCACCCATGTTGAGCGTGCTGTAGGCCTCTTGGTCGTCTTGTTTGGCGTGTTGCTGAATGAACTTCAGCACCGGCGTTACCTCCGGCACGCTGTGGATGCGGTAGGTGTGAATCGCCGGATGGCGCAGCAGCTTGCGCCAGCCATGGCCGGTGATGTTGGCGCAGTAGTTCGGTGTGATGCCGGCCTTGTAGAGCGCCTCAGTGACCGGCGAATACAACACGGTGGGGGCAAGCAGTGCATCACCGTAGCTCAGGCCGGGTTGCACTTCGGTCAGGTAACCCTGGGGCAAACGCTCGACCAGTTTGCGCGCGAGGCTCAGCCCGTTGGCGTGGATGCCGCTGGAGGCGAGCAGCACGATGGCGTCCCCGGGGCCAAGCTTGTCACCCACTGACAAACGCTCCTTGGGGTTAATGAGCCCGGTGCAGCTGGCCGCGAGGTCGATGCGGCCGTCGGCCACGATGCCGGCCAGTGCCGGCGTTTCGCCGCCACCCCAGGCCACGCTGCAGGCGTCGCAGGCGCGTTTCCAGCCGGCGACCAGGGCTTGCGCACGTTGTGCATCAGAGAACCAGTCGGAGCCGCCAGCGGCCCAGTAGGCCTGCACCACCAGCGGCGTGGCGCCCACGGTGATGAGGTCGTTGATCGCCATCGCGATGGTGTCTTGCGCAATGCTGTCGTAGTAACTCTTGCCGGTGAGGGCCTTCATCTCGTCGGCCACCAGGGACTTGGAGCCGAGGCATTCGACGATGGAGGCGATGTAGAACGGCCCCACGTCGACCACATAGGCCGACTCGCCGCGCGAGGCTTCCACCTCACTGAAACCATGTGCGAGCAGGTGGGCACCGGTTTCCTTGGCGGCGCGTTGTGCGGCCACCTTCAGCGGGTCGATCAGGTCGTAGTTGACGCCCGCTTGTTCGTAGCTCAGGGTGTCGGTGGCAGCAGGCGTGGGGTTCATCGAGGGCAGCGCTTTTGGAAAACGCAGATTATCCGGCACGGGCCCGGAGGCCCGCTGGTGCAACCGTAGAATCAAGCGATGTCTTACCTCGTCCTGGCCCGCAAGTACCGATCGCGTGACTTTGAAGCGCTGGTCGGCCAGGAGCACGTGGTCAAGGCGCTCACCAATGCGCTCACGCAGCAGCGCCTGCACCACGCCTATTTGTTCACCGGCACGCGGGGTGTGGGCAAGACCTCGGTCTCGCGCATCTTGGCCAAAGCGCTCAACTGCACCGGGCCCGACGGCACCGGCGGCATCACCGCCCACCCGTGTGGTGTGTG
>JBKJJF010000009.1:0-17938 GCA_046598195.1 Rhizobacter sp. | reverse complement strand
CTTGGCGGGCCAATAGCCATCGGCCACCACCGCGAGGCCGGTGGCACCGCGGTCGAGCTTGACCTGCAGCACGTCGGCCACGCCCTTGATCGCCTTGGCTTTGCTCGCGTCGAAGCTCGCCACCTGGGCACCAAACACCGGCGGGTGCACGATGAGCACGGTCTTCATGCCTTCGGCGCGCGCGTCGATGCCAAAAGCCTGGCGGCCGCTGGACTTGGCCTGCGCATCAAGGCGGCCGGTGGGTTTGCCGATGCGCTTGAAGTCTTTTGCGTCTTTCAACGCCACCTTCTCGGGCACGGGCTGCTGCATCGCTTCAAGTGCCAGCTCACCAAACGTCGCGCGCTTCTTGCCGGCGGTGACCACGCCGTTGGCCACGCTGCAGGCCTCGGGTGCCACAGCAAAACGCTGCGCTGCCGCGCCCACCAGCATGGCGCGCGCCCGGGCGCCCAGCTCGCGGTATTGCAGCCACGAGTTGCGCATCGAGCCCGAACCGCCGGTCATCTGAATGCCAAACACCGGGTCTTTGTAGGCATCGCCCGCGGGGGCCAGCTCGCCGCGCACCTTGCTCCAGTCGGCATCCATCTCTTCGGCCACCAGCATGGGCAAGCCGGTGATCACACCCTGGCCGAAATCGAGCCGGTTGACCATCACGGTGACGATGCCCTGGGCGTCGATGTTGACGAAGGCCGCGGGCAGCTGGTTGGGCTTCAGGCCAGCCTGGGCGGCGGCGTCATCGGCCAGCGGGAACAAACCCAGCGCAAAGCCGGCGCCAGCGCTCAGCTTGAGAAAGCTTCGGCGGGCCAAGCCAGTGTCGACGCTGGGCTGGGTTTGACCGGCGCGTGCCATCAGTTGTTGGTAGTTCATGGTGCGCTCCTCAGGCCAGCGACGCAGCCGCGTCTTTGATCGCCGCACGGATGCGGGCGTAGGTGCCGCAGCGGCAGATGTTGCCGGCCATGGCGTTGTCGATGTCGGCATCGGTGGGGCGGCGCTTGCTGCGCAACAAGGCGGTCGCGCTCATGATCTGGCCGCTCTGGCAGTAGCCACATTGCGCCACGTCGTGTTTGACCCAGGCGGCCTGCACCGCCTTGCCGACCTTGTCGGAGGCCACGGCTTCGATGGTGGTGATCTTCTGTTTGCCGATCGACGAGATCGGCGTCACGCAGCTGCGCACCGGCTGGCCGTCCACATGCACCGTGCAGGCGCCGCACAGCGCTGCGCCGCAGCCAAATTTGGTGCCGGTGAGTTGCAGCGTGTCACGCAAGGCCCACAACACCGGGGTGGACGGGTCGACGTCGACCTTGACGGTTTTGCCGTTGACGTTCAACGAGGTCATGCCAAGCTCCCAAAAATTGAAGCCGTTGGTATACACCGCTTTGCATGACAGAGTGCTGTGGCCTGCCTTTCTATACTGCCCTCACCTACTGCCCTCACCATGACCCAAAACATCGCCGACCTGCGCAAGAGCTACGAACGTGCCGAGCTGGATGAATCGGCGTCACGCAGCGACCCGCTCGAACAATTTGGCCTGTGGCTGCAGCAGGCGCTCGATGCACAAGTGCCCGAGCCCAATGCGATGACGCTGGCCACGGTGGGTGAACAAGGCCGCCCGTCGACCCGCATCGTGCTGATCAAGGGCTTTGATGCACGCGGCATCACCTGGTACACCAACTACGAAAGCCGCAAGGGGCAGGAGCTGGCAGCCCACCCGTTTGCCGCGCTGCAGTTCCACTGGGTCGAGCTGGAGCGGGTGGTTCGCATCGAAGGTCGGGTTGAAAAGACCAGCGCCGAAGAGTCCGACACCTACTTCTCCTCGCGCCCGCTCGACAACCGCATTGGCGCCTGGGCCTCACCACAAAGCCAGGTGATCAGCTCACGCGCGGTGCTGGTGGCCAACGCCGCCAAGACGGCCGCGCGTTATGTGCTTTCGCCGCCCCGCCCACCACACTGGGGTGGCTACCGGCTGGTGCCCGAGGTGTGGGAGTTCTGGCAGGGGCGCAAGTCACGCCTGCACGACCGGCTGCGCTATCGCCGTGAGGGTGAAACCTGGGTGCGAGAACGGCTGGCGCCGTGAGTTTTCAAGCGGCGGTGTGTGTCTGCACCAAGGCCGTGAGTGCACGCAAGAACGCGTGGAAGTCGATCGGCTTGGTCCAGTAGTCGTCAAAGCCCGCCTGCAAAGCGCGGTTCACGTCTTCGGGCATGGCGTTGGCCGACAAGGCCACCAAGCTGCTGCCCGCCAGCCGGGGCTCGGCGCGCAGGCGGCGCAGCACCTCGAAGCCATCGATGTCGGGCAGTTGCATGTCGATCAACACCACCTGCGGCAAGCTGGCACAAGCCATCGCCACGCCCGACAGGCCGTCGACCGCAATCGAGAGCTGCACATCGCCGCGCATGGCGATCAGCTCTTGCACCAGCAGCACGTTGACCGGGTTGTCTTCGATGTAGAGCACGCTCAGGCGTGCGGCGGCCTGTGGCTCGTAGAGCTCGGCGTGAAAGCCGCTGAGCGGCGCGTGGTCCGAGGCCAGTGGCGCCACCTCGGCGGGCAGGGTCACGCGGAATTCGCTGCCCACGCCCAGCTCGCTGCTCACCGCCACCTCGCCACCCATCAGGCGCACCAAGTGGTGCACGATGGCCAGGCCGATGCCAGTGCCCTGGATCACGCCGCGTTCGGCGCCCAACCGGTTGAAGGGCTGGAACAGCTGCGCCTGCTGCTCGGGCGACAGCCCACGGCCACTGTCGCGCACGCTCAACGTCCAGGCCGTTTGCCCTTGGTGCACCGCCTGCTGCGCCGACACCCACACCTCGCCATGCGGGCGGTTGTACTTGATGGCGTTGCTCAAAAGGTTGGAGAGGATCTGCCGCACCCGCCGCGGGTCGGCGCGCAGCCAGCCCGGCATGGGCTGCGCGTGCATGCGCACACCGGCCTGGGTGGCTTGCAGCTGCGTCCACTGCATCACGTCGTCGACCGAGGCTTGCAGCGACACCGCTTCGTTGGCCAGCGGCAAGGCGTCTGACTCGATGGTGGCAAGGTCGAGCACGTCGTCGATCAACGCGAGCAGGTGCAAGCCGGCCGAGTGGATGCGGTCAACACGCTGGCGCTGCGACGCACTCGGCACATCGTGCGGGTCATTGCCCAGCAGCTGCGCAAAGCCCAACACCGCATTGAGCGGCGTGCGCAGCTCGTGGCTCATGCGGGCGAGGAACTGGCTCTTGGCTTGGCTGGCTTGCTCGGCCGCGGCAACGTCGCGCAGGGCCTGCTCGGCGCGACGACGCTCGGTGATGTCCCAGGTGACGCCAAACATACGCTCGGGCTCGCCATGCGCATCACGCTTGACCAGACCGCGTGTGGCCAACCAGCGGATCGAGCCATCCGGGAACACCACGCGGAACTCGTTCTCGTAGGTGTCACCGTCGGCCCCGGCCCGCGTCTTGTTGCGGTCGATCGACGGCATGTCATCGGGGTGGTAGGCCGCGTAGCGCATGTCGTCAGGCGGCGTCTCGGGGCCGACTGGCAGGCCGCGCAGGCGGTACATCTGCGCGTCCCACTTGGCGTTGCCAGTGCGCAGGTCGCGCTCCCAGGTGCCGATGCCAGCCGACTCGGTGGCCAAGCGGGCGCGCTCCTGCATCTGGCGCAGCTCGGTCTGGGCGCGCTGCAAGTTGGTGATGTCGAGGTTGACGCCAAACGCCAGGTCTCGACCACCCAAAACCTCGCGCCGCGACCAAGAGGCCACCCAGCGCACCACGCCGTTCGGCCGCACGATGCGGAACTCGGCATGCAGGCCTTGCGGGCCCGTGCCGACGATGGGCCGGTGGCTGCGTGCGATCTCGCGGTCTTCGGGATGCACCAGTTCGTTGAGCCAACGGTCGTTGCGCGGTGGCGGCTCGCCGAGCGCCAGGCCGTAGAGCCGGTACATCTGCTCGTTCCACTCGATCTTGTGCGTTTCGGTGTCGACGCTCCAGATGCCCACGCCCGCGGCATTGGTGACACGGTCGATGCGCTGCACAAAAGCCTGAGCATGTTCACGCTCGGCGTTGAGCTTGGTCATGTCGATCGTCACGCCCGACAGAGCAATCGCCCGGCCCTGTTTGTCGCGCTCGGCGACACGGCGGGTGTAGAGGTTGCGGTAGCTGCCGTCGATGTGGCGGTAGCGTGCTTCCACGTCGACCACACGGTCGTTGGCCATGGCCTCTTCGGCCGCGCGCAGCACGGCCTCGCGGTCGTCGGGGTGGATCATGTCGCGCAGCTCGGTGATCGTGAAGTCGACGCCCAGTTCCATGCCCAGCATGCGGTAACCCCAGTCACTGAAAGTGCCCCGCTGGGTGGCGAGGTCGAGCCGCCACAGCGCCACCGCCGCCAGGTCGACGGCGCGCACCCACTGCGCCGTCGAGGCCTCGCTGGCACGCAGGCGGTTGGCGCTTTCGGTCTCGTCGATCAGCACCCCGGTCATGCGTTCGGGCTGGCCACCTGCGCTGGCCTTGACCTCGCACCACGCGTAGATGTGTTTCACCTGGCCGCCGGGCATCACCAGGCGGTAACGGGTTTCGTAGCGGCCGGGCGCTTGCGCAAAGCGCCCGTAGTCGGCCAACAAGGTGGCCAGGTCTTCGGGGTGCACATGCTGCAAGGCCAACTCGGAAGGCGGCTCGCCTTGGGCTGGGTCGAAACCCATCAGGCGGTACATGTGCGCATCCCAATGGTGGTCGCCGGTGGCCAACTCGTACTCCCACACGGCGATGCGGCCGAACTCTTGCACCAGCGCGAGCCGAGCCGCGGGGCTGCGGGCTTCTGGTGTGGCAGCGTCAGCATCGGCACTCAGCCAGACCAGCCAGCCTTCGGGCAGACGCACGGCCGTCCAGCCCAGTTCGATGGTGGTCAGAGCCAGGCCGGCGCGCCCGTTGGTGGCACCGGCGGCCAAAGAGTGGCGCAGGCGCGTCGCCAGCCCGTCCCAGTGCGACGTGGCGAGATGGTGTTGCGCTGACCATGCGGCCCCGGCCGGATTGAGTTGCCAGCCCGGGTCGCCTTCAGGCCACAGCCGCAACGCGAGGCCGGGCGCTGACAACCACAGTTGATCCATGCTGCCGATGCGGTTGAGCGGTTCGGCAACCCAGGTATGGATCGCCGTCCGTAACAATTAGTGACCGCAGTCTATCGGCCAAGTTGCGCGGCACGCCCGGGCGTATACCCCGCCCCGCTTGCGCTCCCGCGCAAAGCTGCCAAATCACTCACGGTCTGGGTTACTCAGGGCGTACGCGCTGGGCAAAAGTTTTGCGAAATTTCTCGACCTTGGGCGCCACCACAAAGGCGCAGTAGCCCTGGCCCGGGTGCTGGGCGAAGTAGTGCTGGTGGTAGCTCTCGGCACGTGAGTAGTTGTCGAGCGACTTGAGTTCGGTGACCACCGGCGCGTGGTAGGTCTTGCTAGCGGCCATCTCGGCCAGCACCTCGCGCGCCACACGCTCTTGCTCGGGGGAGCTGAAGTAGATGCCCGAGCGGTATTGCGTACCCACGTCGTTGCCCTGGCGGTTGAGTGTGGTCGGGTCGTGGATCACGAAGAAGATTTCCAGGATTTCGCGCAGGCTGATCTGCGTGGCATCAAAGCTCACGCGCACCACTTCGTTGTGCCCGGTGTCACCACCGCACACCTGCTCATAACTGGGCCGCAGCACGTGGCCGTTGCTGTAGCCCGACTCGACCGCAGTAACGCCTTGCACCCGCTCGTACACCGCCTCGGTGCACCAGAAGCAGCCGCCGCCCAGGGTGATGGTTTCAGTTGATGCGCTCATGCGTGGTTCTCCGTGCGGCAAAAACTCGGATTCTGGGGCTTCAGAACGGGCAACGTGCGCTCACCGCGAGCAGCCATGTGCGTGGCAAGGCGGGCTCGAAGAAGCGGCTGTTGCCGTCGTTGACGATCACCGAGCCGGCGTAGCGGCGGTCGCCCACGTTGTCGACGCGCACGAGCTGGGTGAAGCGCCAGCCCGCCAGGTCTTGCGCCAAACCCGCACGCAGGTTGAACACCGTGGCCGCGGGCGCGGCGTCGCGGTTGTCGTCGTGCACATAGAGCTTGCCGGTGTGCACCAGCTCGGCCCCGGCGTTGAAGCCACCCCACGCCGCCTTGGGCGACCAGGCCAGCTCGGTGAAGGCGCTGCGCTCTGGCGTGCCAGGCAGCCGGTTGCCGTTTTCGAAGCGGGCGCGCAACGCAGTGAAGCTGAGCGTGCTGCGCAGCGTGTCGGTGAGCTGGGCCACGTGCGACAACTCCAGGCCACGCCGCTCGGTGCGGTTGGCGTTCTTGAAGGTGGAGCGGCCGCCGCTGTTGGTGTCGACCAGGATCTCGTCGCGGGTGTTGATGCCGAACAGCGCCACATCCACGCGCTGCGTCGTGCCGAGCTTCCACTTGGCACCCAGCTCCACGTGCTTGCTGGTGGAGGCGCGCAGATCGGTGTTGAGCCCCGTGCCGCTGTTACGGTAGGCCAGCTCGTTGAAGGTGGGCGTCTCGAAGCCGCGGCCGGCATTCATGTAGACGTTGAGCTCGGGCGCTGCGCGCCAGGTGACACCCAGCACCGGGTTGGCGCCGTGGTAGCGCAGGCCGCCGCTGTCATCGGGGTTGCCGGTGGCGATGAAGTGATCTTGGGTGCGAAAGCGCACGTTGATCGTGCGCAGGCCGCCGGTGAGCGTCCATTGCCGGTGCACGTCGAGGCTGGCCTGCGCAAACGCGTCGCGGTTCTCGACCGTGTTGCGCTCGTCGCGCTTGCGTGCGCCTTGCACGCCGAAGGTGTTGAGGTAACCCTGGCGGTTCTCGCGCATGCGGTCGTATTCGATGCCCGCCGTCATCCGCAGGGCCAGCCCGTCTTGCAGCGCCACACGGTGCGACACCTGGGCCGCCAAGCCGCCGTAACCGCGCGTGAATTGCACGATGCCACCACTCGACGTGGGCGCCCCCTGCGCTGCGGGCGGGATGGACAAGGCGTTGTCGAGGCTGCGCTCGCCCAGGTAGAAGCGGCCCGTGAACGTGGTGTCAGCGCTCAGCCGGTGTTCGATCACCGTGCCGACCTGTTCTTGACGCACGGTCTTGCGGCTGTCTTGCGAGATCGCGAGCGGCGCCACCTGCTGCGGGTTGGCCTCCCACTGGGCGCGGGTGAGGCCCAGCGGGTCTTGGGTGCCGGGCTGGTCGAGCGCGTTCAGCACCACGCTCACGTGCGTGTCGCGCGTGAGGTCGCTTTGCCACCGCCCATTGAACTGCCCCCGCTCGGCCGCGCTGTGGTCGCGGTAACCGTCGGTCTTGAAACGCGACGCATCGAGCGTGAGGCCGTAGCCGGGCGTGCTGGTGCTGAACTTCACCCCCAGCTTGTTCTGCCCATACGGGCCGGCCGAGGCCGACACCGTGGCGGTGGGCTGGGCCGCGTCGTCTTCGGTGAACACCTGCACCACGCCGCCGGCGGCATTGCCGTAGAGCTGGGCCATCGGCCCGCGGAGCACCTCGATGCGGCCGGCCGAGCTGAGGGCAATGCTCGAAGCCTGGCCCTGGCCGTCGGGCATGGTGGCCGGAATGCCATCGACGATGAGCCGCACCCCGCGAATGCCGAAGGTGGAACGCGAGCCAAAGCCGCGGATCGACAGCTGCAGGTCTTGTGCGTAGTTCTGCCGGTTCAGCACCGTGATGCCGGGCACACGATTGAGCGCCTCTGACAAGTTGACCTGCGGGCCGCCACGCTCCAGCACCTCACGCGTGACCGCGCTGATGGCGGCTGGTGCATCAAACGAACCCTGGCGCGAGCGCTCGGCCGTCACGACCACCGGGTCGAGCAAGGTGGTGGGGGCTTCGGTTTGAGCCCAGACGGGCCCCGTCGCAGCCAAAGCGGGCCAGGCCGCGCAGATCACTCGGAGTCGCATTGTGAAAAGACCTCTGTGGCTTGTGTGCAAAGTTGAGGGCCGACTGTTCCATGCAGCTCAGCACCCGGGAACCCCGGATAAGCGCGCACTTTGTCACTGATCGTGCGCCACGACGGCGCAAACACGGAGCGTCGAGCGAGCAAGCCTCCGGCACAATCGCGGCCCGAAAGCCCAACTAACTCACGAAAGGCGCGGCATGAACGCCCTGCTGACCCTGCTCGGCATCGAATCCTGGACGCCCGTGATGGCCGCCCTGGTGCTGCCGCCGCTGCCCTTCTTCTTGCTCATCCTCATCGGCGCACGGCTGATCCTGCCGCGGCGTGGCCTCGGCTGGTTCGTCATCTTGATCAGCATCGCGGGCCTGTGGCTTAGCGCCTGCCTGGGCACCGGCCAGTGGCTGAACCAGTTTGTGCTGAAACAACCCGCACCGATCAGCGCCGAAGGCATCGCCGAGCTGAAGGCCGCAGTCAAGAACAAGGAACAGATTGCCGTCGTGGTACTGGGCGGCGGCCAGGAAACCGTGGCGCCCGAGTACGGCGTGGCCAATCTGGCGCCCGCTGCGCTGGAGCGCTTGCGCTACGGCCTGTGGCTGAGCCGCGAAACCGGCGCACCGGTGGCCTTCAGCGGCGGCCTCGCCTGGGGGCAGGCCGACGGCCAACCCGAGGCCCAAACGGCAGCGCGTGTCGCGTCCAACGACTTCGGGCAACCGATCAAGTGGCTGGAAGACAGATCGCACGACACCCGCGAAAACGCCGTGCGCACCGTGCCTCTGCTCAAGCAGGCCGGCGTCACGCGGATCGTGCTCGTCACCCACGGCTGGCACATGCCGCGCGCGCAAAAGGTGTTTGAGCAGGCCGCGGCCGGCAGCGTCAAGATCCAGCCCGCCCCCATGGGCCTGGCGCGCCGTGTCGACAGCGCCGCGCTCGACTGGCTGCCCACCGCCGCCGGCTACACCAGCGTGAACCGGGCGCTGCGTGAGTTGCTGGCCTTGCTGGTGCGCGTCTGACCCCAGCGTTTAACCCCAGAAAGCGAAACCCCCTCCCGACCTTGCGGTGAGAGGGGGCGGGTGGCTGACGCCACCAGTTCGGGGCTCCAGAGGAAGTAGATCCGGGGCTCCTGTAGCGCAGGGGACTGCGCCGGTGAGGTTGCCTGCAGGCAGGCTCTACAAAACTAGTTGCCCCATCGAGGCATTGCCAAGTGAGATCCGCTATGGCTCAGGGCGGGCTCATTGAGATGGTTTCATCAGCGCATCAAACAAGTGGGCAACACGCTGCTCCACGTCTGAGTCCATGCGGATGGTGCGGCCCCACTCGCGGCTGGTTTCACCCGGCCACTTGTGGGTGGCGTCCAACCCCATCTTGCCGCCCAGGCCGCTGACGGGCGAGGCGAAATCGAGGTAGTCGATCGGCGTGTTTTCGACCAAGGTGGTGTCGCGCACCGGGTCCATGCGGGTGGTGATGGCCCAGATCACTTCTTGCCAGTTGCGAATGTCCACGTCGTCGTCGGTCACCACGATGAACTTGGTGTACATGAACTGGCGCAAGAAGCTCCAGATGCCAAACATCAAGCGCTTGGCGTGGCCGGGGTAGCTCTTCTTGATGCTGACGATGGCCATGCGGTAGCTGCAGCCCTCGGGCGGCAGGTAGAAGTCAACGATCTCCGGAAACTGCTTTTGCAGGATGGGCACGAACACCTCATTCAGCGCCACCCCCAGCATGGCCGGCTCGTCGGGTGGCTTGCCGGTGTAGGTGGAGTGGTAGATCGGGTCTTTGCGGCGGGTCAGGCGCTTGATCTCGAACACCGGGAACCAGTCCTGTTCGTTGTAATAGCCGGTGTGGTCGCCAAACGGGCCTTCGAGCGCATACAGATAGCCACCAACCTCTTTCAACGCCACGCCGTGAGCGCTCACCCCGCTGAAGCCCTTTTTGGTGGTGGGAATGTGCCCCTCCAGCACGATCTCGGCGCTGGCCGGCGCCTGCAGCATCACACCCGCATCGCCCACCGAGGTGTCGACCACCTCGGTGCGGCTGCCGCGCAGCAGGCCGGCGAACTGGTACTCCGACAAACTGTCGGGCACCGGCGTCACCGCGCCCAGGATGGTGGCAGGGTCGGCACCGAGCGCAACCACGATCGGGAAGGGCTGGCCGGGGTTGGCCAAAGCGAAATCGCGGAAATCGAGCGCCCCACCCCGATGGGCCAGCCAGCGCATGATCACCTGCCGCGGCCCGATGACCTGCTGCCGGTAGATGCCCAGGTTTTGCCGCTTGCGCGGGTTGGGCCCGTTTTGTGGCCCGCGGGTGATCACCAGGCCCCACGTGATCAGGGGGGCCACGTCACCCGGCCAGCAGGTCTGGATCGGCAGTGCGCCGAGATCAACCTCACTGCCCTCCAAAACCTCTTCCTGGCAGGCCGCACGGCGCACGGTGGCGGGCTTCATGTCCCACAAGGCCTTGGCCATTTGTAACAGCTTGCCGGTGTCCTTGAGCCCCTTTGGTGGCTCCGGCTCCTTGAGGCTGGCCAGCACCCGACCTACGTCGCGCAGCTCATTTACCTCGGTGGCGCCCATGCCCAGGGCCACCCGACGTGTCGTTCCGAAGAGGTTCGTCAAGGCTGAAATTTTGTAACCGGCGGGGTTTTGAAACCACAAAGCCGGGCCGCCAGCGCGCAGCACGCGGTCGCTGAGCGCTGTCATTTCAAGCCGCGCCGATACAGGCTCTGCGACCCGTTTGAGCTCGCCAGACCGTTCGAGGCCCGCCATAAAGTCACGCAAATCCCGGTATTTCATGCTTTTTGGTTATGAAGAATCGGTTTGTAATGCTTGACTGGCATGGATGCTTCTTCCAGAATCCGCCCGCACCTGACGCAGATCAGGGATAACCCGCGCCACTCTCACCTGAGAGCCCAGGCGCGACGCTGCCGAATCCGCGGCCCTTTTCGTCGCGGATTATCACTGTCGCAATCCTCTGCATGCCCCTTCGGGGCCGGCATCAGGAGGGACAGAGAAGAAAGGAGTGACATGACAGCGCTTCAAAAATTGATCTCTCAACTGGATACCGGTCGCCAAACGGCCACCCACTCCAGCACCGTGTTCTTGCGTGACGTGGGCCATGGCCTGCTGGAAGTCAGCCACAACACACTGGCCCTGGTCGGGCTGCTGCTGGTGTCGGTGCTGGTCTTCGTGACCAGCCAGCGCGACCTGCGCCACGCCGTGGAGCAGCACACCCTCAGCTGGCTGCAAACTCGCCACGAAGCCCGCACCATCGGCACGCCACAAGCCCTGGCCGAGCTGGGGGAGCCCGACGCCATCGCCCGCGCCACCGCCTACGACCCCAAAGACCTGACCCGCCAGCAGGCGGCTGTGGCGATCTGGCTCTCGCGCCGCTACCGCGTGGCGCCTGAGCCGGTGAGCCGCCTGGTCAAGGAAGCCTGGACGGTGGGAGCGCGTGCCGGGCTGGACCCGACCCTGATCCTCGCCATCATGGCCATCGAGTCGAGTTTCAACCCGTTTGCCCAGAGCCCCGTCGGTGCCCAGGGGCTGATGCAGGTGATGACGCAGATTCACGACGACAAGTACGAGCCGTTTGGCGGCAACCATGCCGCCTTCGACCCGGTGACCAACCTGCGCGTGGGGGTGCAGGTGCTCAAGGAGTGCATTGCACGCGCCGGCAGCATCGAAGCCGGCCTGCGCTACTACGTAGGCGCGGCCAACCTGACCGACGACGGTGGTTATGCCGGCAAGGTGCTGGCCGAGCAGGAGCACCTGCGCCAGATTGCCGCTGGCAAGGTGATCTCGGTGACGGCACCGCTGATAGCGCCCGTTACCCGGGTGACCCTGCCGGCCACGCTCACCGGGCCGGATGTTGACATCAAGCCCGTGCCGGCCGCTGACAAACCGGCCGCCGACCAGGTCGCGCTGCTGCGCTGACCTCTTGATCGGGCACCGCGTGCAGGCTGCCGCGGTACACTCCCCCCGCTGCGCAACTGGCGATGGGGCACCTGGAAAATTCCACGGCGCCTGAGGTGGTGAACCACTGGGAAGCGCAGCCCACCCCGAGTTTTTGAATATGAGCGGGGTCGGTTCAGCCGTTCGCCTGGGCAGCCCTGCAGCCGCATCCCCGATGCGGCTCGCCGAGGGACTTCTGACACAGAGGACTGCCACATGTTCGACCGCGCCCAATCCACCCTTGCCAACATCGACCCCGAGATCTGGTCGGCCATCCAGAGCGAAAACCAGCGCCAGGAAGACCACATCGAGCTGATCGCTTCGGAGAACTACACCTCCCCGGCCGTGATGGCCGCTCAGGGGAGCCAGCTCACCAACAAGTACGCCGAGGGCTACCCCGGCAAGCGCTACTACGGTGGCTGTGAACACGTCGACGTGGTCGAGCAGCTGGCAATCGACCGCCTGAAACAACTCTTCGGCGCCCAGTTCGCCAACGTGCAGGCGAATTCCGGCTCACAAGCCAACCAAGCGGTGTTCTTCGGCCTGCTGCAGCCTGGCGACACCATCCTCGGCATGAGCCTGGCCGAAGGCGGCCACCTCACGCATGGCATGCCGCTCAACATGAGTGGCAAGTGGTTCAAAGTGGTGAGCTACGGCCTCGACGCCCAGGAAGCCATCGACTACGACGCGATGGAGCGCCTGGCCCACGAGCACAAGCCCAAACTGATCATTGCCGGCGCATCGGCCTACAGCCTGCGCATCGACTTCGAGCGATTTGCCAAGGTGGCCAAGGCCGTCGGCGCATATTTCATGGTCGACATGGCGCACTACGCGGGCCTCATTGCCGCCGGCGTCTACCCCAACCCGGTGCCGCACGCCGACGTGGTGACCTCCACCACCCACAAGAGCCTGCGCGGCCCGCGCGGCGGCATCATCGTGATGAACGACGAAGCCATCGCCAAGAAGATCAACAGCGCCATCTTCCCTGGCATCCAGGGCGGCCCGTTGATGCACGTGATCGCCGGCAAGGCCGTTGCCTTCAAGGAAGCGCTGTCGCCCGAGTTCAAGACCTACCAGCAGCAAGTGGTGAAAAACGCCGCCGTGCTGGCCGACACCCTCACCGCACGCGGCCTGCGCATCGTGAGCGGGCGCACCGAAAGCCACGTGATGCTGGTCGACCTGCGGCCCAAGAACCTGACGGGCAAGGAAGCCGAGGCCATCTTGGGAGCGGCTCACATGACCTGCAACAAAAACGGCATCCCGAACGACCCGCAAAAGCCGATGGTCACCAGCGGCATCCGCCTCGGCTCGCCGGCTTTCACCACCCGCGGCTTCAAGGAAGAGCAGGCTCGCGCCACCGCCAACCTGATCGCCGACGTGCTGGACAAGCCGCACGACGAAGCCAACATCACCGCGGTGCGTGCCAAGGTGGCCGCGCTGACACGCGACTTCCCCGTGTACCGATGACAGCCCCCCAGTCGCTGCGCTCCTGCCCCCCAGGGGCGCCGCCCGGCTTGGGGCGGCCCGGCGCCGGGCGTGTCTTGTTCATTGGTGCGCTCCCAGCGACAAACCCAGCAGCCGCTGCTGCAGCTCTTCGCTGTCGGCCAGCTCGGCCATGGCGCCGCGGTGCACCACCTGGCCGTTGTCCATCACCGCCACCTGGTCACCCAGGGCACGCGCCATGCTGAAGTTTTGCTCCACCAGCAGCACGGTGGTGTCGGTGCGTTTCAGCTCGCGCAGCGCGGCGATGAGGTTTTGAATGATGGCGGGCGCGAGGCCCTTGCTCGGCTCGTCGATCAGCAGCAGGCGGCGCGGCTCGACCATCGCGCGCGCAATTGCAAGCATCTGCTTTTGCCCGCCCGAGAGCTTGCCGGCCGGGTAGAGCCAGAACTTTTTCACCGGGGGAAACAGCTCGAACAACCATTCAAGGCGCTTGCTGTCCATTTGCTCCACGGTGCGTGCGTTGCGCGCGGCGAGCAGCATGTTTTCGCGCACGCTGAGGTCGGCAAAAAGCCCCATGTTTTCGGGCACGTAGGCGATGCCGAGTTGGGCGATGTCGGGTGTGTTGCGGCCCTGGATGTCTTGGCCGTCGAAGCGCACACGGCCCTTGGAGGCGGCCCACAGGCCCATGATGGTTCGCAGCGTGGTGGTCTTGCCGGCGCCGTTGCGACCGAGCAGCATGGTGACCTGGCCGGTGGGCACCTCGAAGTCAACACCGTGCAGGATGTGATATGCGCCAATGTGCGTTTGCACGCCCTGTAGTTGCAGCAAGGGAGGAACCGTTCGGGCTGAGGTATCGAAGCCTCGTTCCGCGACGGCATGCGCTGGGCTTCGATACCTCAGCCCGAACGGGGGGTGGCGTGCGTTCATGTTGCCGCCTCCGCCACGGTGCCCAGGTACGCCTGCTGAACGATCGGCGAGGCGATCACCGCAGCCGGCTCGCCATCGGCCACCAGCTGCCCGTTGTGCAACACGATGATGCGGTCGGCCAGCTCACGCACCACGTCCATCTTGTGCTCCACCAGCAAGATGGTGCAGTCGCGCCGTGATTTAAGTGCGCGGATGAGGTCCAGGATCACTGGAACCTCGTCCACGCTCATGCCCGCGGTGGGTTCGTCGAACATGAAAACTTGGGGGTCGAGGGCCATCAGCATGGCGACCTCGAGCTTGCGTTGATCGCCGTGCGGCAGGCTGCTTGCGGCCACGTCGGCCTTGTCGGCCAGGCGCACACGCTCCAGCATCATGTGGGCACGCTCCAGCGTGTTGCGCTGGTCGAGCCACACCGACCAGAGGTTGAGCCCCTCCTTGCGGCGCGACTGCACAGCCAGGCGCACGTTTTCCACCACCGACAGGTTGGGAAACAGCTGCGTCAGCTGAAACGCGCGGCCGATGCCGCGGTGTGTGCGCGCCGAAGCGGCCTCGCGGGTGATGTCGACACCGTTCAACTTGACCGTGCCTTCGCTGGCACGCAGCTGGCCCGAGATCAGGTTGAAGTAGGTGGTCTTGCCCGCGCCGTTGGGGCCGACGATGGCGGTCAAGGTGCCGGGCTGGAACGTGCAGCTCACGTGGTCTACCGCCACGTGGCCGCCGAAGTGGATGGTGAGGTCTTTGGTTTCAAGCATCAGGAGATCAAGGGCAGGTGCCAAGGACAAAATAATTCGGGGCGGTCTGCTTCAGCGTGGTCGTGATGAACACGTTCCACAAACCCAGGTTCTGGTTGGAGCCGTTGGCCAGCGTGTAGCCCATCGAGACACGCGCGCGGCCGGCCGTGGTGTGGGCGTAGTTGCTCGCGGTGAAGCAGGTTGCCGCGGGCGCGGGCGCGGGCGCGGGCGGTGGCGGTGGCGACGGGTTTGGGTCGGGGTCCGGTGGTGTGCCACCCCCCGACGCGAGCCGGTCGACCATCGCCTTGATGGCCACCTGCTGGGTGCCGGCCTTTTGCGCAAAGTTGCTGCCGTACCAGCCCACCCAGTCCCAGCAGCCGTTGGGGTTGGGCAGCGAGGCGCTGGCCGAGGTGGCGCGGTTGCTGCTGTCGACCTGGGTCTGCGGGAACAAGACGATGAGGTGGTTGGTGTCGGCCCAGCGGGTGTAGCCGGTGTTTTTGATGAACTTGTCGCCGATCGTCGCGACGTTCTGCTGGCAGCCGTGCAAGGCCACGTGCAGCTTGCACTGCGTGCCGCTCGCACAACTCGCCGGCACATACAACCAGCCGGTGGCAGCCATGCCGGGGTTGCTGGTGAAAGCGCTCTGGTTGAACTCGATGTAGTTGCTGGCCGCAGGCGTGTTGTTGCGCGCGGCGAGCGTGCCGTAGAACTGGGTCAGCGCCGCCTTGGCACCGTCATAACCGCAGTTGCTGATGTAGGGCGAGGCGCTGCTGCTGCAGCCGTTGTTGCCGCTGCTGTCGAAATCGGTCGGGAACACGTGGGCAGTGCCGGCGCGCTTCACGTAGTCGAGGTTGGCGGCCGGTACGCCGTTGTTGCCGTACTGCGTTTGCAGCGCGTTCATCGGGTTGGGGCCGACGGTGGTGTCGCTGTTACCCACGAACAGGTAGATCTTCTGGGCCGCCACAAAGGCCTTGTGGTCGTTGGCCGTGCCACTCCAGTTGTTGATGTCAGCTTGCAGGGTGCTCAGCATGCTGGCGCTGATGCTCGCGTTGTACATGCAGGCGGTGTAGTTGCTGTGGCCCGCACACATGTAGGGGCCGGCGGCAAACACACCCACGCCTTTGAAGGTGGCCGAGTAGGCGTGGCCCAGCTGGTTGGCCATGAAGCCGCCCGCGGACAAGCCCGATACCGTGATCTGGGTGGTGTCGACGTTGTAGGCCGGCAAGGGCACGGCAGCCTGCGTGCAGGCCGCAACGGCAAACGACAACGCCGCAACGAAACGCTTGGATGCGATGCTCATGCTGGTCTCCTGTGGGTTGGGTTGGCAACAAGCCTCAACGGGCCCCAGGGTCCGTTCGGGCTGAGCCTGTCGAAGCCCGCGCCGTGTTTTGCGCACCCTTCGACAAGCTCAGGGCGAACGGACTCTGGCCGAGGAATGACTTCAACGTTTGTTGTTGATCGGAATGTTCATTTCCTCGGGCTTGATCTCGCGGATCAGCTCGGGCACACCCCAGGCGAAGGCCGGGTCGACCTTGATCTTGAAGTGGTACATGCTCTGCATCGCCTGGTGGTCTTCCTTGCGGAAGGTCATCTTGCCCTTGGGTGTCTCGAAGCTCATGCCTTCCATCGTGGTGATGAGCTTGTCGGTGTTGGTGTCGCCCTGGGTTTTCTTGAGGGCCTCGACCAGTGCAATGGCAGCGCTCATGCCACCGGCGGTGAAGAAGTCAGGCGGGCTCTGGAATTTTTTGTAGTGGTTGGCCACCAGCCACTCGTTGACCGGGTTCTTCGGAATGCCGAAGTAGTAGTACGCCGCACCTTCGAGGCCGGGGTATTGTTTGTAGGCCACCAGCGCCGGCAAGATGTTGCCACCGGTGGCGAGCTCGATGCCATAGCGTTTTTGCAGCTCGAGGTCAGCGAACTTGCTGAACGGCGAATTGGCACCGGCCCACACCACCCAGACGATCTTGCGGCCGGGTTTGTCTTTCAGCGCGTCGATCAGGCGCTGGATGCCGGCGGTGAAATCGGTGGTGGCGGGAGGCAGGTACTCCTCGTGCACGAGCTTGGCGTTTTTGATCGCGTCTCTGAAGGCCTTCACGCCGTCGCGGCCGAAGGCGAAATCTTGCGCCAGCGTGGCCACCGTCACGCCGGGCTTGTCCAAAGCAACGGCGTTGCTGATCGCGTCTTGCGAGCTGTTGCGCCCGGTGCGAAAGATGTACTTGTTCCACTTCTCGCCGGTGATCGAGTCGGCCACGGCCGGCTCCACCAGCAAGATCTTCTTGTACTCCTCGGCCACCGGCAGCATGGCCAGCGCCACGCCCGAGCCGGTGGTGCCGATGGCGATGTCGGCCTTGTCGTCACCGTAGGCGGTAGCGAGCAGGCTCTTGCCGATGTCGGGCTTGCCCTGGTCGTCTTTTTCGATCACCACCAGCTTCTTGCCGGCCACCATCATGGTGCCGCCGGTGGCGTATTCCAGGCCCATCATCAGGCCGGTCTGGGTCTGTTTGCCGTAGGCCTCCAGCGGGCCGGTCTTGCCGTAAACGTGGGCGATGCGGATCTCACCCTTGGACTGGGCGAAGGCCATGGGCGACGTGGCCAAGGCCAGGGCGGTGGCGATGGCAGAGAGGGCGGGAAAGAGCAGCGCGGCACGGCGCAAGACGATGGGCATGGTGTCTCCTGTTTTTGGTGGCTGGCGCTGCGTGGTCACGCAGCTGCAGCGCTAAACAGCGCAAGGGCTGTGCCAAAAGGCACCAGATCAGGGCAAACACCGAGTTAGCGGGGGCGAAATTGGGCGGACTCGGGTCGATTCAGTCGAATGAATGCATGGAATCCATACAAAAGGTAAATAGCACAGCTCTGCTATCGGTCAGTGTCTGGATTTAAGGCAAACGCCCGTCACAACTTCATTTCAAGGCGCAGCTGCCAGTTGATGGATGAGCTGGCATTCGTTTCAGAGGTCTCGCGCAAGGCGGCGTCTTCAAAGCGGCTGCCTGTCAGGTAATCGTGCGGGGCGAAGTT